>CAMAYX010000009.1 GCA_945862405.1 Legionella genomosp. 1
CCGATATTATTCCATTGGCGAATCGCATTGGCAGACACATTATATTTAGTTTCTAACTGATGTAGCGAATCTCCCTTTTGCACAATGTGCAGCATTTTATATTGTTTTGCAGGAGCAAAATGAGTTTCAGTCGATTTTAATACGGTAGCAGAATTAGCAGCTGTTTCAGGACTAGGGGGAGCTACAGTAGTATTTTTACTGCTGGGGATTAATATGTATTGGCCTTTTTTAATAGTGTTGGATTTTAATTGGTTCAACTGTTTAATCAAGTTCACGGTAGTATGATATCTTTGCGCAATTAAAGGTAAGTTATCGCCGACGTTAACTAAATGACGTGTCCAACTTACGCGCTTTTCCTCAGGTAAATTAGCTAAGTTTCGGCTAAAATTTTGCACCTTATCCGCAGGGATGAGTAATTTGTATGGACTATAGGGTGGGGTAGACCAACGATTAAATCCAGGGTTTAGCTTGATTAAATCTTTGTAAGAAATTCCTGCTAATTTGGCGGCATGATTAAGATCGATTTGGCTGCCTATGTTGACCTCCTCGAAATAAGGAATATGAGGAATATCCGGCAGTTGTACGTGGTAGCGTTGTGGGTTGGCAATGATTTCAGCTAAAGCGAGTAGTCGAGGTATATAGGCCCGCGTTTCTTGCGGAACCGGCAAGGCCCAAAAGGTGACGCTTCGGGATGGTGGACCATTTTTAATGATGCGCGATATGGAGCCTTCACCAGCGTCGTAGGCTGCAAAAGCCAACAACCAATCGCCATTAAAATATTTATTAAGATACGTTAAATAATTAAGGGCTGCGTCTGTAGAAGGGCGAATACTCCTGCGGCCGTCGAACCACCAGTCCCGTTTTAGGCCTAAATCGGTTCCTGTGCCTGGCATTAGTTGCCAAAGGCCTGCGGCTCCTGCACCTGAGTAAGCAAATGGATCATAAGCGCTTTCTATCATCGGTATTAGTGCGATTTCACCCGGAAGGTTGCGTTTTTTAATTTCGGTGATGATGTGATAAATGTAGGGTTCGGATTGCGCTAATTTTTGCAAATAGCTGGGGTGTGAAACTAACCACTGTACTTGATTTTGTACTTCTGGTTGGGTTACCGCATGATTTAGTGAGAATTGTCCGCGGATAACATCCCAAACGTTGGGATTGTATTGAGCTGAAGCATTTGTGGTAAGCAACAAAGAACTGATCAAGAAAACACATATTTTAAATTTTATCAGTGACTTAAACTTCAAAATATGACCTAGTCTAGATAAATCGACTATGCAGTCTACTAAAAAAAACTGAAGCAATAAAGCCTTAATGTTTGAAAATTATCCTAAAAGGATGTAATTAGTACTAAAAGTCATCTTTCAAAATTCTTAATTTGGTAAAAATGCCAAGTGAGTCTTCAGGAATAATATCGTGTAATCGGGCAAAATTTTGCAGATCTTGTGTACGTAAAAATGGGTTTATTTTTTTTTCTAAAGCAATGGTGGAAGGTAAAGAGCATTGGTTAGGATGCTGCAGCAGATATTGGGCGTATTTTCTAATGTGCTCATTGTCAGGCTCAACTTCTGCCGCGAAACGAAGATTATTGCGGGTATATTCATGCCCGCAGAATACCTGAGTATCTTCCGGAAGGCCTTTGATCATTTGCAGTGAAGTAAAAAGTTGCTCCATGGTACCGTCAAACACTCTTCCGCAACCTGCTGAGAAGAGGGTATCCCCACAAAATAACCACGCTTTTGTTGGCTCCTGAAAGCAGATATGAGATGTCGTATGTCCAGGAATATTCAAAACTCTAAATCCATAAGAATCTATATGGACAATGTCTTCATCACTCAACTTGATTTTAACGTTTGGAATACGCGCATCGGGCGGACCATAAACCGTTAGTTTGGGAAAAGCTTGCAATAATGCCTCCACTCCGCCGCAGTGATCAGGATGATGATGGGTAAGGAGTATACTGGTTAACTGCAAATGATTTTGTTGTGTATAGGATAACACGGGAGCAGCATCACCGGGATCAACGCAAATTAAGGTGTGTTGTTGTTCATTGGTAATGGCCCAAATGTAGTTATCCTTAAAAGCTGGGATGGGTGTTATTAGCATGGTCCTATCCTTTTACAATATAAAACGATTTACCTGGGTTAAATAGTTTACACAGCAAGGTACAAATTTCGCGCATTTCCTCGGCAAGGGTGTAAGGTGGGTTGATCACCCATAAGCCGCAACCACCCATTCCTTTACCCATATCTTTATGTAACTTAAATTCGATTTGCAATGTTTTTTCGGCTTTAATTGCTTCAAATCCTCGTAGCAATTGTTCATGATACTTGTTATCAACGATAGGGTACCATATGCAATAGACACCGGTAGAAAAGCGTTGATAAGCTTTTTGTACATGGATTGGTATTTGTCGATAATCGCTCTTCACTTCAAACGATGGATCAATAAAAATTAGGCCGCGCCGTTCAGCTGGAGGCAATAAAGCATCTAGCTTGCTTAAGCCATCGCATTCCTCGAATGTAATTCGTTTTCTTTCCTTAGGCATTTGCTGCAAAATTTCAAATTCTCTAGGATGTAATTCACAACAAAATAGGCGGTCTTGCTCCCGCAGCATATGTAACGCTATCCAAGGTGAGCCAGGATAGTGACGCAACTCCCCAGCAGGATTTAATTGTTGTAAACAATTTAAATACTTCCCAAAAGGTTCACTAAGTTGTTTACGAATTTTCCACAACTGTTGCACTCCCTCTTCGGCTTCTCTAGTTTTTAATGCTTGCGCATCTTTTAAATCATATAAACCCCGACCTGAATGAGTTTCTAAATAAAAAATTGGTTTATTTTTTTGGGTTAAATAATCCAACAAACTAGACTGGGTAAGGTGTTTGAGGACGTCTGCATAATTACCTGCATGAAATCCATGTTGATAGCTGAGCATGTAAGGTTGCCTTAAGGTTCTTGGAGTTAAAGTATAACTTCATTAGTTTTAAATCAAAAATAAAGAGATGCACTATACTTTGTTTGAGGGGAAAAAACTGGAGAACGCTATGAGCCTACATAAAGAAATTGATGATCATTCATTTACTGAAATGAATTACGAAGAAGACATAAATGAGATTGAAGAAGCGGACAATTCAGATCACAAACGTCAAGTCCGCAAAATGCTCGAAGAACGATTAGAGCGCAAACGTCTAAAAGAAGAATTAGAAGACGAGTTGGATGGTGAATTTGATTGGGATGAGCTTGATCGCGAGTAGTTAGTTCTAAGCGTTCTAACCCTTCTCGAGTAACCGGCTTTGCCGGTTACTCAGGCGCAAGTTATTATGCTGCTCGTTGATTTACTCCTCACTTAATGATACGCCAGAGTTGTTTTGCCGGTGGGTATACCTTCACCATTAGATGGATAAACGGGAAGGAAGAGGCAAGGGACTCAAAGAACCTGAAGATGATATGGTCAAGGCTGAGTCGGAAACGGAGGAAAGCATCAGCAACAGTAATTTTTGCAGATTTTTTTTCGACAATTATACCGCAGTAGAAAAGGAAAAAAATGTTGTATGGCAAAATTTTATAGTTGGGAATCTACGTAAGCGTCTAAGGTGTTTTGCAGTAAGGTGCTGATGGTCATAGGACCCACGCCTCCTGGTACTGGTGTGATCCAGGAAACAATTTCTTTGGCTTTTACAAAGTCTACATCTCCGCGCAAGCTTCCATCCTCTAAGCGATGAATGCCGACGTCGATGAGAATTTGGTGTGGTGAAAGCCACTCGGTTTTAATAATATCGATTACTCCGGTGGCCACAACAATAATATCAGCAAAGCGAATGTGGGGTTCTAAATTTGGGGTAAAGCGGTGGCAGATGGTGACGGTTGATTTGGCTAATAATAATTCCAAAGCCATTGGTCTGCCGACAATATTCGAAGCACCAATTACCACCGCGTGCTTTCCTGCAATGGGCAAATGATAATGCTCTAAAAGCTGAATAATACCAAATGGTGTGCAAGGTCTTAGTTTAGGGTGTCTTTGTGCAAGAAGACCAAGATTGTAAGGATGAAAGCCGTCTACATCTTTCTCGGGGTGAATGCTTTCAATGATTAATGAGGTTTCAATCTGTGCAGGAAGGGGTAGTTGCACTAAAATTCCATCGATGGATGGATCGTGATTTAAAGATTGAATTAAGGCTAGTAACTCTTGCTGTGTTGTAGATTCCGGCAAATCATAAGCCAAGGATTGGATGCCGGCTTGGTCACAGGCTTTACGTTTATTGCTTACATAAATTTGTGATGCTGAGTTTTTGCCAACTAAAATCACTGCTAATCCAGGCGGGCGTCTTCCAGAAGTTACATGTTGAGTGATGGAGTCAGCAATCTTATTGCGAATCAAGTCTGCAACTTTTTTACCCTCAAGCAGCATTGCCGTCATAACGAGTCTTTATATGAAAATATGCGCAGATTATGGAGTAGTGATGGAGCTATTGCAATGTAAGACTTTGAATTCAACATAACTTTTATGTAATCTCATTGAATGATAAATTTGTTAATGTTATTTTGATGATTAGATAGGGCAACGCGCCCTAGGGTTGCGCCGGCAGGGAGCGCTGATTGAAAAAGAAATTTGTACCCATACTTCTCATGTCGCTTACTTCATTTGTCGCTCAAGCTTTAGGTTTAGGCGAGATGAAGGTTCGTTCTTTTCTAAATCAACCCTTTGATGCTGAGATTGACTTAACTGATCTGGACAACACCCCTTTGTCAGGTATCAAAGCCGATGTTGCTTCGATAGAAGAATTTGAGCGGATGGGGATGCATCGAGCGAATGTATTAAATTTTCTAAGCTTTAATATTGAAAAAAATTCGGCAGGAAGACCTGTAATCCGAGTGCGTTCATTGGAGAGAATTAGAGATCCTTATTTGCAGATTTTAGTTGATGTCGTTTGGGCTACAGGACAAGTATATCGTTCTTATACGATCTTATTGGATCCTCCTGCATATAAATTGGTAACCGTTAAACAACATCCAGTGATCATTCATTCTCCTAAGCCACTGATCAATCAACCAGGCGTTGTGAATGTTGAGGAAGATACGGAAGTACATAACAACCCGCAAAGCATAGACGATGCTGGTAACACCAATAGTGAGTTGAGTTACGGCCCCACACGCGCTAACGAAACCATTTGGCAGATTTCGCAAAGGTATCGCAAAGATGATGTTTTGCTGCAACAGATGATTCTTGCGATTGTGGGAGCAAATCCTGATGCTTTTGCTGAGGGCAATTTAAACGGGCTCAAAGAAAATTCACGCTTAACAATACCTAGCAGTAATTTAGCCAAAACAATTCCTGCCGAGCAAGCTAAAATGGAGGTTTTTGCTCATGATTCGGCATGGCAATCCAAACAACCTATTGAGCATGTGCTCTTCCCGCCCTATGTGAATGAGGATACAACAGAAGAGCCTGTACAACAGACGTTTAATTCGCCCCTCATTTCCCAAATTCCCCCTGCACCACTGTTTACGAGTCCACAATCTACAATCAATAATCTCAACAAATTTTCTTCTTATCTACCTAAAGCAGCAACTACCTTACCAGCAGGTGGCGAAGCTGCAAGTATGGATCCCCAAACTCTACAACAGGCGAAATTGAAAGCGGAAATGGATCTTGCCATAGCTGCAATAGGTTCGGTCCGTGAAGCTAACAGTATCCTAAAGGAACAGTTAGTCTTAACTCAAACTGAGAATAAGCGTTTGTTGGATGAGCTAAAAAAACGAGATGAACAATTAGCTCAATTGCAGAAAGAGATCCGTCTTATTAAAACTCGACAAGGCCTTGCAGGCCAAGCGGTACAGGATATTTATGAAACCGATTCAAATTTCTGGCCGTGGTTATTGATACTGTTAATTTTGGTTGCTGCTGGAGGAGCAGGTTATTGGTGGTTCTGGCTTAGACCTCAAAAAGAGGAAGAGGAAGAGGAAGCTGTTGAGCTCCCAAAAACGGAAACTGCAACTGACACAAATCCTGCTAAAAACTATCCCCTGTTAACACCTTTAGAGAATCCGGTAATGGCAGCGCAGCCAGTTTATGTGGCGCCTACGGTTGAAGAAACTAAAATAATAAAGCAGGAAGAACCAAAACCAATACCAGAACCAGAACCAGAATCATTGCCACCGGATACAGCTCCCGTTGTTCCAGCAAATGCTGAACAAAGTGCAATACTTTCTGAACAGCAGCGAATATCCGATGAGCAGGAAATATCCGCAGAAGTGGAACCAGAATCAAATCTAATAGAATTTATAGAAGAGCCGCGTTCTATTGAAAAAGAAGTTAAAACAGCGGCAAACGAAGATGATGATTTCTTTACCCCTTCATTGAGTCTTGATGACACAACGTCGTCATTCGAGTTAGATGAACCTGAAGCAGAAAAAGGTTTAGAGCTAGAACAGATTGAAGAAAAACCCTCATTAGAATTCAAACCCGATCCGGTAATTACCGAGCCTCAAAATCAGTCTCCTTCGCCTGTTAAAAGCCAAAAAGCTTTAGATACCTTATTGGATTTGGCGAAAACTTACATGAGCATGGGCGATAAAGAGGCAGCACATCAATCCCTAGAAGAAGTTTTAAAACATGGGAATGAGCAGCAAAAAACAGAAGCTGAAAACTTATTAAAAAAATTAGATATTTAATGTGTTTTTGGACACTGGATTTGCATAATGTTTGCTTAATAAAATTTAGTTATACTTGAATGCATAGTTGATCTTTTTAGGGCTTTAGCTATGCCAAATTTGTCATTACAAGAGCAAGCAGCTTTTCAATCCATCTACATGAATTACCTGTTAACCAAAGCCAAACAGGCAGCTGCCTTAAAACAACCTCCTTCATTTGACCCACAAGGGCGTTTACTAGTTGACGTCACCTTAACTGCGCAAGATTATGCGAATATTGCACAGGAAGCGAATGACATGCCGCGCGGGAACTTTATCGTTGACTCTACACCCGAGGCCATTCAGATGGCCTTAGGCCGACATGGTAAGCCCTCAAGCCCTACCACTACCGTTAGTCTTGATGCGCAAGAAGGTCTAAAAGATCAATTTCATCAACAACTTAAAGGTGCCTTAGTAAGGAGCGGTCTAGGATCACCAGAGTCTTGCAATGCGGTGATTGCTAAGCTAGAGGAACAACCTAAGGGCAGCATCATTGCATTACAACAAGAGATGCACTTTCATTTAGGTTTAGCGAGCAGGGTATATCAAGACAAAATTCCAGAAAAGAAGGGCGCAATAGAAGAGTCTCACCAGGCGGCTATGGCACGGGTAAATGTCTTGGTCATGGATGCGTATGCAAAAGCTTTAAAGAAAGCGTCTAATAATGGCACTACGGAATTATCCTTAAGTGACTTAAACAAGGCCTTGGATAAAGCACGTGAAGAAATTGCCCCGCAAGCTCATGTCTTTTTAGTAGAGGAAATGGCAAGGAGAGGCATTAAACGCGATGAAATTCGCCAGTCAAACTACAAAAAACTGACCGAAGGAACCACCGCAACCCCTAATGATGTTTTGCACTTAGACCCTGATTTGGGCATCGCGACCTTAATTGAAGGTTCAGATAATACCGCCCACCACCGTGTTAAAGGTGGTGCACATCTCGCCACCCGTCAGATAATGACGCAAAATTATACTGATTTTGGCATCAACGCCAGTGAAAATCCGCGAATTCAAATTCGTACGCCTTCCATCGATGAAAAGAAAAAGCTAAGTGAAAGAGATAGCATTAAAGATATAAAGGACAAGCTGAAATTCATTGCTGCTAAGCATGATTTTAGTGAGGCCTTGGAAGAAGCTCTTGGTAAAAAACCAGTGGCGTTTGTGTATAATTTACATACTGCATTAGAGCATTGGGCGGGAGATCGCGGCGGTAATCTACAATCGCAAGGTGCTACCAGAATATTACAAGGAGCTCATCAATATAATGCGGAGCAACTTAACAGTGTAACACCCCCAGTATTTTGTTTTGTACAAAACATTTCCGTAAATGGTTTTGGAAAAAGCTTAAGCGAACGCAATAATTATCCTTTGGTGAAAGAAGCGGCTTTAATGTCTGAATTAGCCATGCTGCACACACTGTATAATTCAGCGCCGGACAAAGTGAAGCCAAAAATTGAAGGTGTTTTCAAAAAATATGAAGCCTATTTATATGAAGCCTATTTAAATGATCCCTCACCCAAGAAACCAATATATTTTTCTCAGTCCCGTCAAGGTAATGATAGCCTTCTGGATATTGGCCTGATTAAAACTAGCTTACAAGAGCTACAAGATCCTGTAACGCCGGATGAGACCATACCACCAGGTCGGAGAGATGCAGTACAGACCAAAGAGCAAATCACCCGAGCGTTGCAACTAGTCTTCGCAAACAATTTACATGAAGATCATCAGTATTCTAAGTTAACCCAAGCTTTGGCTATCTATGCGGAAGAAGGGTCTATAGCTGGATGTAAAAGCGGTAATGAGCGTGCACAAGCAGTAAATGGCCGGGTAGCTATTCTTGATGCAGCCGCAAGAGGCAAGTTAGGTCAAGAGGGTCATGCAATTCGTCAGGCACTTGCTGAGTTAAGTACAGGTCAAAATGCTCCAGAAAAAATGGCAACGTTAAAAAATGCCATTGACGTTGCTTATAATAAATATGCATTGCAAGGTGCTGCTTCAATGATAAGCCTGCTTGACCAAGGTGCTGCGGCTAAAGTTGAAGCTAGGAATGGCCCAACCGTTGGCACATTCGAAAGTACCAACCATGCAGAAGAGCCCGGTTCGGTAATGACCAACTTGCAGCAATCTAAGGCTGGAAAAATGCAGGCCCATAAAGGTGCCCCTGAATCTATGGCGGCGGCTGTTGATCAAGTGCACGGTAGATCGTTCGGCCAGTTCATGAAAGATACATTCTTCAGTTCAATAGGGAAAGGTATCGCATTTGCTACGATTTTATTACCAATCACTATTATTGGTGCGCTTGTGGGTCTAGGAAAGCAGATTGATACCAGCATAAAAGCAGGTAAAAACGAACAAGTGCATCAACAATTTGTGAAAGCAGAACAAGAGCGAGTTGTGCCCAGGGAGCAGGAGCAACCTCGAGAACGAGTTCAACGGGATCGTGAGGTCAGTGTAGAGATAGGGCCTAGAGTTCAGGTCG
Source organism: Legionella genomosp. 1 (assembly GCA_945862405.1). GTDB lineage: Bacteria > Pseudomonadota > Gammaproteobacteria > Legionellales > Legionellaceae > Legionella_A. Next base: position 9,173 of record CAMAYX010000009.1, read on the forward strand.
CGCCAAGACAAGATTATCATAACACACCTCCTCTACCTTCATCTAGGGACCTATCGAGTAAGCCCCTTAGAGATACAAGTGATCTGTCGCGTCAAAGTGCAGCTTCATTGAGAAGTCTGAAAGCATCAACCTTAGAAACACCCTTACTGTCTGATTGTGATGATCAAAATGAAAACCAGCAACCAAATATCAGCGGAAAAACTTTATAAAATAAATCCATGGAATAGGGATTGTTGCCAAGGTAGGTGAGCCCTCATCCGCCTTACAGACACCTTCTCCCCAAGTGGAGAAGCGAATACTGTGCTATCTTCCTTGGAAGATAGGTATTAGGGGGCATGCAGAGAATCTGGTCATCTCGACCAAGCTAGTAGAATTGGCAACAGCCCCGACCTAGACAAATACCTTACAGTGTTATACATTGGCCGTTTTTAGCAGGAAATGCTTATGCGTATTGCCTTAATGGTTGAATACGATGGTAGCCAGTATCATGGCTGGCAAGCACAAACCGGCCTGCGTACAGTACAACACATGCTGGAGCAAGCATTAAGCAACGTTGCCAATCACGAGGTAAGCATTGTTTGTGCTGGCCGTACCGATACCGGTGTACATGCAACCAATCAAATCATACATTTTGATTGCGAAAAAGAGCGTACCATTCGCGCTTGGATTCATGGGGCTAATTCTTTTTTGCCTAAAGACGTTTGCGTCAAGTGGGGGAAAGAAATGCCGGATGATTTTCATGCCCGTTATTCAGCAAGTTCTCGAAGCTACCGTTATGTAATTTATAATGCACCGGTAAGACCCGCTTTATTACGCTCGAACGTTACTTGGCAGTATCGGCAATTGGACCATCGTTTGATGCATGAAGCCAGTCAACATCTCTTGGGAGAGCAAGACTTTACGTCGTTTCGCTCCGTTGAGTGTCAATCTAAAACACCTATGCGCAATGTTTCAAGTTTGCAAGTTACTCGCAAAGGTGATTTTGTATTAATCGACATCAGTGCTAATGCATTTTTACACCATATGGTGCGCAACATTGCTGGTGTATTAATCGCCGTCGGCTCAGGACGACGTCCTGTAGCTTGGGTTGAAGACGTATTGATCGCCAAAGATCGTAAACTAGGCGCAGAAACAGCTCCTCCTTATGGGTTGTATCTTATTGATGTAGATTATCCGCAAGAATTTGGCGTAGTAAAAGTCGCTTCTAGTCCTTTATTTTTCCTTGGAAATTAATAATGGCGAGAGTGCGAATTAAGATGTGCGGCATGACGAAGGAAGAAGATGTTGTACATGCTGTTTCGCTGGGCGTTGATGCCGTTGGTTTTATTTTTTATGGACGAAGCCGACGTTACATTACGCCAAAACAAGCGCAACCTTTAATTCGGCGTTTACCTGCTTTTGTTGATGCTGTTGGAGTCTTTGTTAATCCAACGCGTGATTTGGTAGCCGAAGTGCTAGACTTATTTCCGCTACAACATCTGCAATTTCATGGAGAAGAATCTCCCGATTTTTGCACGCAATTCGCTACGCCTTATATCAAAACAATTGCTGTAAGTTCACTGGCCGCAATTGAAGCTAGTGCAAGATTACACACCAATGCTGCTGCTGTATTGTTAGATACGCCTTCTGCACACTACGGAGGCACTGGTACCGCTTTTGATTGGCAGTTAATACCAAAGCATATTGCAACGCCAATTATTTTGGCGGGCGGTTTAACGCCGCACAATGCTAAGCAAGCTTGTGGCTATGAGCCGTTTGCTCTTGATGTGTGCAGCGGGGTAGAATCTGAACCAGGTATAAAAGATCACCGTAAAATGAATGAATTTGTGCAAGCTGTTTGGGGAAATTTATGAACGATTATCAACTTCCAGATGAACATGGTCATTTTGGGCCTTACGGCGGGGTATTTGTTGCAGATACTCTTATCGATGCTTTACAGCAATTGCGCAAGGCATACGAAGAGGCACGCCAAGATCCTGAATTTTTATCAGAGCTTACTGCGGAACTGCAAGATTATGTGGGAAGGGCAACACCGCTTTATCATGCCGTGGGTTTAAGTAAAAAACTGGGTGGCGCACAAATCTATTTAAAAAGAGAGGATTTGAACCACACCGGTGCGCACAAAATTAATAATACGGTAGGCCAAGGCTTACTTGCTAAACGTTTAGGGAAAAAACGAATTATTGCAGAAACTGGGGCAGGACAGCATGGGGTTGCATCAGCGACTATAGCTGCCAAGCTCGACTTAGAGTGCCTTGTTTATATGGGCTCCGAAGACATCAAGCGTCAGGCGATTAATGTATTTCGCATGAAACTGTTGGGGGCTACGGTAGTTCCAGTACATGCAGGTTCAAAAACCTTAAAAGATGCTCTCAATGAAGCAATGCGCGATTGGGTTAGTAATGTAGATGATACGTTTTATATTATTGGCACAGCTGCAGGTCCACATCCTTATCCACAAATGGTACGTGATTTTCAATCCATTATCGGCCAAGAAGCGCGAAGTCAGCTCTTAGAAAAGACTGGAAAGCTACCAGATGCTCTTGTTGCCTGTGTTGGTGGCGGGTCTAATGCGATTGGATTATTTTATCCATTTTTGCAAGATGAGTCGGTTGCCATTTTTGGTGTTGAGGCTGGGGGCAAAGGACTAGAAACTGGTCAACACGCCGCCTCCTTAATGGGTGGGAAACCAGGTGTACTGCATGGTAACCGTACGTATTTATTGTGTGACGAGTATGGCCAAATCAAAGATACTCATTCAATTTCAGCAGGTTTGGATTATCCTGGCGTTGGACCCGAACATGCTTATTTAAAAGATAGTGGACGTGTTGAATACGTTGTAATCAATGACGATGAGGCATTGGCTGCGTTTCACGTACTGTCACGAACCGAAGGAATTATTCCGGCACTTGAATCAAGTCATGCTATTGCTTATGCAATGAAACTTGCACAAGAAATGGATGCATCGCAACAAATCATTGTCAATTTATCCGGTCGGGGAGATAAAGACATTCATACGGTGGCCACTATTGAAGGCATCTCGCTGGAGTAATTAAGCATGAATCGAATAGAAGTTGCACTTGAGCGGTTGAAAACTCAAGGTAAAAAAATGTTAAGCCCATACATTACAGCAGGGGATCCGAATCCAACGTCGACGGTTTCTATCATGCACGAACTAGTTAAAGCTGGGGCAGATATACTTGAAATTGGCATTCCTTTTTCTGATCCAATGGCTGAAGGTCCAGTAATACAGGCGGCAATGGAGCGCGCTTTAGCCCATAACGTTACCACGGATGATGTGTTTGCAATGATCCGTGAATTTCGTCAAGATGATGTGACGACGCCTATTATCATTATGGGTTATTTAAACCCGATTGAACAATATGGGTATGAACGTTTTGCGTATGCGGCCAAAACTGCAGGGGTAGATGGTACGATTTTGGTAGATCTTCCACCAGAAGAAAGTGAATATGTGTCGAAAGTTTGGGCCTCGGCTGATTTGTACAGTATTTACTTGTGCTCGCCAACCACCACTGACGTACGTTTAGAACACATCAAATCCTTAGGCCGTGGGTATCTGTATTACGTTTCTTTGAAGGGAGTCACAGGTTCTAGCTCCTTTGATTTGGATGCGGTAAGCACCCATTACCGACATATAAAGAATAAAACCAAGCTTCCTGTTATGGTGGGTTTTGGGATTAAAACTCCGCAAATGGCAGCTAGTGTATCGTCATTTGCAGATGGCGTTATTGTGGGCGCCGCATTAATAAACGAAATATTACAAGCGTATAACAGCAATAATTTTACAGCCCCATTTGGAACTGAATTAATTAAAAATATGCGCACGGCAATGGATAATCCTGGAAACTAATTATGAACGATATCATTGAAAAACGAGCCCATTTTATTCGTCAAATGATCAACGAGGATTTGGCGAACGGAAAACACAAAGAAGTTATTACCCGATTCCCCCCTGAACCTAACGGGTATTTGCACATAGGTCATGCCAAATCCATTTGTTTGAATTTTGGCTTGGCAGAAGAGTTTTCTGGCAAATGTTATTTACGATTTGATGACACTAATCCCATCAAGGAAGAAGATGAATTTGTCCATGGCATAATTGATGATGTGCGTTGGTTAGGGTTTGAATGGTGTGGTATGACCCACTCTTCTGATTATTATCGTGAATTGTATGACTTTGCCGTGCATTTAATTGAAAAAGGCTTGGCCTACGTCGACAGTTTAACTATGGAAGAAATTCGCGCTTACCGAGGGACATTGCAAGAACCAGGCAAGGAAAGTCCTTATCGTAACCGCTTAAAAGAAGAGAATTTAGAGCTCTTTCAACGTATGAAGGCAGGGGAGTTTCCTGATGGTACGCATGTACTTAGAGCAAAAATTGATATGCAGTCAGGTAATGTGAACATGCGCGATCCGGTACTGTACCGTATACGTCATGCTAGTCATCAACGTACTGGCGATGAATGGTGCATTTATCCAATGTATGATTATGCTCATCCTATTTCCGATGCTTTAGAAAAAATCAGTCATTCTTTGTGTACGCTTGAATTCCAAGACCATAGACCTTTGTACGATTGGTTTATCGATAATCTCCCATTACCTGCTAAACCCGAACAAACCGAATTCGCACGATTGAATCTATCGCATACAGTGACCAGTAAACGCAAATTGAGGAAGTTGGTTGAGGAAAATGTAGTGGAAGGCTGGGATGATCCTCGATTGCCTACCTTACGCGGCATGCGTAAAAGAGGATATCCACCCGCGGCATTACGACAATTTTGTGAAGAGATTGGTATTTCGCGCAGTGACTCGGTTATTGATATGTCCATACTTGAGGCTTGTGTGCGCGATGAATTGAATCGAACCGCTAAACGAGTTATGGGTATTCTTGATCCATTAAAAATTATTATCGACAATTACCCGGAAGGAAAAGTTGAAGAACTAACTCCGGCGTATCATCCGCAAGACCCTTCTTATGGAACACGTGTGTTACCTTTTGCCCGCGAAATTTATATTGAACGAAGTGATTTTATGGAAAGCCCGCCAAAAGGCTTTTTCCGTTTATCTCCAGGCGGCGAAGTGCGGTTGCGTAATGCTTATATTATTCGTTGTAATGACGTGGTCCGTGATCTACAAGGTAATATCATCGAATTACGATGCACTTATGATCCAGCGACTTTAGGCAAGAATCCTGAAGATAGAAAAGTCAAAGGGGTAATCCACTGGCTGGCTTCAGAATTTGCGCACCCAATAAAAGTTCTGCAATACGATCGCCTATTTCATGATGCGAATCCCGGACGCGAAGATGATTTTTTCCAATTTTTGAATCATGATTCTTTGAACGTCCAACAGGGTTATTGTGAACCATCCCTGGTGTCTGCAAACGTAAATGATGTATTTCAGTTTGAGCGCTTAGGATACTACTGTGTTAACGAGGTAAACGATCATAAAGCCATTGCTTTTCATCGGGTCGTGGATTTAAAAGACACTTGGGGAAAGATTAGTTAGTAAAGAGGAATAGTCCATGTTGCAGCTTTACAATTCATTAACGCGTAGCAAAGAAGTATTTAAACCCATTCAACCAGGGAAAATTGGCCTTTACGTATGTGGAATTACCGTTTATGACGTATGCCATTTAGGGCATGCCCGCTCCATGGTGTGTTTTGATGCTATTGTGCGTTTTTTGCGCTGGCAGGGATATCAAGTTAAGTTTGTACGTAACATTACGGACATTGACGATAAGATCATCGCTCGCGCCCAGGAACGTAACATTCCTATTGATGAATTAACTTCGTTCTACATTGAAGCAATGTATGCTGATAGCCAAGCCTTAAATCTGTTATTGCCCGATCATGAACCCCGTGCAACTGGCCATATTCCTCATATCATACGTTTGATTGAGCGGTTGATTGACAATGGACATGCCTACGTAAGCGATAGCGGCGATGTTTGTTACGAGGTAGCAAAATTCAAAGATTACGGAAAACTATCTCGGAAAGAAATTGAAGGTTTAGTTGCTGGAGCTCGGGTCGATGTCGTTAGAGAGAAACGCTCACCATTAGATTTTGTTTTGTGGAAAATGGCAAAACCGGAAGAACCCTATTGGGCTTCACCCTGGGGTAATGGACGACCTGGATGGCACATTGAATGTTCCGCGATGGCCATGGAAGAATTAGGTGAGCAATTTGATGTCCATGGCGGCGGGGTGGATTTACAATTCCCACACCATGAAAATGAAATTGCCCAAAGTGAGGGTGCAACGTCTAAACCATTTGCGAATTATTGGATGCACGTAGGTCTTTTACAGGTTAATAATGAAAAAATGGCTAAATCATTAGGTAATTTTTTCACCATTGAAGATGTACTAAAAAATCATCATCCTGAGGTAGTACGTTATTTTCTGCTCAGCAGTCATTATCGCAGCCAACTTAATTACTCAGAAGAAAATCTGCTGAACGCTCATAAAGCTTTAGCGCGCCTTTATCAGACGCTAAAAGAAGTTAATGTAGAGTCTGAGCAAACTTTAGATGGCCATTGGAAATCGCTCTTTGATGAAGCCATGAACGACGATTTTAATACACCCATAGCTTTATCAGTTTTATTCCAATTGAGCCATGAGGTTAACAAAACCAAATCAGCTGGGCTTGCTTATACCTTAAAAGAATTGTCTGGGATTTTAGGCTTCTTAAATGAAAATCCGGAGGCATTTTTGCAAGCGGGACTAACTTCTGATGATCGTGACACGATTGAACTTTTGATCCAAAAACGCGAGCAAGCTCGTAAGCAAAAGGACTGGGCGGCTGCAGACAAGCTGCGTGGTGAGTTACAAGCCATGGGAGTTGAGATTGAGGATGGTGCAGGTGGTACTACCTGGCGGCGCCTGTAAGAACCGTCAGATTTGGTGGAGGCTGAACGGTTCTGGGTTCCGGGGGCGGGAGCCTACCATCTACGACGTTGTAACCCTTAAAATCTCCGACAATGACGTATCTCCCTCTAAAACCCGGTGAAATCCATCTTGCTGAATGCTCGGAGAGCTCGGTCGGATGTACTCTTCAATGGTCTGTAGATTTTCTCGGCGATGAATCATGCTGCGCAGGGTCTCGTCAATCATGATGATTTCATAAATGCCTGTACGCCCTCGATAACCAGTATGATTACAGTACTCACAACCTTGAGGCTCGCAAATTTTGGAAGTTTCCGTGCTTGGGGTAATACCCATAAGTTCACGCTCATCATCACGTAAATGATAGGGTGTTTTGCAGTAAGGGCATAATTTTCTTACTAAACGTTGTGCGATTAAACCTATCATACTTGAAGATAGCAAAAAGGATTCAACGCCCATATCAAATAAACGAGTAATCGCGCCGAGTGCACTGTTGGTGTGCAGGGTAGATAACACTAAGTGTCCAGTTAAACTTGCTTGTACAGCAATCTCAGCTGTTTCTAGGTCACGAATTTCCCCAACCATAACGACATCAGGGTCTTGGCGTAAAATTGCACGCAATCCCTTAGCAAATGTCATTTGCACTTTGGTATTAACTTGAGATTGACCAATACCTGGAAGATCATATTCAATAGGATCTTCCATCGTAAGAATATTTCGGCTTACTTCGTTTAATTCCGTCAACATGGCATAAAGGGACGTGGTTTTTCCCGAACCAGTCGGCCCGGTTACCAATAAAATCCCATGGGGATTCGCAATAAGTTTACGAATTTTCTTCATGGTTGGTTCGGTCATTCCCAATAAACTTAAGTTTAACTGCGCTGCTTGTTTATCGAGGATCCGTAACACAATTCGCTCGCCATGATTGGATGGTAAGGTGGAAACGCGTACGTCAATGTTATGACCCCCAATACGTAAAGAAATTCTACCGTCTTGTGGGATGCGTTTCTCGGCAATGTCTAGTTTTGCCATAACTTTTACTCGAGATATCACTAGAGGCGCAATACCCCGCTGAATCTCTAAAACCTCTTGTAAAACTCCATCAATACGATTGCGTACTAAAACACGGTTTTCATAAGTTTCAATATGAATATCAGAGGCCTTGTGCTTAATAGCCTGGGTAAACAAAGCATTTAATAAGCGAATGATGGGCGCATCGTCTTGATTGTCCAATAAGTCTTCGCTTACCGGTAGTTGACCTGCTAGCTGTGATAAATCCAGCTCGTCTTCCATGCCTTCAGCGGCATCTGATATGGAAGATTGGGATTGATAGAAACTAGCGAGATGTTGTTGAAACTCGGTAGGATTCACTTCTTCAAGTTGTAATTCGCATTGTAAAAAGCGGCGAACTTCTAAAAAAACGTCAAAGGGGGTTTCGGGCAGATGGTAAACCAACGCCTTATTTTCATCTTGTTGTATTTCAGCAACCACACCATGCTTTTTGGCAAATAAATATGGAAGCCGGTGTTCAATTTTTTCCATAATACTATTTCGTTACTTCTATCTGTGCTTGAGCCGGAACCGGAATCCTGGGTGGAGGCAGTGCTCGTGTAGGAACAACCGGAACTGCGGTCCTGCAGAATGGCTTTGGTAGTGCCGCAACATGTTCAGGCGGCATTACAACTTCATCATTCCGTTTATCGTAGGGTTGTGAGCGTGCAAACTCCAATTCATCTTGGCGAGTATCATAGTACTTTCCGCCGGTTACTCTTACGGCGTCTTTTTCGGTACGAACAATGACAGGGCGTATGAATACCATAAGTACTTTTTTCTCCCTTTGGTTAATATTATGGCGGAACATTCTGCCTATGCCCGGGAGATCACCAATAATTGGGATGTTATTATTGTCATTACCTAAGCTGTCTTGACGTAAACCCCCTAAGATAATTATATCACCACTTTCTACATGTACTGAGGTAACAATAGCACTAATGTTAAATGTAGGATTTGCGGCGGATTGGTCGGTGACGGATGGGTCTAAGGTATCGTTACCCTGGTCGATTTGCATTTCAATACCTTGTCCGCGGGTAATTTGCGGGCGAACGTAGAGATGCAAAGCAACGTTTACGCGATCAAATGTTGTGTAAGGGCTTGCGGTAGTAGTTCCACCTGCGTTATTGGGATAGGTTGTGCTGGCAACTGAAACTTGTTTACCGATCAAAATTTTTGCTTGCCGATTATCTAATACAACCACCGATGGTGTGGATAAAATATTAGCGCGTCTTTGTCGGGCTAAAGCATAAATTTGCGCTTGAAAATTATCCAATTTTGTTTTGGTATTGATGATAGCAAATCCTGGGCTGAAGGCGCTAGAATTGTTGTTATCACGATTAATAGAACCCCATTCAACCCCTAAACTATTAAAATCTGTTTCGTTAATTTCTGCGACCAAGGCTTCGATTAATATTTGTGCTGGTTTAATATCCAACTGCGTGATCACAGATTTTAGAGTACGTATTAGTGTCAGCGGTGCATTGATGATGATGGAGTTGGTATTGGGCTCAGCAATAATTTGTACGGTAGGTTTGGTCCCGCCTTCTTTTTGTCCTGTTGTGCCCGTAGCATTGCCCGTACCTCCACCACTGTCAGAAGAATCGCCAGCACCGCCGCCAGATGTGTCATTGGGTGAAGGCGTACCAAAAGAGCCTTGTCCGCCACTGCCGGTAGCATTAGCTAAGTTAGATGCAGGATTTGTACTATCTAATCTGGGTAGGGTTATAGTTCCTATTGTGGTCCCTACCGTACCGCTAAAGCTGGCTTGGGCGATGCCGGCTAAAATAGGGACTAAGTCTTTGGCTCGACGGTAACTCAAATAGATGACTTGGGTATTACTAGTACCATAAGGATTAGCTTTGTCCAGCTGAGTGATGAGTAAACGTAGGCGTATCCGATCCAGCTTACTGCCGCTGATTAATATCGCATTGTTACGGTCGTCTGAAGCCAGAACGGTTTGCGCATGGGGGCCGCTACCTGGTTGCGATTTTACTAAATCTTTAAGCGTGTTAGCGATGTCCATTGCTAGGGCATGCTTAAGAGGCACGATATCAATTCCATTGACTGCAGAAGTATCTACTTGCTTGATGATATTGGCCATTTGTTTAATGTTACTGGCTCTGCCGGATAATATTAGAGTATTGGCCGGTGAAAATGCCGAGACACTGCTCCATTGTGGCATTAGTGGCCGCAGCACCGGTACTAATTGCTCTGCCGGTACATAATTTACGGTGATCACTTGTACCATCATTTCATCACCAGTAGGGGCACCTTCGTTTCCGTCCATATCAGGAGCCATAGTTTTGGCATCGATATTTGGTAAAATTTTTATGATATTTCCGCTTGGAATAGCGGTATACCCAGAAACTTGCAACATGGATAGAAAGACCTGGTACAGTTCCTTGTCCTCTAGAGGCGAACCGGAAACAATGGAAACTTTTCCTTGCACCCGGGGATCAATCAGGAAATTTTTACCAGTAATGCGTGATACTTCTGCAATGACCGCGCGAATGTCTGCATTGCGTAAATTCCAAATTTTACCTTTTTGTTTTTGCGTAATCGTAGACTTTCCTGTAGATGAGCCGGTAGCCTGCGGGGGTGTATCTTGATTAACTGGCGTTTCTTGCGGCGTGCCGTTGTCTTGTCCTGATGCATCATCCTGCGCGGGAACTTCTTCGTCAGGAGTTGTTTCGTCTGATGATTCTTGTGGTGCATCTTGTGGTGATTGATCAGGCTCCGCAGCCTCGGGTTCCGAGCCTTGATTTGCAGTTTGATCAGGAGTTTGATCTGCATTCTGATCAGTACTTTGTTCGGGCTGCTGTGCTTGCCCTTGATTTTGAGCATTAGCGTCTGCTGGAGCCTCATCTGGCTCTGCTTGTGCAATTTGTAATCTGGTAAACGTTTCTTTTACTAAGGAAAAATCATGAAGAGGACCAATTTGTACTTGATAGGGACTTTTTTGGTCAGGGTGATAAATAAGAGTAGGCTGCTTAAGTGCTGTGGTTAGTTTGTTTTGATACGCTTTAGCCTCAGACTCTTGTTCAAATGCTTTAGCTTGTAATAAATATACTGGTTTACCGTCTTGGATTAGCGTTTTAATATTAATATCTGCTGCGTGACTTACTACTACAACCGAAAACAGAATTAACAAGAAAAACTTAAAGATTCGCATCCAGCAACCAGGTTAAGTAAATTACCCCATCATAACCAAATTTCAACAGAACCAATAGTCATTTTCCTTTAAAAAACAACCATAATTCAAAAAAGAACTGAACCTGATTCATGCCCTAAAATCTTGTTATTCCTGCGAACTGGAAATCTAGTTGAAAAATCGAGCATTTTGAAAAATGGTTGCCCGCCTAGGCAGCAGACAATCGCTATAATTCACGTTCAATTGCATCCAATCCTGCTTTTGCACAAATCCCATCCAGTTCAGGATTAGCTCCACTGATACCAATTGCACCAATATCCTGTCCGTCTTTTGTAATAATATGAACCGAATATGTCAGCGAGCTTGCTAGGTGTAATATGGTTGCGCGAAATGCATCAACTAAGTGATTAATGTAAAGAAATAGAGCTGTCATTTGTGGTGGCTATGGGTAGACTCGAACTACCGACCTCAGCATTATGAGTGCCGCGCTCTAACCGGCTGAGCTACATAGCCACGCGAGGTCGAGATTTTGTCCTTTTCGTGAAGCGATGTCAAGCTTCTTAAGATAATGTTCATTAATTGACTGATATGCAAATACAATAATACAATCGTTTTCCTAATGGTATTTGGCCTTAATAACTAATGACTATTTGCGCGGCTCAGATGTTGCTCCAGAGGGCTCTTTTGTTCATTAACGTTATACCTGCCGCTACAGCAGAACAGGTTGAATTTAAGGCTGTGGATATTCCTACTAAGACAGTTGAAATCCAATCAGACAAATCGTTCGCAGAGGAAGGTTTAAGGTTATTTCACTCCTAAGTTAAAAAGTTTGTTAAAAAAATAGAGATAAAGTTAACCCAATTTTGCAAAAGCTAAAGCCTTTGGCCTACTACTATCCCCAAGTATTTTATGATAGGATTCCGGGTTGCGCCTAATGTAGCCTTAACCCAGCCGTCAGGAGAAAGATAATAATGGCTTATACTAACCCACGACCAGCAACACCGGATGCTGTTTCGCAGAAAAATATTTTGCCTTGGGTCGTATGGGGATTGGGCTGTATCTTTTATTTTTATGAATGCTTGCTGCAAGTTTCTCCTAGTGTGATGAGTTCTGAGTTAATGCGTGACTTTTCAGTTACCAGTCATACCTTAGGTATTCTATCCGGTGTTTATTTCTATTCTTATGCCGCCATGCAGCTTCCGGGCGGAGTCTTGTTAGATTATTTTGGTCCGAGGCGATTATTAACAATTGCTACCAGCATCTGTGCTGTGAGCACAATAGCTTTTGGTTTGACGGATAGTTTTTTAATGGCGTGTGTTGCCAGACTTATGATAGGTTTTGGCTCGGCTTTCGCTGCAGTAGGAGCGATGAAATTAGCTGCGAATTGGTTTCCCGCAGAGCGTTTCGCCTTACTAACTGGAATTATGGTTACTATAGGCATGTTGGGAGCAATAGGAGGAGAAGCACCTCTTGCTCTGCTGATTGACTCTTATGGCTGGCGCCATAGCATGATTTTTATGGGGTGTGTTGGTCTTGTATTAGCGATGATTATTTTTACTGTCTCTAAAGATGTTCCTAACAACGCTAAGCATCCTCTTCATCCAATGCACCATGATGAGGAACCATTGCTGAGTAGTCTGTTAACCTTATTAAAAAACAGACAATTATGGCTTGTGGCTAGCTATGGCGGCTTAATGTACATGGCTACCCCAGTATTTTGCGGTTTATGGGGTGTCCCTTTTTTGATGTTTAAAATGCACCTGGTAAAAGCTACGGCAGCAAATTACATATCGTTAGTATTTGTGGGTTGGGCGATTGCTTCTCCTTTATGGGGTATCTACTCTAGCCGTATTGGCCGCCGCAAACCCCCATTGTATTTTGGCAGTGTAGGTGCACTAACGTGCAGCATACTTTTTATATATGCACCAATTGAGTCCGGTTGGATAATGCAAATCCTGTTATTTTTATTTGGTATTTTTTCTGCAGGATTTCTACCCGCGTTTGCGGTTGCAAAAGAATTATGCAGCAAACGTTATGTTGCAACTGGTCTAAGCTTCATGAATATGATGAACATGATTGGTATTGCAATCGCGCAGCCGGTCATTGGATTGATTTTAGATAAACTTTGGCAGGGTGAGATTGTTGATAAAGTCAGAGTTTATCCATTACAAGCTTATCACATAGGCTTAGCATTATTACCTGCGTGCATGTTGGTATCACTTTTATTGTTACCGCAAATTCGTGAAACATATTGTAAGAACATTCAAGATAAGAGTTAACAAAGTATCGATTATGGCTAAAAAATTATATATTAAAACTAATGGTTGTCAGATGAATGAATATGATTCATCAAAAATGGCAGAAGTATTATTACAGTCCCATGGATTGGAAAAAACTGAACACGTGGATGAGGCAGATGTTATTTTATTAAACACATGCTCCATCCGTGAAAAAGCACAGGAAAAAGTTTTCTCACAATTGGGTCAGTGGCGTGAATATAAACAAAAAAATCCGCATGTGGTGATTGGTGTTGGTGGTTGTGTAGCCAGCCAAGAAGGCGTTGATATTATTAAACGCGCTCCTTTTGTTGATATTGTCTTCGGTCCGCAAACGCTGCATCGTTTACCGCAGTTGTTGAATGAGCGTCTAAATTCGCGTAAACCTGTAGTAGATATTAGCTTCCCTGAAATTGAAAAATTTGATCACTTACCCGCGCCAAGGGCAGAAGGTCCAGTTGCCTTCGTATCTATTATGGAAGGCTGCAGTAAGTATTGCAGCTATTGTGTAGTTCCCTACACCCGTGGAGAGGAAATTAGCCGGCCATTTGATGATGTATTAGCTGAATGTTACCAATTATCTCAGCAAGGTGTTCGTGAGATTAATTTATTAGGACAAAACGTTAATGATTATCGTGGTGCTATGCACGCAGGTGATACCGCTGATCTGGCACTATTAATTCATTACTTAGCAGCTATGGAAGGGATTGAGCGTATTCGTTATACCACATCACATCCTTTAGCGTTTTCCGATAATTTAATCAACGCTTACTCGGAAGTTCCGGAATTGGCGAATCATTTGCATTTACCGGTGCAAAGCGGATCGGATCGCATTCTATCGTTAATGAAGCGTGGTTACACAGCTTTAGAATATAAATCTAAAATTCGAAAACTACGAAAAGTACGCCCTGACATTCGTCTCTCGACGGACATCATTGTAGGGTTCCCGGGAGAAACGGATAAAGATTTCCAAGATACTATGGATTTAGTTCATGAAATGGGCTTTGATACATCGTTTTCTTTCATATACAGCGCAAGACCAGGTACTCCTGCTGCAAATTTGGCAGATGAAACTCCCATGGAAATCAAGAAGCAGCGTCTTAAAATTCTACAAGATCGACTTTTATTACAAGCGTCTCGCTATAGCCAAGCTATGATTGGAACTGTGCAGCGCGTTCTAGTAACCGGCACTTCTAAAAAGAACATGAACCATCTTGCTGGTAGAACCGAATGCAACCGAGTTGTTAACTTTGAGGGAGCCCGCGAATTGATTGGTCAGTTTGTGAATGTACATATTGCAGAAGCATTGCCGAATTCATTACGTGGCCGTTTAGCCACAAATCAACAGGCTGCTCTTGCCTGAGATGAGTGAAGAATTAACGAAAACTAAAGTAATTCCTAGAGAGTTCTTTGGTGAACGGGTCGATGTTGTGCTGGCAAAACTATTTCCTGAGCATTCACGTTCTCAGCTGACACAATGGTTAAAACAAGGTGCAATTACCTTGGACCACGAATCAGTTAAACCAAAGGACAAAGTGCAGGGCGGAGAAAGTGTTGAGCTTAAAGTAACGCTGCCAACTTCTGCGCATCCGCTTGCTGAAAATATTCCTTTAAATCTTGTCTTTGAAGATGATCATTTGCTGGTTATCAATAAACCTGCTGGCTTAATTGTTCATCCTGGGGCAGGAAACCCTGAACATACATTAGTGAATGCCTTACTGCATTATAATCCCTCACTGCAATCCTTGCCTCGGGCCGGCATCATTCATCGTTTGGATAAAGATACCACAGGTTTATTAATCGTAGCGAAAACACTAACTGCGCATACCGCACTGGTGCGCATGATGCAAGAACGAGAAATTAGCAGGCGTTATTTGACACTAGTTTATGGAACTATCATTTCTGGAAAACGCGTAGAAACTTTTTACGGAAGGGACCCGCATAACCGTTTAAAAATGGCCGTTCGCAATCAAGGCAAAGAAGCTATTACTGATTATGTTGTGAAAGAACGTTATCAGCAATTTACCTTATTGGAAGTAGCATTGTTAACAGGTCGAACTCATCAAATACGAGTACACATGGCTCATATCAATCATCCTGTGGTTGGCGATCCATTGTACGGTGGCAGAGCTCATTTTCCGCAAGGCACAACCTCGGAGTTACGTGAAATGCTGCAACAATTCAAACGGCAGGCTTTGCATGCTTTTTGTCTAGAGTTTGTTCATCCTTTCCATGAAGATGTGTTGACTTTAACTGCTCCTTTGCCCGATGATTTTCAAACGTTATTAAAGGTTATAGAATCTTATGGATAATATTTTTCCAAATTGGACTGCTCCGGCAAACATTGGCGCATTAACCACGACACGATCGGATGGTTTCAGTAAGTCTCCATTTGATAGTAATAATTTAGGATTTCATGTTGGTGATGTTGAAGAAGATGTTCGGCAAAATCGTGAACGGTTGCGAGTTGGCCTATCCTTACCTAACGAACCGGCATGGCTTGAGCAAACACACAGTAACCGTTGCGTAGTAGTAGAAGATGAAAGTTTACGAACAGCGGACGCTGCTGTTACCCGTCATCCCAACTATCCTTTAGTAATTATGACGGCAGATTGTTTACCCATACTGTTATGTAATCGCGAAGGTACAGAAATTGCTGCAGTGCATTCAGGATGGCGCGGTTTGGCGGATGGAATTATTGAAAATACACTTGCAAAGATGCATTCATCACCATCATCCTTATTGGCGTGGGTGGGACCTGCAATTTGCGGCAGTTGTTATGAAGTAGGGGATGATGTCTTGCAAGCTTATGTTCGGATATATCCAAGAGCAGAAGACGGATTTCTTCCGCATGGAGAGCGAAAATTGGCGAATTTGCCAAAAATCGCAGAATGGGTCCTAAACGACTTAGGAATTAGCGCGGTATTTCAATCCAATGCTTGTACTTTAGAACAGAAAAGCAATTTCTATTCTTATCGCCGTGAAGGACAAACGGGCAGGATGGCAACTTTAATTTGGTTCAAACAGGATAAATAATATGATCGAAAAATTACGCTATTACACTGTAACGCTGGTATTGCTGTTCGTCAGCATGACCGTAGGCGCAGAAGAAGTTAATGCTTTGCCAACTTTGGCTCCCGTATTAAAAAAGGCCATGCCCGCAATTGTAAACGTCGCGGTGCAAGGTTATATACCCGGCAATTTACCTACCGGCGAGGATGATGAAAATAATCCGGCTAACAATAATCAGCCACCTATGCCCGAAAAACCAAAAAAATTCCAAAGCATAGGGTCAGGAGTAATTGTTGATCCACAAGAAGGTATTATCATCACCAACGATCATGTTATTCGCAATGCAACTGTTATCACGGTAACACTGAACGATGGACGCCGTTTAAAAGCAAAACTGGTTGGCGGTGATAGTGAGACGGATGTAGCCGTTCTAAAAATTGATGCTAAAAACCTAAAAAGTTTACCCATCGGTGATTCCGATAAAATTGAGGTAGGTGATTTTGTTGTTGCGATTGGTAATCCATTCGGGTTGAACAGCTTTGGTAATAGTCAATCTGCAACCTTTGGAATTATAAGTGCGATGAAGCGCAGCGATTTGAACATTGAAGGTATTGAAAACTTTATTCAAACTGATGCTGCCATTAATCCCGGAAATTCAGGTGGAGCATTAGTAAATGCCAAAGGTGAATTAATTGGTATTAATACTGCCATTATTTCATTGTACGGTGGAAACGTAGGAATTGGTTTCGCTATACCCATTAATATGGCGAGAGATGTAGCGCAACAAATTATTAAATACGGTTCTGTGCATCGTGGTTTGATGGGAATTTTTGTGCAACATTTAACACCAGAGCTTGCTCAAGCATTAGGGTATCCTGAAGATTTTCAAGGTGCATTAATTTCGCAAGTTAACGAAGATTCTCCTGCAGAGGCCGCCGGCTTAAAGCCAGGAGATGTTATCACGCAAATTAATAACACCCACATCACCCAAGCTACCCAAGTAAAAACGACCATTAGTTTATTACGGGTAGGTAGTAACGTGCGCATTAAGGTTAAACGTAATGGGAAAGATTTAACCTTAGATTCGGTTGTGACCGACATCAAAAAGCATGAACAACAATTACAATCTAAAAATCCGTTTTTGTATGGTCTAGCACTTAAAAACTTCGAACAAGATTCACCATTACACGGTCATGTTGTAGGTATACAAGTGGTAGGTGCAACCGAGAATAGTGCTGGTTGGAGAGCAGGATTACGCCCGGGTGATGTGATCATCAGCGCAAACCATCAAGCAACACCTAACTCGAAAATTTTACAAGATCTCGCGCAACAAAAAGATAAGCAGCTTTTGGTGCAGGTGTTGCGCGGCGCAGGTGCCCTATACATCCTAATCATTTAAGAACCGTCATATTTGGCGGAGGTTGAACGATCTCGGGGGTAAAAAAAGCTCACATACTTTTTGT
>CAMAYX010000010.1 GCA_945862405.1 Legionella genomosp. 1
CATGCTCATGTCATTCATATTAAAGGGGATAGTTATAGGCTAAAAGAAAAGAAAAAAGCAGGTGTTATTAAAAGAGAATGCTCAGGGGTGGATCAAAATTAAATTGCAGATTTAGCAAAACGTGGATCACTTTTCAGTTGCAGTTGACACAAGAGGCCATGTTCCATGAAGCCGGTCTTTCTGTAACCCGAGGAACCTTGAGTAACTGGCTCATTCATGCCGCCAAGTTATTAACGCCGCTGGTTAAACGGATGGAAGCCAGTATTCAAGAATATGATGTGGCTTATGCTGATGAAACCCCTTTGCAGGTTTTAAAGGAAAAAGGGCGATTACCCGCGCAGCTTTCTTATATGTGGTTATTCATTGGAGGGCCACCCGACAAACGCGCCTTTGTTTATCAGTATCACCCCGGTCGCTCACACCAAATCCCATTAAACTTCTTTACTGATTTTAAAGGATATCTGCATGCCGATTGTTATAAGGCTTATGTAACAATGGATGCGCTTCCTAATATTCAACATGTGGCTTGTCTTGCGCATGCCAGGCGTTATTTTATGGATGTCGTGAAAGCCACTAAAAAAGAAGGCCTGGCTCAGCAAGTCGTAAAACTGATGGCTACACTTTATGAACTTGAAAAGAGGCTAAAAGAACAAAATGCTTCGTCTCAAACTATTTTTACCGAGCGTCAACAATCGGCCAAACCTATCTTAAATGCGTTAAAAACCCTACTGGACGAATCTCAATTGAAAGTCCTACCCAAAAGCCCACTCGGCAAAGCTGTCTTCTATGCCCTTACTCACTGGAATTCACTGTGTCGTTATCTTGAGGATGGACGCCTCGAGATAGACAACAACCGCTCGGAACGTTCCATTAAACCCTTTGTGATTGGGCGCAAAAATTGGCTCTTTCATGGTAATGATATCGGTGCCCACGCCGGTAGCGTCCTCTTCTCGCTCATCGAAACTTGCAAACAGCATCAGGTCGATGCCTTTGCTTGGCTTAAATTCGCACTTAACACCATTCATGCCGCTCATACCATAGACCAGCTAGAACGGATTCTTCCTTTCAACGTTAATCCAAATGATTTAGCGCAGATGCGTAATATACCCAAGCTCATTTTCCCTAACAAGGAGGCTGTTAGTTAAACGGATACTGCTTATCTATATTTATACTAATATATTTATATAGTGTAGTCTTCCCCTCGCAAACCATCTTGCAAATCGATTGCCTTGAATGCTTTTTATTGGAGTAAAGGGTTTTAACTAATTCTTTTTGTTCTGCGTTAAGTTTTACAGGACGTCCGCCCTGAAGACTCTTGCTCTTGCAGCTTCCATTCCAGCAAAAATGCGCTCTTTAATCAATTACGCTCAAACTCAGAAAGTGCGCCAAAAACGTGAAACATAAATTTTCCAGAGGTTGTTTCTGTATTAATTGCTTCCGTGATGCTATGAACCCCTTTGCCTTTTTTTCCAACTTACTGACATAAGAAATAAGATGCTTAAGCGATCGTCCTAATCTATCTAATAGCCAAACAGCTCCCATTCCGACCCCGGGATCCTGGTAAAAAAAAAGGGGCATGTTCAAATTTCAATCTTTTAGTAAGCCTCTCAAAAAACGGTCTTTTTATAAGAAAAATCGTAAGTGTTTTATAAGATGATGCATTGCCATGATCCACGCCCAAATATGTAAAAAAATGGCGATGGATTAATATCCGTTGTACTTCGTTTAGTAATGTCCACATGCGGATCAGAAATTAAAAACATTTTGACTTGGTTAGGATTATTGATTTCTGCGGTAGCGGTACTGGTTAAAATAATAAGTAGTATTGTTGTTAAGGGCCGTGTTAGTTTTTTTAAATAACTCATTTTTCAATATCCATGTCGTTAAAAGTTTTCAAGGATATCAAAACAAACCCGAAGCTGTTCATTAAGTGGTCAATTTTTACAGTTTATTTGCAATTGGAGTTTGAGATTTGTAGGATCAGATTGGCACGAGCTCAGGAAAAGGCTCCCATTTCCCTGAGCTCGTTTATTAAGCACTCACTGGCAATTGCGCTAATATCCCATCGATGGGGCGGTTGGAGCTTTCGCACCTTCCAATAAGTCTACCAATTTCGAATCCAAGTGAGGATTTCTTTCTACGTAATCTTCAACATTGGTCCCATCAATACTGAATTTATTATCTACCGATAGAAGAAATTCAACAGCAGCATGATTATCAACCTTCATTGCCCAATAGAGCGGCGATTCTTCGTTAATATGCACATCTGCACCTGCATCCACTAAGGCCTTAAGCGTTGCAACACATTTTTCTTTTGATGGCGGTGGGTATACTTGTACACTGCGAATAGCAAGTATTAAAGGGTTACCCTGCTCATAGTTCACATCCATAGGACTCTGTGCTAAATGAGCTTTGACGCCATCGCTGTCAGCAGAACAGCACAATGCATTTAGTTTTGTTTTACTACTCGCTTGGCCTTGCTCTGTTTTATTATACATTTAATATCCCACCTTCTAATTTTGAAATAATAATTATATTGTTGGCATTTCGTCTATGCTCACCTCTAGATCCGCCGTAGTATCTTTTTGATAGGGAATCGAACCCCGGACAGCTCGTGTTAACTCACCACAAGTGACCGCCTCATCCGTATAGTCTTGGACAAACGTAGGATTCTTTGACATTGTTGTAATAATCGCATTTTTAAGAATCGTACTGATTACCCTTTGTATACCTGGTTGCTTATCATTAAATGACATGCCGCTAATAACTTCAGATGCGCGGGTCTGTAAGTGTGCTGAATGAAATGCCTTTGCTAAATCATTATACTCCTTCGCCCAGTCAAACTCTGCATCCGGAGGAATTTTGCGAATAATGTCCTCAAGCGCCGCTTTAGGATCCTTCGCTGGATCCCAATAGGTATCCAATCGCTTCTCTATAAATTTAAATTTGACAGAACTGTAATGATTCTTTAAAACCTGCAGTACGTTGTCTTTTGATACAGTGTTTTTCTGATCCAAAGTAGAGATAATTTTATCAATATTTTCATCCTTTGCAATGGCCTTATTAAATTCCTTAGTAACATCGGCCAGCAACTGCTCCCCATTTATTCTATATAATTGACTGAAATCCGACAAAAGCTTAGTTGTATCTACTGTATTGGTCTTTAAATTCTGTGTAAGCAACAATCCTGGATTTTCCTTTTGCCGCAAATTATTAATGAGTGTCACAACATCGGGGGCAACAATATCCACGCCATAAGCTAGGTTGCTGATGTCTCCAAACTTTTCATTCAATGCGTCTAGGAGACTATCCTTTTTCAATTTATAACTAGTTTCAATCACGGAAACCAGAGCACTCATTAACGGATAAGGAGAAGCTTTATTGAATAATGAAAGAGCCTTAGCTATTACCGTTTCTGGACGCTCCTTTTCCGCACATAAACTTGCTAAAATTTTGACGGTTTTTAAATTTTCCGCCTCAGCATGTGGCCCAATATAAATTGGGCAAATATCAATTAATTTTTTACGCAGGGAAGCATTTTCGACAGACTCCTGCAGCTGAGAATCCATATATATTTTTTGCGCATTCACTTCGTATGCAATGGTTGGATGAGCAAGTCTCATTTCTTCCGTAAGAACAAGCCCGCCCGGATCGGTAGACCAACCTTGCTCTTCACCTTTAATCGGATCAGGATCAAATGCATTTAAGGCTTTAAGAGCTAATCTGTCGAGGTAGATTGATTGATCTCCACCTTGGTAAGCTTCTACAAAATTTAAAGGCATAAAATGACCTGAGCGACTTTGTTGGGCGGTTACTATACCGCCCATGTTATGCCGTAAGCGCATTAATGCACCTAACTCTTCATCCACGCCAATACCTACAGCAAATTTGTTCTGCTGTACGGTGCCATCCTTATCAAAAACAAGATTGATAGGAGGACCATCAGGATCTGTAATTTGAACTTCGGCATCTGCTAAGTGCGTTCTAATATACGTTAAAACGGCGTCTTTATTTTCATTACCACTGCGCAGCGGATCGGAGCCTGGCTTGCCTCCAAAAATCTTGATAGTAACATCGCCGTCGTTTTTGAATTTTTTAAAAAACTCTTCAAGACTGCCAGGCGTTCTATACGAGTCAAAATGTGCCATACCAAAAAAATTATTGCTGGTTACACAAATCACTACACAGGGAGTAACATGATGTGTACCTATGGAAGGTGCGACGCTTGATTTGCGCAAAACAGCAAATTCACCTTGCTCAACCCTAACCGCGTTATCCACAGAACCAACAGAGCAACCTCTTGCGTATTTGTCGTCGCGCTCACCGATAAATTTTACATTCGGCTTCGCCACTTTCACCACTACATCCAAATCCACGCCTTCAACCACATCTTCCTCAAGCGCCTCATCAGCTCCTGAAACTTTCTTTACCTGCACCTCAACTGGAACCCCCTCAACCTGAACTTCAGGGGCATCCTGCTTCTGATGCTCCTCTTCTACTGATTTTTGTGGGGTCTCACCATTTAAAAGGCCTCGAATATCTCTGTGGCTCATAATATGCACACAAAATACTATTTATGATTATATGGTATTTTTATTGAGCATTTTCAAGAAAGTATCACAAGTGTCTTATTTGTTGACCATAAATTCACTTTGTAGTATATTTCGCCACTGTGTTTATATCTATGACGAGGACGTACGCAGTGGCAAACGCAACAACAGTATCTATAGAAGACATGGATTTATCGAACTTTGATGATGCTCTTCAGCAGCTTAGAAATTCCATCAAACACCTTAGCCAATTAAATCAAGAACGTATATCACGGCACGCTGATCTCTTAATTGCAGAATTACAAAATGCTGAAACTGATAAAGAGGAAGCCGTTCGCCAGTTCCTTAGCAATAGCAAACCACTGGTTACCCCCGAATCCTCAGTAAAAAAAGCGTTAGTGATCTTCGCCGTAGCTGCTGTAGCAACTGTGTTGGCGGGATTCATTGGCTTTGGTATAGGCTTTGCAGCTGCTGTTTGGGCGGGGCCTACTGTATTTATATCTGCAGTTGCAGCGGCGAGTGCTGCAGCATTAAGCGTTATTGGTATCGCTGTCTCCGTTGGTTTACTTGGTGGCTATGCAGCATCCCGCTTTTTCAATGCACCTGAAACGGCTGCAGAAGATTTGGATAAATTTGCGCACACGGCTGTCTCTGCTGCCTGCTTAATGCTGCATAAAAATTGGCATGAAATCTTACAATATGGGCGTTGGGCTCCCTCTCCTCATAACATGCAATCATGGCTTTTCCAAATTGAGTCAGACGATACCGTTACCTTGATGTATGATCCCAAACGGCTTTTACCAGGAACGAATCCAACCGGCAGCTTTATGTATGTTGGTTTTGGTGTTTTGCATGAGATGCTATCCATTGCTGCAGCCCCTCTTGTATTGGAAGTTGAGGCAAGCTATCTTGATGTAACATTAGATTCTACCCTAGAAGGCCCACAACCTTTGGCCACTTTAAAGCTGGTTCCACGCAAACAGAAAGAAACCTTAGAACGAGATTTGATCATTGAACGCCA
Source organism: Legionella genomosp. 1 (assembly GCA_945862405.1). Lineage (GTDB taxonomy): Bacteria > Pseudomonadota > Gammaproteobacteria > Legionellales > Legionellaceae > Legionella_A. Next base: position 5,572 of record CAMAYX010000010.1, read on the forward strand.
AACCTCGCGCCTTCCTTATGATGGTAGAACTATTCCACCTGAAGTTCATCAAGAGTTAGCGCAGATTGCGGAGCAATTTGGCCATAAGTATGAATATTCGGATGAACAAGCCCAGGTTGATTGGGTCGTACGTTTAAATGCCGAAACCATGTTTTTTGACATGAGCCAAGCAGAGGCTCGTAATGAAGTAGCTTCATGGATGCGATTTAGTCAACAATCGGCAGAACAACGCAAAGATGGGCTAGCGGCTGAAGCAATGGGTGCTCCTGGCCCGCTGATGTGGTTGTTTGCTAATGCTAATTGGTTATTCCGTCTGCCAGGACTTTACCATCTGGTACGTTATTCCTATGAACAAGGTATGCAAGGAACCTCCACTGTTGGTTGGTTATCTGGTCCATTTGAAACGCCAGAGGAAAATGAACGAGCTGGGCGAATGATGGCACGCTTATGGCTGACGATGACCAAACATCAAGTATATTTGCACCCGTTCGGTAGTGTGATTACTAACCCTCAAGCACATGCCATGATGGATGAGCATTTTCAAAACGAGGACCGACAAGATGATTTGTGGATGCTCATGCGTTTAGGATACAGCGATAAGCCTTATCAGGCGAAACGTATGCCTTTGCAAAATATGATCGTATCACCTGGCGGATTTTTTAAACCTGCTGAGCCAGGAGATAGTGCACCCGATGAATCATTAGCTCAGCAAGAGTCCTGCCAAGTCTAGTTCCCAACTTCAGCAAATTATCTTGAGATAACTTGCTGAAAACCTTATGCTGATCAAAATCTTATACATATAATCATAATGATGCGCATACTAAAATCGATTGCGGCGTGTTCCTCTGCTCTATTTTTTACTTTGGTTGTTTTTGGCAACATCTTCGATTACACCATTAATTTTACGGCAGTAATCCACGTACTCAGCATGGGCACAACGTTCAAAAGCCCTGAAGTCATGGGACGTGCGCTTACACTGCCACTTTACCATCACCTAGCGTATTGGATTATTATTTTTACTGAAAGAATGGAATGCAGTACCTACGGCCGCAATTTTCGCCAGCATGATGATGTTGGTAATATTATTTTTAAATACTAACGATGATTAGCCGCTCGTAAGCGCCGCTTCTTCTGCAGCATCAAATTGCTGCAGAGCATTCCCATCCCTATTTCCCATTAATACCGCCGCTAAGGTACAGATACCACAACCAATTAAATACAGAGAAGGAGCTTCAGGCATATTAAAGTTATGAATTAACCACGTAAATGCAAGCGGTGCCGTCCCGCCAAAAACAGCCATCCCTAAGCTATAACACAACCCTACGCCGGAATAACGAATTGCTGCAGGAAAGCATTCAGTAATTAGCACAGCAAAACTACCATTGATCATTCCTCCGAAAATTGCAAAAGCTAAGGAAAAAATCCATACAAAATGCTCACCAACTCGAGTTAACCCACAAAAGAAAGGATAGCTGGCGATGATGAGGAAAATAGCTCCAGTAGCCAATAAATTTCGTCTGCCGATGTAATCCGATCCCCAGCCAAAAAATGCAGTACATATAGCAAAACCTAGAAACGTAATAAAGTTGATTAAAAATGCGTGGGAAAGATGTACGTATAAAATATTGGAAAGGTACGTTGGCAAATAAAGGAACAGCGAAATAATCCCAGAAGATACCGCCGTCAATAAAAATCCGCGAAGCAACTGTTTTCGTGAGGTAGTAAGCAGCTTTAATAAGGGCTTATGCTGCAGCTTCCCTTGCTCAATCATATTGAGGAATACAGGGGTTTCGAATAATTTTTTCCGAATTAAGTAACTTACTATACCGAGTACAAATCCTATTACAAAAGGTAAGCGCCATCCCCAGGACATCATTTGCTCTTGACTTAAGATACCGGTGAGCAATAGACCAACCGAAGCTCCCAGCGAATTTCCCAGCGTAATCGACATAAATACCAATCCAATAGCTAAGCCTCGCCTACCTACCGGTACATGTTCTATCGTAAAAATTGCCGCTCCTGGAATTTCTCCACCGACTGAAAATCCTTGCAATAAACGCAGCAGGAGTAAACCTATGGGCGCAATAATTCCTACGCTTTCATAACTTGGAAGCAAACCAATACCCAGGGTTGCTCCTGCCATGAGGAGGATGGACAAAGAAAATGCCGTTTTACGCCCCCAGCGATCGCCAAAATGACCAAACACAATCCCGCCTAGGGGACGCGCAAAGTATCCTAAGGCAAACACTAGAAAGGTATCCATAAGTGCTACAAAGGGATCGCTGATCGCAAAAAAATGTGGACTTATATACGTTGCAAATAATGCATAAATCGTAAAGTCGTAAAACTCTAATGCTCCGCCTAAAGCGGTAATTCCCACAATTTTATACTGCTCTCTGGTCATCATTGTTTTGTAATTCTCTATACAACTAGTTTATTTTGGATTAAGACCTTTCTTTTCAAGAGCCTTTCCTAGGCTGATGTCCTGAGGATGACGTTCATACTCCTGAGGATCGTTTAACTCCATGGCATCGTATCCATTTTTTCGATAAAAGTTTTCGGCAGCAGGTGACGAATCCATCTGCAAATGTTCTATGTCTTGCCCTGCCAACCAGTACTCCAGTAGCTTTAAAAACTTTCCGCCAATACCCTTATTACGATTTGGCTTCTCCACCACCATGATGCGTAATACAGGACGTTTAGGAAGCTAAAATTGAACATGAGCATAAGCAACAATTTCAGATCCATAATACATCAAATAATGCACATGCTCGGGATGATCAAATGTCCATGTGAATGGATCTTGTATTCCTGCTTTAGCAAAAAAATCATGCTGGCGGAACTGACGAGCAGCATCCCATTACCGCTCGGTTAAAGCTTTGACGATAGGTAAACCGGCAAAACCTGCCTTTTTATCAATCGCTGCAATAAAGCTGTCTTTACCCAGGCAGTAAGAAGTTATGTCATGAGGAAACTGTCAGGCTAAAGCAATTTTTAAATCGGCATATTGTTGCCTATCGTTCGGATGTGCTCGCATCCACTCACAAAATTTAAGATGACGCTCAATTTCAGGATTTCCCTGCTCAAATACATGTACATTAAACGATGGTTGAGCAGTTCCCTTTTGAAAATACCTACGAAATGGGATTCCATTTTCACCCCGGGCTGTATAGCTAAGGTCCAGCATTGCTGAAGATTTTAAATCAACTTGCGCAATGTTCTGAACCACAGGGATCATATCAATAACAGGTTTTGCTGCTAAACCAGGAACGGAAGTTGATCCAATATGGAACATCTCCACACAGTTCTCTCCTAGCGCTTTTTTAATGAGCCCTGCCTCCATTGCAAATTGTTGCGGCCAGAGAGGATTGTAAGGGACAATTTCAATTAACCTATGCACATCCATATTAAAAGCTCTTTATAAGTAACAGCACACGTTTAAAGTGAACTTAACTTTTCGATTATAGTAAAGGAATATTAAGGAATGATTAAGCGCTTAGGCTTATGCAAGATTATATCTGGCTAAGCAATTCAGTTACCCAATAATTACAATCTTATGTTTACAATCCTTGTGTGAAAACCTAGAATCAAAATTAATGTACATTATTCAAGTTTATTATGACCCATGGTGGAAAGCGCAGCGGTGCCGGAAGGCCCAGAGGATGTAATCGTTATGGAGAAGCAACTAAACCCATTCGCCTGCCTTTGTCACGTATCGAGGACGTGAAGGCTTTTTTAGAACATGGCTTCAAAATGGAGTTGCCCTTATATGCGAGCAAAGTGAGTGCAGGCTTCCCTTCCCCTGCCGATGATTATTTAGAGTGCAAACTTGACTTAAATACTCACTTAATTCAACACCCTTCTGCTACTTTTTTTGTTAAGACTTCAGGCGACTCTATGATAAATGCAGGAATACAATCAGGGGATATGTTAATTGTTGACCGAAGCCTCGAACCGGCTCATGGAAAAATTGTAATTGCAGCCATTCATGGTGAACTTACCGTTAAACGCTTAAGTCGTCAAAATGGCCGAGTTATGTTAATGCCAGAAAATTCAAACTTTGTTCCTATTGATATTACCGATGCACAAGAAGTTGTGATTTGGGGCGTGGTGACTCACGTAATTCATGAGGCAAAATAATATGTTTGCATTGGTGGATTGTAATAATTTTTACGCAAGCTGTGAGCGATTATTTCGCCCCGATTTAAGACATACCCCCATCATTGTCCTATCTAACAATGATGGTTGTGTCATCGCGCGCTCCAATGAAGCTAAAGCATTAGGTATAAAAATGGGAGCACCCTACTTTGAGGTTAAAGCTTTCTGTAAACAACACAAAGTGCAAGCGTTTTCATCTAATTACACGCTTTACGGAGATTTGTCGCAGCGAGTAATGTCGACCATTCAAGACACCTGGGATGCTGTAGAAGTTTATTCCATTGATGAAGCTTTTTTAAATTTAAACACGCTTCCTTCCAACCAAATTGAATCTTTTTGTTGGGATTTACAAAAGAAGATTTTACAACACACCGGAATCCCTACGTCAATTGGTATTGGTCCTACAAAAACTCTAGCCAAAGCAGCTAATCATGTTGCAAAGAAAAAACTTAAAATTCCAGTATTTGATATTAGCGAAGAAATACAATGGCTTAGCGCAATTGAAGTTAATGATATTTGGGGTATAGGACGTCAATGGGCAAAGCGCTTAAATAAACTAGGTATCTATACGGCTGAGGATTTGGCCGGCCTTAATTTAAGAATGATTAAAAAAACTTTTAATACCGTACTGCAGCGCACGATCATGGAATTGAATAGAATTCCTTGTTTAGATTTAGAAGAACCTGAACCCAGGCAATCCATCATTTCTTCCTGCTCTTTCGGTGGCTTGCAAACCGAATTTCGTGTCCTACAAGAAGCTATCAGTCATCACTGTGCTACCGCATGGACAAAAATGCGGCGCCAAGGTCTTATTGCGCAGCACCTCTCGGTGTTTGTGCGCTCGAACTCATTTCGCCAAGACTTAAAGCAGTACACCAACACCGTAGGATTTCGCTTAATTCATGCTAGCGATGACATTCGCTACCTTACCCGCTGCGCTAGATTTTGCCTGGAGAACCTTTTCAAACAAGGTATTTATTATCATAAAAGTGGCGTTATGTTAGGTGATCTTATCGATAAGCGTTTTCGACAACAGGATTTGTTTCATCAACCATCTAATGAACTCTTAGAACGTACCGAAAAAATTATGCAAACTATGGATTTCATTAATAAGAAATATGGGGAGCGCACCGTACGTCTTGCCGCCGAAGGCTTTCAAAAAACTTGGTCTATGAAGCGGCAATTGAAAACTCCTAATTATACTACTCGATGGTCCGAGATCCCTCTGGTGTAAACACGGTAGAGTACATGTCGACCATACCTTTCCGCTAAAAATACGAATTGAAACTTTACTATTTAAACAATTTTTCATATTATTGCTCTGCATCTTTTCACTAAAATAAGGATATTTTATGAAATCGAACACTATGTTCATGGTCGCGCTAGGAGCGCTGTGCCTGACTGCTTGTTCTTCAAATACAACGTCACCTTCTCGACAAGCTGTGAATGCGCCAATGGTATCCAAACCAATGCAAGCACGTTCTGACGCTGATATTTTAGGTACTTTAATTGTATTAAATAGGTATGAGATTGCTGCTGCAAAAGAAGCTAGACACAGAGCAATTCATCCCTCCGTTAAGAACTATGCTTCCTTTATGTATAAAGAACACCGTAATAACCTACAAGCCACGGTTAGCTTGAGTCATAAATTGAAAATCAAACCCAACAGAAATAATGAAGCCGCAAACATGTTACGCCAACAAGGCGCACGTCAGTTAGGGGCTCTGCATCAAGTAAAAGCAAATGCATTTGATCGCGCCTACATCGCCCAAATGGTGAAAGATCACGCAGCGGCTTTAAATCTTGTCGATGGGTTTTATAACGCAAGTACTAATGGTTTAATACGTAATCAATTGAAAGTAACTCGTGCGCACATTGCCGAGCACTTACAAATGGCAAAAGTCATTCAAGCCGAAATTGGCTAATTACTATTCGGGCTGCAAAAGCCAGATACCTCTAGATAACGCAGGGTTATATAACCCTGCTTACCAGATACAATTCTGGAGAGTGGCATAATGAATCTACTTATTCTGGGAGCAACTGGTTTTGTAGGCTCTTGGTTAACTACAAAATTATTAAACGATTCAAACCATCATGTCATTTGCGGAGTTCAAGATGTTTCCACGACGCAACGTAAGTTCCCCAAAGCATCTATTGTTTATTGCAATTTTATCACCGATGTAAATCTCGAAGACTGGCTGCCAAAACTTAAGGGCATTGACGTGATCATTAACTGCGTCGGCATTTTTCGTGCCAATTCCGAGATCATGCGTAAGGTACATTATCTCGCCCCCAAAGCAATTTTTGATGCAGCTCAACAAGTTGGCGTTAAACGTATTATTCACCTTTCGGCCTTAGGTATCGAAAATTACGATTCCGAATATGCTAAGAGTAAGCTGGAGGCAGAAAATTATTTGCGGACTTATATTACGGCTCAACATTTTATTCTAAAACCATCTTTGATTTATGGTCCTGGCGCCACTGGCGGAATTGAATTAATGACCAGCCTTGCCAGTTTTCCTTTTTATACTCCACTTCCAGGCAATGGAGAACAAGAATTACAACCCATTCACGTTGAAGATTATACCAATGCCATCATCAATCTCATTGAGACTAATCTCCCCCAATCAATATCACTAACCGCAGCTAGCCAGCAGGTAATTCAACTGCGCTCGCTGTTGGCAGAATTACGAAATTGGTTAGGTTTGCAAGCTACAACATCTTTAAAAATGCCTGAAGCCTTTATGAAAATAGTTGGCTATTTAGGGAATATTACGTGTGAATCTCTGATCACCACCAGCTCCTTAGCTATGTTAGAGCAAAGTAATGTAAGTAACGTGGATAAGATTTTGGAATTCCAAACAGTTACTACAGTTACCCCAGTTAATTTCAGTGAAGGTTTGCACCGAGCACCAAGCACTTCCAAAGATAAAAATCATGCACGATTTTATTTTATGTTTCCTTTACTGCGCATCAGTTTAGCCTTGATGTGGATTTTAAGTGCTTTGACCAGTGTTTTTTTTGCCAAGGAAAGCTCCTATGAGCTTCTTACGGCTGCGCAAATTACACCTGCATGGCAAAACCTTACCTTATATTCTTCAGCCGCGTTGAATGCCATAATCGGGATATTGCTGCTTTTCAACTATAAACCTAAACTAAATTGTATTGTGCAACTACTTATCATTCTTGTTTATACAATTCTCATCACAATTTTGATTCCACGTTATTGGTTGGAACCTTTTGGCCCGGTTGTAAAAAACATCCCCATATTAGTTAGCATTGGATTGCTGCTCATCCATTCACAATAGTAATATTGCAGTTAAGTGTGCAAATGCTCTAACCAGTACTGAGATTAAAAAAAACCCGCAGACTAGCCACGGGTTTTAGGGGAATCTAAAGAGAATTAGATTTTTTTATCAGTGAATGAGTTTTTTGTGTTGGAACTTATGGGTTTGAAATTTTTGTCCAAGAGTTCTTTATTACGCTCACCTAATGAATAGGGCTGCTCTGTTGCTTTCATGCTTGCTGTTTTTGGAGCTTCTTTTTTGGCTGCTTCTTTCTTGAGTGAGCTTGTTTTTGCAGAAGAAGATCCTACTTTTTTAGCAGGTTTGGCTTGCACGTTTTTCGTGTTCAGCCCAGTCGACTTTGCCGTCAATTTTGCTCCGGCTGCTTTCGCTGCTAATGTTGCAGTAGTCTTTTTGGCGGTTGATTTTTTAGGCTTAGAACTTTTCTTTATTGATGAAGCAGTAGCGGTGCTGGCAGAAGAAAAAGGCTTCGCATCATCGCTTCTAGTCGCCATTGACGAAAATTTTCCTTTTTTGGAACGAGCTAGATTATTTTCAAAATTATGTTCAAATAGGAACATCATTTCTTTCATATAATCCAAAGTATGATGAGCATTTTTAATAAAAATATCAAATTGCTTTTCAACAATGTTATTTTTATCCATCCCGCTTGAAAACACTGGTTCGAGTGCAAATACATTTTTTACGAAACGAGTATAAGCGTCCAAGTAAGGATTCATCATTTCATTTGCCGTAAAAGGCCAATTTTGGTTTTGCTGCATAATAAGCTCCATTTATTGCATTGCACAATAAGAGTAAAGAGAGAACCGATATTTGTCAAATTTTTACGGTCCACCACGGGTCAATAGTAAGACGATTAAAACTATTAAAATTAACCCAACACCACCACTAGGATATTAGCCCCAAGCGCTGCTGTATGGCCAGGTAGGTAATATCGCTAAGAGCCAAGCTATTAAATATTTCAACATTTCAATCTCTTTGTTGGAACTGCTTAAAATCCATTGGACTCATTTAATAATTAGTACATGATTTATTTATTTTCAAATCAGCAACTTATATTTTTTTTAACATTTTTATTTGCAATATTTCAAAACCTATACTAAGCCTATAAGGCTACATTTAAGAACAATAACCTTAGAAGGAGCTAAAATGACTCAACACAATAGCCCACGTTCGGGCGATAAACACGGCAGTCAACACGCTAACCCTGGCCAAGGATCTCAAGATAAACACAGTACACATCAAGATCAAAAATCAAGCCATAGCCAAAATACCCGGGATTCCCAACGGCAAGGCCAATCACGACATAATGAAGGCCGACCCAATAAATAGCTTTTTCTTCTCCACATTTCTCAATTAGGTCATACATTATTGTTGGCTGCACGGTTTAAGCTTTCTCGCAATTCAATAGGGTTTGTGGGCTTTTGCCCACAAACTGTCTTTCAAAGATCCCTTACATGCAGATAACGCCAATTGAGCAACGGACCTTTAAGAACTTTAACACCGCCTCTACAAACCAGACCTTTTACTGGCTTGGCAATACGAAGTTGCAACACTTCTTCGGGATTGTTGCGGATGCTAAGTGTCAAAAACCAATGTTGAGTTCCATACAGTTTTTTATGGACCTCTAATTGCAGGCAAGGATAATCCGTTAATTGTGAATAATTGTAGTTATACTCATGCTTGGCAACGACAATAAGACAGCTAGTATCTTGTAATTTTTGAACAGCAACATTTGGGTTGAAGTCCGTAATCAGACAATTCGGATCCCTTGGTAATTGCTGAATTTGTGAGGCTGCTTTTTCTAAGGTATATAATGTTTGATGTTGCTTTTGCATTTCATTGTATATTTTCCAAAACTGCAATACTCCTTGCCAAAGTGAAAGTATGATAGACCCAAGTAGAACTAACATTAGAATAGTAGATAGTAATACGAAACCTAGATTACTCTCTGACTGCACTGGTAAACTGAATTTCTTTTCCATGATTCAATCCTAGAGTTACTTCAACTAATTTTTGCTCCTCTTGCATTTTTAGCTTCATCGAGTTAATCGAACTCGTTAACTCATCAGCATGATGAAATTGATAGTATAAGACCGACTTATTGTGTTGCTGATGAATGTAGAATTTTTCTTCAATCCATTCTCCAACATACATCTCACCTTCGTAGTGATAATAGAGAGGCGAATTGAGAGTAACTATAGTTTCTTGATGCTTGTGTTTTACTTGTGTTACCTCATGTACTTCTGCATAGGTGCAATTTGCAATAATAATTTTCTTATTTTGTTGTATCCAAGACGCCTCCTCTTTCAACTTTAATTCCGTGTCATTTACTACCGTCACCACAGAAGCAAATTGCTCACTCATACGATTAATGTTCAGTGAAGTTGCTCTTTGGGAATTTAGGACAATGGCTGGTAATAAGGCTTTACGCGTGTGCGCGTCGTAGGACTTTAACTGGTTAAGATTGAGGCAAGGAGTAAAACCTGCTCTGTGTATGCTATCACGCATCACCTCAATGACATTGACTACATCCACCTCGCTTCCCAAACGCTCCTGCAAATAGAAATATTCTTTTTTAGCACTTAGGTAAATATTTACCAATGCTGACAATATTAAACTTGCTAAGAAAAGGCTGATCAGTAATTCTGGTAGCCCTATTCCTTTGCTATTCATCATGGTCTAACCCGGAATGATTGTCTTGTGGTTCAAAGCCAATGGTTAGAAATTTATGTTCACGATGATTATCAGTTGTTATTAAGTGGGTAATATTTTGGGAGAGCTGATTGAGCAATTGTAGTATTTGCCATTGTTGCTTTAACAAAGCAAGAGAAATGCTGGTAAATAACAGCAAAGATACCAGCACTTCGGTGAGAGTAAACCCACGATGTGCGTTCATAATCCATTCCTGAGGTTGGTCCAGGAATAGATTATCGGAAGCACTTCTTCTCTGCAAGAACGTGCAGAGAAAAAGTAATCATCTTAAGTAAGCGCCAATGGCATGTATTTATTTTCATCAGTAGCATTGCTTGGGGCAGTACAATCAACGATAAGATGCGTCATTACATCTAGTAATCCAAAGGTGAGCGATGCTGATAAAGCAGCCAAGCCAATTGGAGCAATTGCCAAGCCCAATATTGCCGCACCTAAACAACCTGATGCAAAAGCAAGTGCGGACTTAAATAAAATATCGGCGCCCATTTTTGCCAGGAATGGTGCATGGCGGGGGACTTTAAAAAACTCTTCATATAGGTACATTGCTGGAATAATCGTTAACGCAGCCCCTATAGCGCAAGCAGTTGCTACAGCAGTGATCGGGGCCGCAATTCCCATGCCCGTAACCGTTAATAGTACCTTACCTGCAGCACCATTCTTAAATCCATTGATACCAGCAACGGCCGCATCTCCAACAACTTGAAAATTAGACCGATGGTTAAAAAATCTTGGTATGATATTTCCTATAAAGTAAATCGAAACTGCATTATATATTGATACGTTGAATGCGCAATATTCCCGCAGAGCTTGTTTCTTTTAAAACAAATCATTGCAAATAATCAAGCTTACTATTGTTGGCGAGAAGCTGGTTTTGTAATATGTCTGCTACATTTACACGGAGTGTCACCATGCCTTGCAATTTCAACCTGCTTACTCATGAAGGAATTCAGAATTTAAAACCCTACATCCCTGGAAAATCCATTGCCGAAGTTGCCAAGGAGCAAGGATTAACCCATATCATTAAGTTAGCAAGTAATGAAAATCCACTTGGCTGCAGTCCTAAAGCTTTGCAAGCATTACATAATCTAAGCTCCATTGAAGTAGCAACCTACCCTCTAGCTACCATTCATCCTTTGCGTTATAAACTTGCCGAGCAGCTGGGGGTAGAGGCGAATATGATCACCTTCGGTAATGGCACCGATAGCTTATTTCCTCTATTTATGATGTGTTTTGCATTGCACAACCACAAACATATTATTATTCCTGAGTACTCTTTTGTCGCATACGGGGTTCATGCACACGGCCTTGGCGTTCCCGTGGTCAGCACACCGGTACATCAAGATTGGACGATTGATGTAGATACGCTCATTGATACCGTTAATGAAAACACCGCTTTGATCTATTTGGCGAACCCCAATAATCCTACCGGTTCGATGACAGCGTATGAGGAAATTGAGCGCATGCTAAAAAATATTCCTGAAACCACCATTTTAGTGGTGGATGAAGCGTATTATGAATTTTTAGATACCACGAGTAGAAAAAGTGCTTTGCTGCTAATGCGTGAATACACCAATTTAATCGTTACCCGCACGTTTTCAAAAATTTATGGTTTAGCGTCGTTGCGCTTAGGATATTGTGTCGCCCACGAGCAAATGACAGAAATTTTCCATAAAGTATTGCCGCCGTTTACGGTTAATCAAGCGTCATTAGTTGCTGCCGAAGCTGCTCTGGACGACGATGAATTTATTAAGCAAAGTTTTTTGAATAACATTGAAGGAATGCAACAAATGGAAGCTGGTTTAGCTGATTTAAAATTAAGCTACCTAAAACCCGCAGGGAACTTTGTTACCGTTGATTTTAAAAAGGATGCAAAGCCTTTATACGAAGACTTACAACGTTTAGGGATCATCGTGCGTCCATTACATTCTTATAATATGGCAAATTATTTAAGAGTAAGCATTGGAACCCCGACCCAGAACCGCGAATTTTTTGATAAACTTAAAATTTCGTTAGAAACGTTTTAGCATACGCCATAAGAACATAAGGAATTTATATGAAAAGCGATTTAAGCAGCAAACATTGCGAATCCTGCGAAGGTATCGGCAGCGCATTAAACCCAGAGCAAATCAAAAATCTCATGCCGCAACTAGCTACAGGTTGGGAAGCCACCGCCGATCATAGAGAAATCAAAAAATCATTCAAATTTAAAGATTTCTACGAAACCATGAGTTTTGTAAACGCTATAGCCTGGATGGCCAACAAAGAAAACCACCACCCCGATATGGAAGTAGGCTACAACTACTGCCATGTAACTTTCATGACCCATGCATTAAACGGCCTGACCCATAATGATTTCATATGCGCGGCGAAAGTTGATCAGTTAATTGAGCGTTGATATAGATAAATTTCGAATCGGAATGTTGAGTCAAATACCCAACATTCCTGAGTAAAAAGGAAATTTAGGTAACCAGATTTGAGCAAAGCGAAAATCAACCACCCAGAAATTGGTGAAGGATCGCGTAAATAGATAAAAACAGATCAGGTTTGGTGGAGGTTGAACGATCTCGGGGATGAAAAAAGCTCAGCATACATAAAGTATGTGAGCATTTTTCATCCCCGAGATCGTTCAAGATCCGCGAAAGATGACTTTTTTATGGGCGTTCGTCGAGTTCTTTGCGCTGCGCTGGTATAAAATCTTTCCTATCAAGTCCCATCGCAACTGCAAGCGCACCGGCTACGTAAATAGAAGAGTATGTTCCAATCAAAATACCGATGATCAGTGCCAAGGAAAATCCACGAATGGTTTCCCCGCCATAAACAAACAAGGCAACCACTACAAATAAGGTCAATACCGAGGTCATGATCGTTCGTGATAGCGTTTGGTTAATTGATATGTTCATGACTTCAATGGGATCTACCCGCCGAATTTTGATAAAATTCTCACGTACGCGGTCAAAAACCACAATGGTATCGTTTAAGGAATATCCAATAACTGCCAGCAGACCTGCCAACGCTTTTAAATCAAACTCAATTCCAAACATCGCAAAGACACCGAGAATCAGCACAGGATCATGGATTAATGCTACCGCGGAACTAACCCCTAATCGATATTCGAAGCGCATAGCAATATAAATCATCGTTGCTAGCAACGACACAATGATTGCAAGAGCCCCTTTCGTAGCCAACTCCTGTCCCACCTGCGGCCCTACGAAATCCACGCGTTGTTTGCTTGCGCCCGGAAGCTGCTGCATAACACGCTCAACTAAGACGGTTTGATCTAAATCGGCACGAGGAGCAATGCTGATCAGAACATCTTTTGATGTTCCGTAACTCACCACTTGAGCTTCTTTAAATCCTACTTTGTATAAGGCGTCACGAATACCAGGCAAATCAGCAGTGGTTTGGTAAGAAACCTCAATCTGTGTTCCGCCGGTGAAATCTAAACCCCACTTGAGGCCATTGACGACCAAAGCGCCTATTGAAATAACAAAAATCAAAACAGAGAATATTGCGGTCCACTTGCGTGCCCCCATGAAATCTATTTTGGAGTTTGGATTAAAAAATTCCATCTCAGCCTCTTAAGATGTTAAATACCGATTGATAATTTCTTTACGTTACGACCGCCGTAGTACCAGTTCACGATAGCTCGTGTAAAAGTAACTCCAGTGAGCATCGACGTCAAAAGTCCTAATGACAGTACAATAGCAAAACCGCGAACTGGCCCTGTTCCTATTGAAAAGAGCACAACACCAACAATTAACGTGGTAATGTTCGCATCTAGAATCGTTGCAAATGCACGGTCATATCCCGCATAGATTGCCGCTTGCGGAGATAAACCATTCCTCAGCTCCTCACGTATTCGTTCATAGATCAATACGTTAGCATCCACCGCCATACCTACCGTAAGTACCATACCCGCGATACCAGGCAAGGTCAGTGTGGCGCCAATGATGGACAGTAAAGCGCCTAACAGAATAAGGTTGAGTAAGAGCGCAGTGTTGGCTACCAGACCGAAGAAACGATAGTAAACTAACATTAGGATGAGAATTAATCCCATACCTACTTCTAATGAAACCAAACCACGATGAATATTTTCCTTTCCTAAGGTTGGTCCAACGGTACGTTCCTCAATCGGGTAAATTGCTGCCGGCAACGCCCCTGCCCGTAATAACAAAGCCAAATTACTGGCCTCTTTAGTATCCGCTAGCCCCGTAATCTGGAAATTATTTCCTAAAGCATTTTGAATCACTGGGGCACTGATGACACGCTCTTCACGGTAAGTAACACGCTTAGTTGTATTACCATCATTTTGTAAATCAGTTTTGGTTTCAACGAACACGATGGCCATTCGTTTTCCAATATTATCTCGAGTAACTTTGGTAAAAAATGACTCACCACCGCCGCCAAGTTGTACTTGCACTGCTGGTGTTGCCGATTGTTGGTCAAAACTAGACACAGCACTGGTAATGGAATCGCCGCTCAGAACCACTTGCCGTTTTAGCAATATTGGCTGATTATCCATCATATACAACTTACTGTTTACAGGAACAGCGCCCGTCTGCTTGGCAATTTGCGGATCATTTTCTTGATCTACTAAATGGAATTGTAACGTTGCAGTACCTCCGAGTATCTGTTTCGCTCGCGCTGCATCTTGAATTCCTGGTAAATCCACAGCAACTCGAGTAGCTCCTTGCTGTTGCACTACCGCTTCACCCACCCCAAGTTCGTTTACACGATTGCGCAAAATACTCATGGTTTGTTCAATGGTATTTTGGCGAATGGTGTTTAATTCGCTTTGGGCTAATGCTGCTGTAACATCGAATGTTACTTTAGATTTGGTAAAGGTTAATCCAGAGAACTTTTGTTTAAGTTCGTTCAATGCATTTTCCATATCTTGTTCAGAACGGAAACGAACGTTAACACCTTTATCTACTACATAACGTATTCCAGCATAACGTATACCAGTCTCACGCAAATCCTGGCCAATAGCTTTCATCAGGCCTTCGTAGCGACGATTAATAACGCTGTCTATATCCACTTCTAAAAGGAAATGCACCCCACCACGCAAGTCTAATCCTTGCTTCATAGGCTCAGCTCCGATTGAGGTTAGCCATGAGGGAGTAGATGAGGCAAGATTAAGGGCAACGGTATACTGTTTATTGAGACCGTTTTTCAGTGCATCTCTTGCCAATAATTGCGTATCAGTAGAGGTGAATCGCACTTCGACACTATCATCGTTAATCGCTAAAGATTGGTAAGCCAACTTGTGCTCGTCTAGTACGCTTTTTACTTCACTTTCTAGTTGTTGTGGCTCAACTTTCGATTGAGAAGAAACTTGTACTATGGGATCTTCGCTGTACAAATTGGGTATCGCATAGATCAAACCCACAACGGTAATAGCAACAAGCAGTAGATTTTTCCACAATGGATATTTATTTTGCATTTAATTCGTCTCTGTTCAAGAACTTATAAAGATTTAAGTGTCCCTTTGGGTAAAACAGCACTAACAGCACCTTTCTGCAGACTTATTTCAATACCTTCAGCAATATTTGCTTTGATATAGGTATCATCAATGCTGGTAATTTTAGCAAGAAGGCCTCCGGAGGTAACAATTTCGTCGCCTTTCTTGATCTGACTGACCATATCCCGGTGTTCTTTTGCTCGCTTATTTTGCGGTCTTATCAGCATAAAATAAAACAATACGAAAATCGCAGCGATCATAACCAAGGAAAACGTTCCTTCGGATTGTGGAGCCTGTGCTGTTGTGGTAGCAGCAGCGATTGCATCACTTATAAAAAGACCCATTTTATTCTCCTTTTAAATTCAGCAAAGAGTACACGAATACCGATGCCCAGCCAATAATTTTAGCGATGATATAGTGAATTCACCTTAAGGTAAATGAATGACTATGGAAAATCATCAGCGGCTGGTGAGGATGGATTGGCAATGATGAATATTATGCTGAATTAGTAAGCGCTGGCATAACAGAGGGGTTTGTGACAGCAAGTGATGCAGATAGGCACGGGTAAATTTTTGTCCACAAGTCGGGCATTTACAATCAGCGTCCATAGGTCGAAAATCTAATTGATGTAGCGGGCTTTGCAAGTCAATGCTCTCATCCTTTGCGTACACCAATCCCTGTAAAGCATCTTGTGCAGGTTTATCCGATTGAATGGCCAACACGTTATGTGCAGCTATTTCTAGCATTTGCTGTGCAGTAAAATTACCGATTACATAAGGGTAACTGTGATTTTTCAAACGTAGTAAAAAATCGTCCCAACTTTCCCCCGCAGTATACGCTAGGTATGCACGATGCTCACATTGCTCCATATCGACAGGCTCTGCTGCAATTGGAATGATGTCAGGTGTTTCTTCTATCTCCATATTACTGGCTAGAAGAACTAGGTGTGGTTTTAAGGCTAAGATTAAAGCTGCGATTTCTTCCTCAGTATGCTGGATGAAACTACCATCATACGTAGAACGAATCTTATACATCGACTGTTTATTGAGGGTCAATGAAGAGGCATCCAGAATGATGTTCTGTCCCCAATCCACATATTCTTGTAAATTTTTTAGTGTAGTCAGTACGGAGTAACCAGGCTTAATTAATAATGAAGCTAAGTCCAATGAAATCCAATTTATGCCGGAATCGGACCAATTCTGGATCGTAAGGCTAGTACCCGCTGTGGTCGTAACCGAAGGAATTAAACCTAAAAACTCACCACTCAAATTCATCATAGAACCTTTATATTAATAAACTAGCATCTCCATAGCTAAAAAAGCGGTACCTTTCCTGAATTGCTAAGCGGTAAAGCTCCATAGCCGACTCATGACCAATGAACGCAGATACTAGCATAAGCAAAGTCGATTCTGGTAAATGAAAATTGGTAAGCAAACCATCGCACAGTTTAAATAAATAACCTGGCGTGATAAAAATACTAGTTTCTCCGTGACCAGCAACTAAGTTACCGCTTTGCGCAGCACTTTCTAAGCTTCTTAAGGTAGTTGTACCTACAGCAATGACTCTCTTATTAGCCGCTTTAGTCCGCTGTACTAAATCACAGACATGGTCATCAATGGTAAAACGTTCGGCGTGCATTTTGTGATCGCTAATGTCCTCACAACGTACAGGCTGAAAAGTACCGGCACCAACGTGCAACGTAACATAGGCAATGTTTACGCCCTTATCTTGCAGACGCGTTAACAAATACTCATCAAAATGTAATCCTGCTGTGGGAGCTGCAACCGATCCTTTATGCTGAGCATAAACAGTTTGGTAACGTGTTAAATCAGACAACTCATCACTGCGGGTAATATACGGAGGCAGAGGCATATGGCCAATGGCATGCAACATTTGATCCACATCGCCATTTGCTTGGCAATAAAAGATACCTTCTTCCCGCCCAGTGACTTCAACGCACCAATTATTATCGAGGTTGATTAAGGTTCCAGGTTTTGGGGCTTTGCTAGCTTTGATGTGCGCAAGAAATTTATGAGTGTCCACGACGCGCTCAACCAACAGTTCTACTTTACCCCCTGAAGATTTAAATCCGTACAAACGAGCGGGAATCACCTTGGTGTTGTTCATGACCAATAAATCATCTGGCTGCAACAAATCAACAATGTCCGTAAACAGCTTATGTCCACAAGCACCGCTTTGCCGATCATAGGTTAGCAGTCTCGATTCGCTACGATTTTTTAAAGGATATTGTGCGATTAGTTCAGGAGGAAGATCAAAATAGAAATCTTGAGTTTTCATAGAGTTGAACGATTAAGAATCTGAGTAATAAAAGTTTGAGATTATAGCCTAATTGTAGATAAATTTACCATAGTAAAAAATATTGATTGTTTCAAAATTCCCCTTGCCCTATATTAAGCTGTTTTCAGATTTTCTTTTTAAGGGAGAAATTATAAATGAAGCTACTGACCAAAGTCATAAGCGCAGCTACTCTTGCTCTAGCAGTCGGCGTCTCATACGCAAGCCCTGCAAAGTTAATTACACATAATCAAACTAATGTTGAATCCAATGCTATCATTGGTGGACACGCTTCAGCGCATCCAACCAATCCCAACAAAGACAGAGCAGTGCCATGGACACTCGTTCGCCTAGCCTGCTATGGTTATGTAGTAAATAACAAGTGTTCTGCTGTAATTAGAATGGGAACGAATACCTCTCATCCAGTAGATGTTGGTACCGCTACCGTGGATTTAGATTCAGGATACATAACATTTATTTATGCTGATGAAAAAAACAGCGATTACGTGGTTACCGTGAACGGTCCTGGCGAAACGACCATTACCAAGAAATAGATATTTGTTCACATTCGAATGTTGGGTAACCAACCCAACATTTGACAGTCCCCCCCCAAAAAAAATACCAATTTGAGCGCAGCGAAAATCAACCACCCACCAAGCCAAGCAACCCGACTTCGATGAGCAAAGCGAAACGAAAGGTTTCAAGGAAGAGCGTAGAACCGCCAAATATGACGGTTCTATTTGGTTGGTTGGTCGATTGTCCATACCGCCTGAAGACCTAGAAGATGAGCATGCGGTCTAGCCGTCGCATTTACATTATAGGATGAGGTAGTACCCAAAGCTTCGGTTCTATTAATAACAGCATCACCATCAGCCCACAAATAGGTGTAGCCCACGTCAAAGCCAACTGCGGGGAACATTTGATAATGAGTACCAATTGATAAAGCCCAACGGTCAGCATCAGGAAGACGAACATCGCGCTCAGCGTTAATGGTTGGGGTTTGATCAAAACCGCCGCCAAAACGAATTAACCATTGATCATTCACTTTATAATTTGCACCTACTGCAAATCGCCAAGCGTTCTCATAGTCTTGCGGAGAAGCCGAATTCACTAGTACTTGTTGCGCTAGATCCGTTGAATAAGCAGCTACGTTAGTAAGACGTATTTGATTAAAGCAATCCCAACCGGTATAGACTACAGAACCCAATAAAGCCCATTGACTGGAAAGATCATGATAAGCACTTAAAGTAACCACTTCTGGCATTTCAATAGGACCACTGAATAAAGTGTCGGTTCTAAAAACAGCATTTGGATTCATTAGTGCAGGATCAGCTAAGCGTCCAGTTAATTGACTATAACCATTGAATCGATGTTTTACTTGCGACTGATAATTTAAACCGATACGCGTATGGTTTGCATTGAACATCCCTAGAACACCCGCATGAAAACCCATTGCAAATGAATGACCTTTATTGAAACTCTCGGAGTCTAAAAAGTTTGGGGTAAGAGGAACGCCTAAAGACTGTAAAAATTGTAAGGCAGCAGGCGAACCCAACATACGGTTAAACTTAACTTGTGCCCATTGAAAATCCAGCCCTGCGCCAATGGAAAAGTTATCCGTTAATTTACCGCCAAGTTCAGGAGACACATCAATCGTTTTCAGATCGGATAAGGTTGCAGCGTAGCGAACTGGAGAGCTATTACTATATTCAGTAGATAAACCAAACGGTGCGGTAACGCTCAAACCAAATACCGCCCATTCACCTAAAGGTTTTGCGTAATGTAAAGCGGGTACCAGTGCATTTTTACCCCCTTGCAATTGCGAGAAATTTTGCACATAGGGAGATATTGGTGGAGTTGGTTGAGTATTAAAGGTGCTGGTTCCGGAAAGATTCGTACTTGCAAGTACCCCCACTCCGCTCACCACCAATTGCTGCTTATCCAGTAAAACCAATCCGGCTGGGTTATACCAACCAATTGAAGCGTCTGCTCCTTCCGCGGCAATACCTGCTCCATAATTCCCTACCGCCACCGTACTTCCCTCAGTATATAGAGAAAAGGCTCCTGCATGGACAACACTGCTAACCAGGGTTGTTAATAAAGCAGAGCTGATGATGGTTCTTTTAGGTTTTTGCATACTCCTTTCTCCTAAATATCCTAACTGCATAAGTAATATGAATTAAAATCCCCAGCGCAAAATTGGTAAGACACTGAACAAATGCATGGGTGGGGAGGTAAGTACTCTAAGTCACAAAGATAATAAATGAATTCAACCAATATTCAAAAGAATATTTTGAACTTTATTTTTATGCTTGTTCGTAGCGGAAGTCCATGCTAATGTGTTCTATTTTTGCACGGATTTATTATGCGACAAGTTATAACAAAATTTGGTGGTACAAGTGTCTCTTCTCGAGAAAATTGGGAACATATAGCAGCAATTACTAACTCCCACATTGCTAAGGGACTTCAACCTGTTGTTGTTTGTTCAGCCTTGTCGCAGGCTTCTAACAAATTAGAAAAGATGATTGAGGCTGCGTTACTCAATCAACATCATAGCATTGAGTCTGATCTACGTGAGGGTTATTTTAAGTTAGCTGCATCATTAGAAGTTTCTCCCGATTTAATTGACGAAGAGTTACAGCAACTGCATCAGTGGCTAACCGGAATTGCATTATTAAAAGAAGCGCCCTCCAAAACACATGCCCAAATCTTAAGTTTGGGAGAGTTGATGATGACCCGCCTGGGCTACGCATTTTTGCAAAGCAAAGGATTGAATTGCTTATGGTATGACGCGCGTGAAGCGCTGACGGTGACTACTATTGCCGGCGGAGAAGAGATTAACTATCTAGCAGCACGCTGTAAAGGTCAGTCTAATCCTGAATTGGCCGCGAAGCTGCAAACAAGCGGTGCCCAAGTGATCGTTACGCAAGGGTTTATCGCCGCAAACCCACAAGGGGAAACCGTATTACTTGGTCGTGGAGGCTCTGATACTTCAGGCGCCTTATTTGCAGCCATTTTACAAGCTGAAGCCTGTGAAATTTGGACCGATGTCCCAGGAATATACACCGCGAACCCCCATCAACTTCCAAATGCGCGGCTATTAAAACAATTGAATTATGACGAAGCTCAGGAAATTGCCACCATGGGAGCCAAGGTGTTGCACCCCAATTGTATTCCACCTGTACGCCGTGCCGGAATACCTATGTCGGTGAAATTTACACGCATG
>CAMAYX010000011.1 GCA_945862405.1 Legionella genomosp. 1
GCTTTAATCAGGGAATTAAGCCTGCGGATTTCACGAGTTTGACCGCGGTTTTCCTGCTCATCTACTACTTTTTCACCCCAAAACACATTATCAATGGCAATAACGCCGCAAGGTTTTATTAACTGTAAGCTTAATTCATAGTAATTTACGTAATTGGTTTTATCCGCATCGATGAAAATGAAATCAAACGAACTTATTGCCCCTTCATCTACTAATTCTTGTAAAGTCTGTAGAGCAGGGGCTAAGCGTAGTTCAATTTTTTCAGATTGCGCCGCTTCTTGCCAAAATACATGCGCATGTTTGGTCCACTCAGCGTTACTGTCACAGGTGATAAGCTTCCCATGAGCTGGCAAGGCTAAAGCCATAGCCAAAGCACTATAGCCAGTAAAAGTGCCCAGCTCCAGCACCGTTTCAGCTCGCAAAACTCTAACTAAAAACTGAAGAAATTGCGCTTGTTCTGGCGATGATTGCATGTTAGCAAGCATCATCTTAGCCGTGTCCTCGCGCAATTTTTGCAGCACAGGATGCTCACGCAAGGACACGTCCAACATGTATTCATAAAGCTTATGACTTAGATTATGTGTGAGCATTCACCACCTAAGATATTTTTTCTTGGGCTAAGGTGTCGGCAATGTCGCTGACAGGCTTGTCTTCTCTTTGCGAACGACTAAATATTTCCAACAGAGTAGAGCGTATGCCATCAATCTGCTGATTTACTAATTCTTCAGGAGTTTGGAAGTATTTACTGGCTGCAAAAATTAATCCACCTGCATTAATTACATAATCCGTTGCGTACAAAATTCCTTTTTCATGCAAGCGTTTGCCATGATAAGTATGAGCTAATTGATTGTTGGCGGCTCCAGCAATAATAGAGGTCTGGAATTGATCGATAGAGGTATCATTGATGATTGCACCTAAGGCACAAGGAGCAAATACATCACACGCTATTTTATCGATGTTCTCAGGGCTTACGGAACTCGCACCAAACTCAGCCACTGCACGGTCTACGTGTACAGGTACAACATCCGAAACGCTTAAGCGTGCTCCTCGTTCATGTAAAAATTTACATAAAAGATAACCAACGTGCCCTAACCCTTGTACGGCAATGTGCAAGTCTTTGAGACTGTCTTTGCCCAGTTTAAATTCTACGGCTGCCTGAATACCGCGTAAAACACCTTTAGCTGTTGAAGGGGAGGGGTCGCCATTATGGCTGGCTAAACTTGCTACATAAGGAGTATGTTGTGCAATAACGTCCATATCACTTAATTGGGTACCGCTGTCCAAAGCGGTAATGTATCTTCCACCCAACTCTTGTACAAATTTACCGAATTGGTGCAAATAAGCTTGGCGATCGTACGGTTGCTTAGGTTGAATGATAACCGCTTTCCCCCCACCCAAAGGAAGATTCACCAAAGCAGCTTTATAACTCATACCTCGCGCTAAACGCATGGCGTCATAAATTGCGGTCATGGTGTCGGGATAAGGTATGAAGCGGCAGCCGCCTAAAGCAGGGCCTAGCTTAGTGTTGTGTATAGCAACTATGGCTTTCATCCCTGTTTCTGGGTCTACTTTAAAATGCAAATCCCCAAAGCCATGGGCTAGGGCATAGTCGAGAAAATCTTCAGTTTGAAACATTTTGGGCTCGCTTGTTTTTCGGGTTTCTACTGCCATCATTGTTAGACTCCAGGTAATTCTAGAAATCGTTCTCTGCAAAAATGCTATGTTATAGACGGAATTTAAAATGAAATCAATGGAACTTTGAGCTTGATATACAAACACCTAGCCTTGCTGCAGCGCAGCATCAAGGGTTCCTTAGCGTAATCAGGGTTTCCGACATAAGGTAGTAGAATTGTACCCAGACCCTAGTATACTAGAAGAATTCGATTTGCGAGGGTGAACATTATGAAAACAACAACTGGGATGCTTTTGTGCATACTAAGTATGAATGTATGGGCTGACTCAATACCATTTCCACTCGAAGTTCCCTTGGACAAAATAGCGTTTCAAGTTTCTGCAAAACAATGGGTTACAACTAAAACCGCATTACTGTCCGTCAATGTCAATGCAACATTGACCGACTCAGATATAGTAAAAACCAGAACCGAAATCATGGACACGCTGGGGAAAATAGCACAAGGTGAATGGCATCTACTTCAATTTGATCGCTCGCAGGACAGTTCAGGTTTGGAAAAGCTGTACGTACAAGCTCAACTTCGTGTGGACCAAAGCAATTTAACCAACATCTATAAAACGGCTAAGGACTTGAGTAAACCAGGAGCGAATTATGAAATTGGTTCTATTGACTTCAAGCCGGGTTTGGATGAAGTTCAAGCGGTACAAGCTCAATTACGTGAAGCTCTATATCAAAAAGCGAATGATGAGCTTGCCAGAATGAATAAAGTTTATGCAACCCAGCATTATACGATCAACAACCTTGTATTTATTGATGGCGATTCCCCTCCGCCCGTCATGCCTATGGCAAAAATGCAGGCACAAGAAGCTAATTACACCATGATGGCAGCTGCAGCTCCTGCGGGAGGCTCCATAGCCGTAAGTAATGAATTAACCTTATCTGCCATTGTGCAAGCCGCTTCCAACCGGCAGCAATCAGGGAATTAATGGCGTGACGTTTGACAAAGTTATAGGTCATCGAGGTGCTTCTGCTTATGCGCCGGAAAATACCTTTGCTGCCTTTGAGAAAGCGAAAGAACTTGGTTGTAGTTTCATTGAATTTGACGTGATGCTGAATCACGATGGAAGTGCATTTGTGTTCCACGATGAGCGTTTGGATAGAACTACAAACGGACTAGGGGAATTCGTTGACACACCGACGGAACATATAAAATCTTTGGACGCGGGATCATGGTTTGCTGTCCAATTTCGCGGAGAAAAAATTCCTGAGTTCCGTGAGGTATTAACATGGCTACAGAACAAGGGAATGCAGGCGAACATTGAAATAAAACCTTACCCAGGCACTACGGAACAAACTACTAAGACGGTAGTTTCTCAGTTGCTAGAACAATGGTCAGCCCATGACTCATGGCCGTTGGTTTCTAGTTTTGATCATCAAGCATTAAAGATATGCCAAGATCTAGCCCCCCAACTACCCCTAGGATTTCTAATGCATCATTGGGATAAGCATTGGGAAGCTAAAGCGTCAGCACTAAATTGTTATTCGGTAAACTTAAATCATAGAATTTTGAGCAAAGATCGAGTACGAGAAATTAAGCTGCGTGGGTTTAAGGTTTTGGTTTATACCGTAAATCGTAAGTCACTTGCGCAAAAATTATTTGATTGGGGCGTGGATGCGGTTTTCAGTGACTACCCTGATTTGTTAGTAGTGAGTTCATAAATTGTTCAGGATTGTTTCGCGACGGCTCTCAATTACGGCATCAATATTAGCTTTATGGCTAATAGTACTTATTCCTGCTTATAGCAAACCTGTTGAGATCTTGGTTTGGCATGCTTTGGCGGGTAAGTTAGGTAGGGAGGTCCGCCAATTAAGTGATGAATTTAATCGCAGTCAAACCAATTTTATTATAAAGCCTGTCTATAAAGGTAATTACCTGGAAACACTCACTAGTTTTGCCGCCGCTTTCCGTGCCCATCAACCCCCTGCAATTGTACAAATTTTTGAAGTAGGTGCCCCCACCATGCTCAATCCACCTGGGATCATTAAGCCAGTAGGTGAGCTTATGCGTGAACAGGGCTATGAATTACCGGTGAGCAGTTTTTTCCCAGTAGTTCGCGGGCACTACAGTCAAAATGGGCAATTGATGGCGATGCCTTTTAATATTTCGGTGCCGGTTATTTTCTATAATGCTGATGCACTGAGGAAACTTGGCTATGATGAAAAAAATTTTCCAACTACATGGAAGGAATTCGAAATCTTGGCTAAAAAAATTAGAGAAGCTGGTTTTGCTTGTGCCTACACCAGTGCTTATCCTTCGTGGGTTTTATTCGAATCTTTTTCTGCCTTGCATGCTAAACCTATGATTGTTGAGCAGCAGGCTAAATACAACAGTCCCGCATTTGTTCATCATTTAAATCGATTAAAACGTTGGCAATCGCTGCGTTATTTTGAATACGGCGGACGTACCGATGAGGGAACATTTTTATTCATCAGCAACCGCTGCGCTATGCTGAGTCAATCGTCAGGAGCATACACCAGCTTATCCGATTCGGTTTCATTTAAGGTGGGAATGGCAGCGATACCTTGGGACAGTGATATCAGCAGCGAACGATCTAATAACGTTGCAGGGGGAGCTGCCTTATGGGCAGTGGCAGGGCAGTCCGCGGAAGTTTATAAAGGTACGGCTCAATTTTTCGCCTACCTTGCTAAACCCGAGGTTCAACAACGTTGGCATCTCAATACTGGGTACTTGCCTCTAGGAATTGATGGAGTTTATAAAACAGCGTTTGCTGGCAGTGAGCATCCTTCACTCAGATTAGCAAGGACGGAGCTTTCGGCCAATGTCGTAGTACTGTTAGGTGTGCAAAATCAACTGCGCTTAATTAATGATGAGGCATTGGAAGCGGTTTTTGCCGGAATCAAGAGTCCTCAAGACGCTTTAGATGATGCGGTTAAAAGAGCAAATCATGCCTTGTTACGCTTTAACCATAATACCGGTAGAATTAACGGTTGATAACCAATGTTAAAGCTTTATGTAAGCTCTAAATGGAGAGAGATATGCTGTTTCGCCAAATTTTTGATAGTGAATCGTCAACGTACACTTATTTAATTGCAGATAATTTTGGCGGAGATGCGGTCATCATCGATCCCGTACAGAAAAAAGTAGATCAGTATCTTAAACTCATTCAGCAGCTGGATTTAACATTAAAAGCAGCCATAGACACTCACTTGCACGCTGATCATATCACCGCCATAGGTCAATTAAGTGAAAAAACGGGCTGCTTGTCCATGATGGGTAAGCAAAGCTTGGCTAATTGCGTTTCAAAAAAATTCACCGACAAAGACGTACTAACTTTTAATGGATTTGAATTGAACGTGATTTATACGCCAGGACATACCGACGATTCTTATTGTTTTTTCATGAACGACCGTGTGTTCACCGGGGATACGCTGTTTATTCGCGGAACAGGGCGTACGGATTTTCAAAATGGAGATGCTGGTAATCAATACGACAGTCTATTCGAACGTATTTTAAGCCTGCCAAAAGATACGCTGGTATACCCAGGTCATGATTATAATGGTATGACCGTAAGCTCCATTGCTGAGGAGACAAAATTCAATCCTCGATTACAGGTGAGCTCGCGAGATGAATACATCGCGCTGATGAATTCTCTAAATTTACCTCCACCAAAATTAATCGACATCGCTGTACCTGCGAATAAGCAATGCGGATTAATAGGGTCTGCTGTTAATTCAAGTATGTGAGCAGCGGAAACTGGCAAAATATCCTAGGATAATAATAGAGAATAATAAAAGGGATAGCATGATGAACGAATTAGATCTACTTGAAATTTTTTATAATGAAATGAAAGCGCAAGGGGTGGACCGTACTAATGTTTATATCAGCTTGGATGAAAATATGATGCCAGTCATTCAACAATTGTTTGATAGAAATATTCAGCTAGAAGGCGTGCAGAAACTGGCAGATATTTGTATTGCCAACGAATGGTTAGAACGAACCACGGCAGATCCCCACTATAATTTTCTTTCACTTACCGAAGCTGGATTGCAAATGGTCTTGCAGCATATTTATAGCCGACAGAAATAATTACCTTATAGCTGCAATTAATTTGCACAAAAGTGTTCGTCTTGAAGAAAGAATTATGTAAACATTGTGGATTGTGTGTATTTGCGCACCTAATTTGTTATCATGAAATCAAATTCTGCACGAGTTTGATTTCATGGGTAAATATCGTTTAGCTAGCAGATACCATATAGAGATTGAAGACCACAGTGACTATGAGAGTGATGGCGAAGGGCAATATCGCTCAGATACCTACAGGACTTACGAAAAACTCATCAAAACAGAAGGATTCTTTAGTTCATTGATAAGATAATTTTTAATGGCAACATGTCTAAATACACCAAAATTTTCAGAGGCATTATCTCGCCTAACCCTTGATTCATCACTCTCTAAATGACACATCCAGTACCCAGTGCAGCTGATTCTCAATAGCCCAGTGCTTTCTGACTGCATTAGCAAATATTTTAGCGTCTGGCGCTATTGATACAATGAAATATCGAGCTTCAGAGGTTGTTTTACCATCAATATATCGTTCTGACTCAACCATCCCAAGGCTTTGCAAAGAAGCCCATCGCCCAGGATTGCTAATAGTATCCAACATATCACTGATCCAATATCGACGGAGCTCAACGCGGCCATGACCCTTATGAGCTTCCTCAAAATAATCATACCTGACATTCTTAAATTCAAATCGGCGAGATGTTTCAAAAAAATCGATAATTTCTTCGTGAAGTTGTTTTTGACTAAAACATGTGGAGCTGCATACTTTCAATGACTCATTAGAAGCTCTAAAAACCGCATTCAACAAGGCAAATCAACACAAATCTGAAATAGAGCTGAATAATTTTATTATGCATTGCGCACGAGAAGCCTCTTAGTTAACTTGGTTTTACTTCAAGTTTTTCATAATTTTCCGTAAGGATTTAAACAGTAATTGAGTGGATTTACGGGTGAATGAATCTTCTTGCATGGGTTGTAAACGTAATTCCTCATAACGTCGGAAATAGTCGTTGATCGTGGGTTGAAGTGAAGGGTATTTTTGTGCCAGGTTTATCCATTGCGCGCCCAGTGACCTAGGCGGAGCTGTGTTGACGTTTAATCGCTGCAGTTCTTTTTGCAAACGATGATATTCTCGCAAGAGGGGATCGGCCTCGCGATTACGTTTCCACTGATACCATGCAGCAATTAAGGTAACGAAAAGGGAAACAGCCGCCGCCCAGGCTCCAAATAATGCAATCCAACTTAAAGAGTCAAAACCGATGGAGTCAAACAATGAGCTTTGTCGTTCTTTGTTATAAAACAACAACCAACGTTCCCAAAAAAACTGAAGAGAAGCTATCGATAATTGTGTTTTCTCCAGCCAAGAAACGTAAAATCTATAATTTTCCCAATCATTGTAGAAAGCCAAGGTGCGCGTATTTAGTTCTCGTATGGTTGGGTCAATTCTTTGTTGAGCAACAGCACGTGTCGGATCAACGCGTTGCCAACCTTTACCGTTCTTCCAGTATTCAACCCAAGCGTGAGCATCTTTTTGTCTTACGGTTAAATACTGGGCGATAGGATTCCATTCTCCACCAAAATAACCAACAAGCACTCGGCTGGGTATTCCTGCGGAACGCAAAATAAAAGAAAATGCACTCGCGTAGTGTTCACAATAGCCTTCTCGCGTTTTAAACCAAAATCGATCCAATTGTTCTGCTCCTAAGCCTATAGGCGCTGGACTAAGCCGATACCAAAACGGTTCCTGGTTAATATAGCGCAGCATGTTATTCACAAATTCAACATTGCTTGCAGCCTTTAATCGTTGCTCTTTAGCCCATGCTCTTAATTTGGGGCTTGCATTATCAGGCAGTTGTAGATTCTGAACTTGTGCGCGTTTACTTAAAACGGACTCACCTGGTCTGCCTACGTTAAAATTATATGCAAACCGGTGTCTGATTTCTTTACCATCTAATCGTCTTAAACCAATACTCGCAATTTGTAATTGCGGCCAAGCTGCTATGGGAGTGGCTGTGAAAAATAGCCAATCTTTTGCATGCGGTTCTAAGATAATTTCAAAATCTGCGCTATCGTTTTCATACAGTTCAGGCAATGCTTCGAATTCTTCAGGTAAAGGAGAAGGGGTCCAGCTTGCGCCGTCATAATAAGTTAAGGCCAATCCTTGCCAATACAATTTTGAATGCAAGGGCTTTCTTGGAGTAACGCGCATGACCGTACTATCATCATATACAAGACTAGCAAGAGAGCCTGGATTTAGGCTTTCATTAAAACCTATAGCCCCTTGATTGGGCAGATCAATTCTCCACAAAGGTACGCTCATGCGGGGGAAGGTTAAAAACAAAATCAGACTAATTGGCGTCGCAATGACAAGTAATTTTAGTATATAAAATCCCCACTCCTTGAAGGTCATGTTGGGCACTTCCAACTTGAGCAATAATGACATCACAGAACATATTGCTACGACCATGTAAAGAAGTGTCGATAAATTGGGGCTGGTAAGAATGGCTGTAAAAATAACGTAAAAACTACATATTATGATGACACGAATATCTCTTTGTTTGTGGATTTCTACCACTTTCAACCAAAAAAAGGTAATTAAACAACCTACAAAAAAAACACTGTTGAAAAACGATTCATAATGCCAGCGCAATAATGAGATTGATATAATAATGAGTATTGCCCGCAACCATAAAGGCAATAGACCATAGTGCCTATAGCCTGCAAATAAACGGTAAGCAATCGCCAAACAGGCAAGCAAGGATAGCCACCAAGGACAGGACGATAGCAAAGGAAGAAAACAAAGTGCCATGACCAACACCGTTTGGCGTAGTAAAGGTAATGATATTTGTTGACTGTAGGTAATGTGCATTTAATAAGTCGCCAATCGTCGTAAACAAATTCTCATATGTCGTAAGCCATGATTAACTTCAGTAAGCTCTCCATTTAATTCTAAGCCATATAAATGCCCTTGCTCCTCAGCGGTTTGTATCCAATAACTCAAATGTTGTAAGTTGAGTTCCAGGTCAGCAATAGAAAGATCTTCAATACTAAAAATCCAATTTTCACCTATGGGGCTGGTCATGGTTTTTAGAAACCATCCTTGACCGCGGGCGGAAATTTTCCAAGCGATACGACCTACTTGTACCCATGGGCTTTTGACGGCTTTGAGTTCATATAGATCATCCTCGCCACCTTGCATTGCATGTCGATCGGGTTCATTTAAATTATCCTTAGCTTGCGGCCAATAACCAGGATATTCGGGTTGAGGGTATACAAAATAATCACGATCAAAAAATAAGTAACTCCATGCACGCACAATTCCAAATGGGAAAAATGTGTAAATTTTAATGGTTGGTAATTGAAAATGACCGCGATGTTTCGTAGGAACGGCGATTACAATTTGTTCGTCGTCCTTGCTCAGACGCTCTAGTTTGGCGGTCTCACCATCTTCTAAGCAAAACTCAATGCTATAGCGGATCGATTCTTTCGCTTTAATCAATAGTGTAACTTTTGCAGGTTGACCAGCTTGAACGTCATCAATAGGTTGGCATTGAATTGACAATCCTTTTAAGTTTTTGTGGGTTTCCCAGATGCAGAGAATTCCGAGGGCAACGCCTAAGAATACCAATAAAAAAACGGTATTAACTTGATAATTAATAGCTCCGATCGCAATGGTAACTATTGCTATCCCGCAAGTAAAACCAAACCCTGATGGGAAAATATAAATGTCATCTAGAGTTATGTTAGAAATGTTCTTTTTATAAGTACGTGCTTTTACCCTGCTTTGCATCCAAGTTTTAAATCGTTTATGTATGGTTGCAATCAAACTGGGACCTCTACATTATTCAGCAATATATCCGACGCACATAGTTCAGCACCGGTCTTGCGTAACACCAAGCGATGATTCACCACTGCCGGTAAGATAGCTTGCACATCGTCTGGTCGAAGAAATTCGCGCTCATTAATACGGGCATAAGCTTGAGCCGCACGAATAAGGGCTTTGCCGGCTCTAGGACTCAACCCATGATTAAACCAGCCATGTGTTCTGCTGGCGTGAAGAATATTCTGCACGTAATCCAGTATAGGGGATGAAACCGTAACTTTAAGTGATTCTTCTTGCCACATGAGCAATTGCTGGGTAGTAGAAATAGGTGCGTATTGGACTAAATTTTTGCGTTCATCAGTGCTCATTAATAATATGCGCTCTGAATCAGGAGGAGGGTACCCTATGGATAAGCGCATGAGAAATCTATCCAGTTGCGATTCAGGCAAAGGATAAGTGCCTGTGTGATGTGCTGGGTTCTGTGTTGCAATCACAAAAAAGGGTGCTGGAAGGGGTTGAGTTCCTGCATCGGTAGTAACTTGGCGCTCTTCCATGGCTTCCAATAATGCACTCTGAGTTTTGGGAGTAGCTCTATTAATTTCATCAGCAAGAATGAGCTGGGAAAATATTGGTCCGGGATGGAAATGAAATCGTTGCTGTTGTAAGTTGAATACCGAAACTCCTAGAAGATCGCTAGGTAGCAAATCACTGGTAAATTGAATTCGTCGGTACTGCATCCCTGTAAAATGTGCTAGTGCTTGGCTTAGTGTGGTTTTACCCATTCCGGGAATGTCTTCAAGCAGTAAATGTCCATCCGCTACTAAGCAGCTTAATGCTAAACGAATTATTTCGTCTTTTCCCAATAGAACTTTATTCAAAGCTTGTTGCAATTGTCTTAGCATTGGGAATCCCTGATGACGTCACTGTCAACCTGATCAATTAATTTAAGTATATGTTCTTTTTGAAGTATTTCAATTTTATGTAAAAATAGAAAGAATTCATTTTTCGGGAGCCGTAATGCTGGTTGAAATTCTTTCCCGTATCCAATTTGGTTTTAGCATTGGGTTTCATATCTTATTCCCTACCTTAAATTTAGGCTTGGGAATATTTTTAGTAATAATGGAGGCCTGTTGGTTAAAAACAAACAAACCAGTTTACTTAGCCATATGCAAATTCTGGACGAAAATTTTCGCTTTGACATTTGGTATGGGGGTGGTTTCCGGAATAGTGTTGGCCTATCAAATTGGTACCAACTTCGGTCCATTCATCATAAAATTTGGTGAAATATTGGGCGCATTATTCGCTTACGAAACACTTACTGCGTTTTTTCTTGAAGCTGGTTTTCTAGGGGTAATGCTCTTTGGCTGGAAACGTGTTCCGCCCGGGCTTCATTTTTCAGCAACTTTAATGGTTGTAATAGGTACCACCATTTCAGCTTTCTGGATTATGTCCGCCAATTCTTGGATGCAAACGCCAGGTGGTCATATACTCACCGAAGATCACTACCGAGTTTCCAGTTGGCTAGGTATTGTCTTTAATCCTTCCTTTTTACCACGATATTTTCACATGCTATTTGCTTCATATACGACCACCTGCTTTGTAATTGCCGCCGTAGGAGCGTATTTTTTGCGGAATGGTTATCATACAGAAATTGGTAGAAAATGTTTGGCGTTTGGTTTGCTAGCGGCCCTAATCGCCGTTCCCATACAAATTGGTATTGGTGATAAGGTCGGCTTAATTGTTCATGAGTATCAGCCTTTAAAGACTTCGGCAATGGAAGCAGTTTGGCAAACTGAGAAAGGCGCTCCGCTTATATTATTTGCCTGGCCATCGAAATCTGAGCAAAAAAATGAATTTGTCATATCCATTCCAAAATTGGCAAGTTTTTTGAATACCCATGATTGGGATGGTGAGTTAACTGGTTTATCTACGGTGCCCAGAGAAGAACAGCCTCCAGTCGCTGCGGTCTTTTTTTCATTCCGCATTATGGTGGGGCTAGGAATTCTCATGCTGCTGACAGCAGTTGTAGGCTCTATTCTTTATTGGAAAAAGAGCTTGTTTAATAATAGATTATTTCAAGCTTGGTGCATCTGGATGACACCGGCGGGGTTTATTGCGGCGATTGCTGGATGGCTGACTGCTGAAATGGGAAGGCAGCCTTGGGTTGTTTATAATCTAATGCATACTCACGAAGCTGTTTCTTTAGTAGGCGTGGAAGAAGTAATTATTTCAATGATCTTGTTGGTGTTAACCTATGGAATCATATTCGCATTTTGCATGTACTTTGTATTGAAATTAATACGTACCGGTCCTCTGACCAAAAAACGCAAGACGATTGAAGATCATTCGTTCCAATACATGACCGCTTTTCCCAAGGAGGAGTGATGCTGCCCTTTATATTTGCCGCGTTGTTGGGTTTTATTGTAATTATGTACGTTATTCTCGATGGTTTTGATTTGGGAATAGGTATTTTATTTCCATTCACTCAAAGCGAACGTCAGCGAGATCTGATGATGAATTCGGTAGCACCAGTTTGGGATGGAAATGAAACTTGGCTGGTGTTTGGGGCAGCTATGCTTTATGGCGCTTTCCCGGTGGCTTATGGATTATTAATGCCCACGTTGTACATGCCCATAATGCTCATGTTAATTGCTCTTATTTTTCGCGGGGTGTCTTTTGAGTTCCGTTTTAAGGCGGTGATTTCAAAAGCCGTTTGGAATTGGGCTTTTGCTATAAGTTCCGCAGCGGCTGCGTTTTTGCAAGGGGTGATTTTAGGTGTGTTTGTGCAAGGTTTTCCCGTCAATGAACAAAAACTGACTATGAATTATCAGGATTGGTTAACCCCGTTTAGTTTAATAACTGGTCTTGCTCTTATTTGCGGCTACGCTCTATTAGGGGCTACATGGATGGTAATTAAAAGTGAGGGGCGTTTACAACAAAAAATGGTACATTTTGCCAAAGGATTTCTAACCTTAACGACCATATTTTTAATTTTTGTTAGTATTTGGACTCCTTTACACAGCCCTATTATTTTTAATCGTTGGTACAGTTTTCCCGATATACTATACTTGACACCTCTGCCTATTGTGACCATGATAATGATTTACTTGACCTGGAAAAATTTAAATCGCGGCAGCGAATATAAACCGTTCTTCTATAGCATAGCAATCTTCTTTTGTGCCTACGCCGGTATTGGTGTAAGTATTTACCCCTATATAATTCCCCATGAGATTTCAATATGGGAGGCGGCTGCCCCCGATTCAACCTTATTATTTATTTTAGTAGGTGTAGTAATTATGTTACCCATTTTATTAGGGTATACTGCTTATGCTTATTACGTGTTCCGAGGAAAAACATCACACGACGGTTATCACTAATTATTTGGGAGTTTTTTGCCTATGCATGATGGGGCGGTTTTTTACACGATATTTATAATTTTTGGAGGCGCAGCCTTCCTTTCTACGTTTGTGCTTTTCACACGCCAATCATTGCTTGTTGCCTATATTTTTCTAGGGTTTTTTCTAGGGCCTTGGTGTTTAAAACTTGTACCTGACTTACCAGCGGTCCAGCAAGTTGGAGACATGGGCATAGTATTCTTGCTCTTTTTATTAGGGTTGCATCTGCATCCACAGAACCTAGTCCATATGTTAAAAGAGGTTACAGGAGTAGCCATTATAAGCTCCATTGTCTTTGTCCTCATTTCCTATTTTATTGGACGTTGGTTTGGGTTAACAACAGTTGAGTCCTGGTTGTTGGGGGCTGCAATGATGTTTTCCAGTACCATCATCGGCTTGAAACTTTTACCAACCACCATTTTGCATCATCAGCATACTGGCGAGGTTATGATAAGCGTTCTGTTGATGCAGGATTTAATAGCTATTGTTGTTTTGATCTTGATCAATGGTACAGCTGACAGTGACGGTTTGGCTTGGAAAGATTTTGTGTTGGTTGGGATTGCTTTACCTTCCTTGATTCTGTTTGCTTTTGGCGTAGAACGCTATGTATTAGTGAAATTATTGGCAAAATTCGATCGTACTCAAGAATATGTGTTTCTGTTATCGATTGGCTGGTGTTTAGGTATGTCCATCATTGCCAAAAAATTAGGCTTATCGGAAGATATCGGTGCGTTCGTGGCCGGCGTGGCGCTAGCTTCAAGTCCGATTTCCTTATTTATTGCAGAAAGTTTAAAACCTTTACGAGATTTCTTTCTCGTTATGTTTTTCTTTTCAGTAGGTGCTACATTCGACTTTGGTCTTGCAGCACAAGTCGTAATACCTGCCTTTATTTTGGCATTTTTAATGTTATTGATTAAACCTTTATGCTTCCAGATTCTTTTAGTAAAAGCAGGAGAAAAGAAAACAGTCGCTAAAGAAGTGGGTATACGCTTAGGGCAGGGGAGTGAATTCTCGCTGTTGGTGGCAAGTATTGCTTTAAGCAGCAAATTGATTTCTAACGTAGCATCAAATCTAATTCAAGCGACTACCATTTTAACCTTTATTGTTTCGTCTTATGTAGTCGTTTTAAAATATCCGACTCCAATGTCCTTAACGGAAAGAATGAGAAAAGATTAAGGAAGTTTGCATGAAACTTTTGGTTATTGTTCTATGTCTATTAAGTGAGCGATTTTTGGTGCATGTAAGCTCACACCACCGTTTTTCTTGGTTCCAGAATTATTGGCGAATGATAGGTCAACGTTTATCTAATAAAGAATCACCCGCTTTCCCGTGGATTGCCTTGTTGGTAATCGTTGCTCCGGCTGCTTTGGTAGCCTGGGGTGTACTTCACCTATTTAGTGGCTGGGTATTTGGATTTGTGGGATTAGTTTTTAACATCGCCATTTTTTACTATTGTCTTGGCCCGGGCAACCCTTTCTACCCAGTGAGGAGAGAGCAAAAGCATCACGACATACCGCAAAGTGTCGGTGACTATTTCGCTCAAGTGAACGGTCAGTTGTTCGCTGTTATCTTTTGGTATATTGCTTTGGGCCCTGTAGGCACGCTTATCTATCGCTTAATTTCGCTTTGCCAAGCAGAAGAAATTGTACATAAAGAAGCTGCGCTTATAACGTCTGTACTAGACTGGATACCTGCTAAGCTTACCTCGTTGTTGTATTTATTAGTTGGCAATTTCCAGGCGGGGTTTAAGCATTTTGCAAAATTTTTATTTGCAGCTCCCCAAGAAAACAACACCATGTTAAGTGTTTGCGGATTGAGTGCTGTGGGTAATTCTGACGAAGCGGAATTCTTAATGCCACAAGCAGAAATTATAGTAGAACATGCTGTCGTTGTATTATTAGTACTGTTGGCACTATTTACCATGGCTTCCTGGTTATGATTTAAATAGGTATCTTGTTAAAAAATGTCCAACGTAGCCTTGATGCAGCCAAAGGCGTAATCAAGGTTATTTGATTTATAATAATAAAAAAATTCTGCGCTTAGCCCGCGGACAAAAATTAAGAGAGCACGTATGTCTGTCATCGTTAGAATAAGCTGTATTATCCTAATATTTTTTCTCAACGGCTGTGCGCATCAAAAACCCGCCTTAGAGATGGCTGCGTGTAAGCAATCTTGCCAACAGCGGCTCAGCGTCTGCAGTAAAACATGTGGCAACAGTTGCTTACAATGTGAAGCATTTGCAAGTCGCATGACGCAAAACAGCTATAACAAATACGTAAATGAGCAGTGTGTCAGCGGCGGATATTTAACTCGTCAGTTGCAATCCTATCGTGATCCACTACAATGCCGCAAAATAACGTGCGAGTGCGTGGCAGACTATCAAGTTTGCGTGCAATCTTGCACCGGCGTAATCCGAAAACGGCTGCAAGTCCCACTTACTTGTTGCTAAAAGTTCCAGAGGAAAGTTCATGGCAAATGAAGATTTGAAAGATATTGATCCAATAGAAACCCGCGAATGGTTAGATGCCTTACAATCGGTAGTTGCTCAAGAGGGCAATGAGCGTGCCGCATTTTTATTACAGGAACTTCTGAACAAGGCGACTTCAGATGGTATCAAATTAGGATCCAGCATTCGCACACCCTATCGCAATACGATCAAACCACATGAAGAAAAGCAAATTCCCCCGGATGAAGGCATTGTTAAGCGTATTAGCGCCCTAATTCGCTGGAATGCTGTAGCTATGGTGCTTCGCGCTGGTAAATATGCCCCTGAGTTAGGTGGTCATATTGCTACTTATGCCTCATCTTCGACGTTATACGAAGTTGGTTTTAATCACTTCTTTAAAGGTGCCAATGAAGAACATTGTGGCGATATGTTATATATCCAAGGACATTCTTCTCCAGGCATCTATGCGCGGGCATTTTTAGAAGGCAGGCTTTCAGAACAGCAATTGGATAAATTTAGACAAGAAGTTGAAGTTGATGGCTTATCGTCTTATCCGCACCCTTGGTTGATGGGAGATTTCTGGCAGTTTCCCACGGTTTCAATGGGCTTAGGGCCTTTACAGGCAATTTACCAAGCACGGTTTATTAAGTATTTGGAGCATCGTGGATTAATAAAAGATGAAGGCCGCAAAATATGGGCCTTTTTAGGCGACGGTGAAATGGATGAAGTGGAGTCCGTTGGTGCTCTTTCAATCGCCGCTCGTGAGAAATTGGATAACTTAATTTTTGTGGTTAATTGTAATTTACAACGTCTTGATGGTCCCGTGCGTGGGAATGGCAAGATCATTCAAGAGTTAGAGGGTTTATTTAGAGGTGCCGGTTGGAACGTAATTAAAGTCGTTTGGGGCGGGCGTTGGGACCCTCTATTTGCACGTGACAAAGATGGTTTAATGCAAAAGCGTATGGAAGAATGCGTTGATGGAGACTATCAAGGATATAAAGCAAATAATGGAGCGTATGTACGCGACCATTTCTTTGGCCAATATCCAGAATTGAAAAAAATGGTCGAGAATTTAAGCGACGATGAAATATGGCGTTTGAATCGAGGAGGCCATGATTCACAAAAAGTTTATGCAGCTTATGCGCAAGCGATAGAGCATCAAGGCAGTCCTACCGTTGTTTTAGCTAAAACTATTAAAGGCTATGGAATGGGTGCTGCTGGTGAAGGAATGAACATTACCCACCAGCAAAAGAAGATGTCCATTGAACAGCTGCGGGCATTCCGCGATCGGTTTAGCATCCCAGTAAGCGATGACCAAATCACCGAAGTCCCTTTTTATCGGCCCGCGGAGAATAGCCCAGAAATTCAATACATTAAAAAGCAACGCGAATTGTTAGGCGGCTATTTACCAGCACGTAGTACCGCCTGCGAAAAACTAACAATTCCTAAATTGGATGCATTTGCTAGTGTGACCAAAGGAACCGGCGACCGTGAAATTTCCACAACCATGGCATTCGTACGTATTCTAGGTGTGTTGTTGAAAGACAAAAATATTAGTGAACGAATTGTACCTATCATTCCTGATGAGTGCCGTACGTTTGGTATGGAAGGCTTGTTTCGACAAATTGGAATTTATTCCCCTGTAGGGCAATTGTATACTCCCGTCGATCATGAGCAAGTGATGTACTACCGTGAAGCAAAAGATGGTCAAATCCTTGAAGAGGGAATTAATGAGGCAGGAGCATTTTGTTCTTGGATTGCTGCTGCAACCTCATACAGTACCAATAAATTGGCGATGATTCCTTTCTATATCTACTACTCTATGTTTGGATTCCAACGCGTTGGAGATTTAGCCTGGGCTGCTGGTGATATGCAAGCACGCGGTTTCTTGCTGGGTGGTACGGCAGGGCGCACAACGTTAGCAGGTGAAGGTTTGCAACATCAAGACGGACATAGTCATTTGATGTCATCTACTATCCCAAATTGTGTTTCTTATGATCCAACCTATGCTTATGAGTTAGCAGTTATCATGCAAGACGGTTTGTATAGAATGTATCAGCAACAAGAAAATGTGTTCTATTACATCACGGTAATGAATGAAAACTATGTACAACCTGATATGCCGGAAGGTGCTGAAGAGGGCATTATCAAAGGTATGTATTTGCTGAAAGAAAGCGCTAAGAAAGCAAAAGCTCATGTACAATTATTAGGAAGCGGTACAATTCTACGCGAAGTTTTGGAAGCTGCACGAATGCTGGAAGAGGATTTTTCAGTTACTGCTGATATTTGGAGTGTAACCAGTTTCACCGAACTTCGCCGCGATGGTTTGGCTGTTGAACGCTATAATCGTTTACATCCTGAAGCTAAACCTAAGCAAAGTTATGTCAGCCAACTATTAGAAAAGACTAAAGGGCCTATCCTTGCTTCTACAGATTATATGCGTATGTACTCAGAGCAAATTCGTCCCTTCATCAAGGGGCATTACGTCACTTTAGGTACCGACGGATATGGCCGCAGTGATACGCGCGCTCAATTACGTCATTTCTTTGAAGTGGATGCAAAATTTATCACCGTTTCAGCATTGAAAGCCTTAGCAGATGATGGGTTGATTTCTAATGCGAAAGTGGCTGAAGCTATTAAACGGTATGGGATTAATCCAGAGAAAGTAGATCCAGCTACACATTAGGATTTTAAGAATTCATTGAAACCTTGATTACGCCTGCGGCTGCATCAAGGCTACATTTCCTATTGAGGATAAAGAATGGCAAATGAACAAGAAATAAAGGTTCCTGATATTGGCGGTGCTGCAGGTGTTGATGTCATCGAAATATTAGTTAAAGAAGGTGATGAAATCAGCAAAGATACCCCTCTAATTACCTTAGAGTCTGATAAAGCAAGTATGGAAATACCTTCACCCCACGCTGGTGTGGTTGGCTCCATCAAAGTTAAAATTGGTGATAAAGTTGCCGAAGGTGATGTTATTTTAATGTTGGCAATGGATTCTATTGCAACCCCTGCTCCAGCGCCTGAACCGCAACAAGAGCCATCGCCTGCCGCTCAAGAAGATGTTCCAAAAGAAAAAGCGCAAGAAGTAGCACCTCAAGCTGAGAAAATCATAGAGCCAACGAAATCCACATCCTCTGGGCCGATTGATGAAGTAAACACCGGTGGTGACGCTCACGCAGGTCCGGCAGTAAGACGCCTGGCACGTGAACTGGGTGTAAATTTGGCGGCAGTGCAGGGCAGCGGTAGAAAGTCACGAATCAGCAAAGAAGATGTTCAGAGCTACGTAAAGGCTCAATTGCAAAATAAAGCTTCTGGAGGCGGATTTGCTCTCCCCAGTGCACCTCAAGTTGATTTTACTAAATTTGGTGCCGTTGAACTAAAACCATTGAACAAAATTAAACGACTTACAGGGGCAAATGTACATCGTTCTTGGATTTCAATCCCCCATGTTACCCAATTCGACGAAGCTGATATCACCGAGTTAGAAGCATTTCGGAAAGCAGAAGTTGAGCACAGCAAAGACAAAAGTTATAAGCTCACTATTCTAGCCTTTGTTTGCAAAGTAGTAAGCCGCGCTTTAGAAGTATTTCCTCAATTCAATACATCCCTAGACGCGCAAGGGGAAAATTTAATTTATAAACAGTACTGCAACATAGGTGTGGCGGTAGAAACTCCAAATGGTTTAGTTGTACCTGTTATTAAGGACGTCAACAAACTAACCGTAATCGAAATTGCCAAAGAAATGGCCAGACTAAGTGCCAAGGCTAGAGAAAAAGGTCTAATGCCAGCAGACATGTCTGGGGGATGTTTTACCATTTCCAGTTTGGGCGGAATTGGTGGAACGGCGTTCACGCCAATTGTAAATAGCCCTGAAGTGGCCATTTTAGGTTTATCGAGGTCGCAGACAAAGCCTGTATTTATCGAGGGTGAATTTTCTCCCCGACTTATGCTGCCTCTATCACTTTCTTATGATCACCGCGTTATAGACGGTGCGGAAGCAGCACGTTTTTCACGTTATATTAGCGACAGTTTGAGCGATATACGCAGAATATTATTATAAAAATGAATGTTTATGAGGCTTTGAGATGACAAAACAAATTACAACCGACGTAGTCGTTATTGGTAGTGGTCCTGGTGGCTATACAGCTGCATTTCGTGCTGCAGATTTAGGTAAAACTGTTGTTCTAGTAGAGCGATTTGATAATTTGGGCGGGGTGTGTTTAAACGTTGGCTGTATCCCATCCAAGGCTTTACTGCACATTGCAAAAGTCGTGGATGAAACCCATGAAATGGCGGACTTGGGCGTGAGCTTTTCAAGTCCTAAATTGGATAATAAAAAATTGGTTGTTTGGAAAAACTCCGTTGTTGGGAAGTTGACAGGAGGTTTAAAGGCCTTAGCAAAACAGCGCAAAGTAGAAGTAGTTACAGGAGCCGCTAAGTTTTCAGCTGCCCGACAAGTAGTTGTAGAAGGTAAAGATGGAAGCACCACGATTGATTTTTCCAATGCGATCATTGCCGTGGGCAGTGAGTCGGTAAGTCTACCGTTTATTCCAGAAGACAAGCGCATATTTAGTTCTACGGGTGCATTAGAGCTTGCTGACATTAAAGGCGATTTATTAGTTCTTGGTGGAGGTATTATTGGTCTGGAAATGGCTACGGTATATTCTGCTTTAGGAGTGAATGTCACCGTGGTTGAATTTATGGATCAATTAATTCCTGGCGCCGATAATGATCTGGTGAATGTATTACAAAAACGTATGAGTAAAAAAGGCGTTAAATTTCTTCTCAAAACAAAAGTTACCAAAGTCGAAGCCAAAAAAGACGGTATTTATGTTTCTATGGAAGGTGAGCATGCGACGGATAAACCACTTTGTTTCCAACAAGTCTTAGTTGCTGTAGGACGCAAACCTAATGGTGGCAATATAGCTGCTGAAAAAGCTGGAGTAAATGTTGATGAGCGTGGATTCATCAAAGTTGATAAACAAATGCGAACAAACGTAGAACACATTTTTGCTATCGGTGATGTGGTTGGACAACCCATGTTGGCTCATAAAGCCATTCCTGAAGGCAAAGTAGCAGCGGAAGTTATTGCTGGTAAAAAACATTTCTTTGACCCAAAGTGCATTGCTAGTGTTGCTTATACGGATCCTGAACTTGCTTGGGTAGGACTCACTGAGAAAGATGCGAAAGCACAAAACATCAACTATGAAAAAGGGTCATTCCCATGGGTAGCAAGCGGAAGAGCTTTAAGTATGGGACGTGAAGAAGGCATCACCAAATTACTGTTTTGCCCAGAAAGTAAGCGTATTTTGGGCGCGGGTATTGTAGGTATAAATGCAGGCGATCTAATTTCGGAAACAGCGTTAGCCATTGAAATGGGCTGTGATGTTGAAGACATTGCTCTGACCATTCATCCGCATCCAACGCTTTCAGAAACGATAGCGCAAGCTGCAGAAATCTTTGAGGGAAGTATTACCGACCTATACATGCCCAAAAAGAAAAAATAACCGTCATATTTGGCGGATCTTGAACGATCTCGGGGGTAAATAAATGCTCACATACCTGATGTATGCTGCGCTTTTTTTACCCCCGAGATCGTTCAACCTCCACCAAATCTGAACGGTTATTGCCCTTGACAGGACCTCTCAAATTTTCGCTTTGCTTAATTTGAGATTGCTTAACTTGCGGCTGTGCACTGGACTATCTTTATGTGTAAGTTGGGTCATTGACCCAATAATTCTATTCTGATCTCACTGGACAGTTAGGCTTAGTACAAACTAAAATTTTTATATGAGTTGGTTTAGGACGTTCAAATGGCAAAAATAGTGCGGGCTATGCAGTCTCTTGATGTGGATCCCGTTTATTCTATTGAAGTTGTTGCACATCGAGCACCTTGGAGTCGTGAAATTATTCATGACTGTATCTTGGTAGGATATGATTGCCGGGTGTTGGAACTGCAAGAAAACGCTTCTAGCAAAATTATTAGTTATGTTATTGCCCGTTATTATGCGAATTATTGCCATGTACTTAATTTATGCGTTGCGGTTGCTCATCAAGGGCAAGGTCATGGGGGATATCTACTACAAACGCTTATTAATACACTCCAATACCCACTTATAGATACGATTACCTTAGAGGTGCGTCCTAGCAATCTGTCAGCACTGAGTTTGTATCAAAAGATGGGGTTTACCCAAATTGGAATTAAAGAAAACTATTACTGTGACAGCATGGGCGTAGAAGATGCTGTAATCTTAGAAAAGAAAGTAATATCACAATTTGAGATCAGCCGTAAAACCCCCTAAAAATTCCTGCAGATGAGGTTTTTCTGTTTCGCTTTGCAAATAATGTTGTAAACCATGCAGCAAATGCGAATATTCTTGTTGATCAATTACACCGCGTATTAATTCAAAACGCAAAAAAACGCAGTAGGTATTTAACACATCGGTTTCGCAATAATCACGAATCCCTTTTAAATTCCCAGCTTGGTATTCTCCCCAAACCTTAGAACCACTCATTCCCATTTTTCCTGGAAAACCCAGCATAGAAGCAATCTCATCCAGAGGGGCAAAAGCTTTATTTTGATAACCCGCTAATACATCCATTAAATCTAAATGACGGTAATGAAAGCGGTTAAGGTAGTTGTTGTACCGAAAAGTAGATTGATTTTCCCCGCTTTCCCAATAAAGTGGCGCTGAAACTCCATGGTATAACGATCGGTAATGAAGTACGGGTAAGTCAAAGCCACTGCCGTTCCAACTGACTAGAGTAGGCATGTGTTTTTCAATACCGGAAAAGAAACGCAGAATAATTTCTTTTTCGCTGGAGTTTTCATCGCCTAACGACCAAACTCTGATATGTTCTGGGGTAGCGAGTACCACCGAAATTGCCACTATTCTTTGTAGATGATGCGGCAGAAATTCATGGCCAACTTTAGCACGACGTAAGGCAAACATGGCTAAAGCGGTATCTTCGTCAGATAAGCCTTGTAGTTCATACAGTTTACGTCCCGAAATCACATCTGGAACAGTCTCAATATCAAATACTAAGATAGGCATATGTAAACTCAAAGAAAATTTTACTAGATAACAATTCTACTATCTTGGCAAATAAAATACTTACCAATCTCTAATTTTAATTTTGTGAAATTTCTGCTACTAATAACGCTTTAACAATGGGAAGTTAGAAATGCGCTTAAAGATTGGATTAGCTTGCTTACTAGTATTATTGTTATCAGGGTGCGTTAGTCCAGTTCCTAACGATGTGAATAATATTTGCAGCGTATTTAAACAATATCCCAAATGGTATTCGGATGCCAAGGATGTTGAACGACGTTGGTTAGTCCCTGTACCGGTGCAAATGGCCATTGTCCATCAGGAATCGCATTTTAATGGGCGTGCAAAACCGCCTAGAACTAAAATCCTATGGATTATTCCCTGGACTAGACCTTCCACAGCTTATGGCTATTCTCAAGCCTTAGATGGCACCTGGGCCCATTACAAAAAAACGAATGGTGGATTATTTTCTG
The DNA here is from genome assembly GCA_945862405.1 of Legionella genomosp. 1. Taxonomy (GTDB): domain Bacteria; phylum Pseudomonadota; class Gammaproteobacteria; order Legionellales; family Legionellaceae; genus Legionella_A. Next base: position 22,913 of record CAMAYX010000011.1, read on the forward strand.
CTCGTGATAAATTCGGTGATGCTCTTGATTTTATTGGCTGGTATGCCAATATGGCCCACCAAAAGGCTGGTATTCGCCGTAACGATGCCTATTCTCTGTACTTGGCCTATCATGAAGGCATAGGCGGTTACCAACGTAAAACCTATCTCAAGAAAAAATGGTTAATGCAGGTGGCACGGAAAGTGGAGGCTAGAGCACAAATTTATCAAGCTCAACTCGCTAAATGCAAAAATCAATTTAAATCTTGGTATCAATTTTGGTAATACTACCTAGAGAGAAACTTGCTTTTATTATGTGACACGGTAGGATCTGAGTAGAAATTTAAATGGGAGTTTGTGGATGCGAATAATGTTATTGGGTGGACCTGGAGCAGGGAAGGGTACACAGGCGTTGTTATTGATTAAACATTTCAACATACCGCAAATATCAACCGGCGATATGCTGCGCTCCGCTATTGCAGCTGGAACGCCGCTAGGTTTAAGCGCTAAAAAAATCATGGACTCGGGAGAGCTGGTTTCAGATGACATTATCATTGGCTTGGTTAAAGAGCGTTTACAACAAGCCGACTGTAAAGGCGGTTTTCTCTTAGATGGCTTTCCACGTACTCTTCAACAAGCGGAAGCTTTGAAACAAGCCGACATAGATTTAGATCAAGTGGTCCAAGTCGCTGTTGATGATGAAGAAATTGTAAAACGAATCAGTGGTCGTCGCATACACTCGGCTTCAGGTCGTGTTTATCATGTGGAATATAGCCCACCTAAAAAAACAGGTCATGATGATGAGACTGGTGAGCCGCTCGTTCAGCGCAATGATGATCATGAAGAAATTATTCGTAAGCGTTTAGACGTCTACCATCAGCAAACAGAGCCATTAGTAAAATATTACCAACAATGGTCTCAGCAAAATGATCCCCATGCGCCAAAATTCCATCGTGTTGATGGCACCGGCAACGTGAATGCAATATTTCAAAGGATTTTGTCAGTGATTCAGACCAGGGAGAATTCATGGGCAACCGAAGTCAATCAGTAACTAGTAATCAACTAGAACAGTTGATTCAAACGAATGAAATTGTTTTTGTAGATTTTTGGGCGGAATGGTGTGCCCCATGTAAACAGTTTGGTGTTGTTTATGAAAAGATAGCTCAAGAATTTGAAAAGATAGTATTTGCAAAAATAAATGTTTCTGAAGAGCAGGAATTAGCAGATATATTTCAAATCCGTTCAATCCCCCACCTGATGGTTTTCAAACAAGAAATCGTCATTTACTCGGAAGCTGGCAGTATGCCAGAGTCTACGCTAAAAGAGTTAGTCCAACAGGCTCAGATTGCAGATGTTAGCGCCATTAAAGAGCAGTTGAATAAAGAAGAAGAACTTTAAAACGTAGCCTTGATGCAGCCGCAGGCGTAATCAAGGTTTCAGACGCGCCATTCCAATCGGAAGAAATAGGTAACAGCTATTTTCTTTGTTTTCGTGAATATTATCTATTTGTGCGTTTAAGTCGTCGGGAAGGAAACCTTGATTACGTTTCACTGCATCAAGGCTACGTTAGAGTAGCCTTCGTAATCAAGGTTTTGATTCTTATATTACTCGTCAGTGCTGCTTGTTTGACCAGAAGAATCTTGGCTTCCTTGGCTTTGATCTGAACCTGAAGCTGAGCCTGAACCTGCTGTGCCTGAAGCTTGACCACCTTGTTGATCGCCTGAAGCTTGGGCTGGTTGACTGCTATCACCAGATTGTGTTTGAGTGCTTGCAGCAGAAGAATCTGTGCTTGCAGGCTCATCAGCAAATGCAAAGCTTGATAAAGAAAATGCCAGAGCGGCAGCGAATAGTTTAATCGATTTCATGAGAGCTCCCTGTTATTATTATTTTTTATTGTTGTAAACAACTAAATTAGTATACGCAAGAGAGCTAATCAGTGGCAAGACGAATTATGCTAAATCTTTTGGGGACTGCAAATATAGCAATAAATTTTGCTGTTGATCCTTCGTAAGGGTTAACCCTAGTTTAGTTCGTCGCCATATAATATCGTCTAGTGACTGTGCCCATTCTTCGTGTAGCAAAAAATCAACCTCGGCTTGAAAAAGGTTGTGTCCAAAACATTTACCTAAATCCTCTAGACAATTAAAACCTTGTAATAATAGTTCCACACGTGTGCCGTAGGTGTTTAGAAAACGCTTTAACAAATCATTGCCCAACCAATTGTATTTTTCGTACGCATAAGTTTGAAACTCAATAAAATTCATTCCGGGCAAAGTAGCTCCAGGCAACGGATTATTTGCGGTGCTTGAGTTTGGTAAGTCAGGGAATACCGTTTTTAGTTCATCAACCGCTTGTTCAGCAAGTTGTCGAAACGTAGTAAGTTTCCCGCCGCAAAGAACTACAGCAGGGGCAGGAG
>CAMAYX010000012.1 GCA_945862405.1 Legionella genomosp. 1
CATGGTACAAATAATAAAATTAGAATCGCACCGAGCATGGTCAACACCCCAAATAATTTATCGGGTACCGCACGTAACATTGCATAGAAAGGGGTCATGTACCATACCGGAGCAATATGTTCGGGAGTTGTAAGCGGATCAGCAGGCGCGAAATTTGCGTGTTCAAGGAAATAGCCGCCCATCTCGGGGAAAAAAAATACAACTGCAAAAAATAGAATTAAAAATACAATGACACCAAAAAAATCCTTTACTGTGTAATAGGGATGAAACGGGATTCCATCTACGGGATGACCATTAGGCTTTAAATTCTTTTTAATTTCTATACCTTCAGGATTATTAGAGCCTACTTTATGCAAAGCAACGATATGTAGAAATACTAAGATAAGAAACAATAGGGGTACGCCCACTACATGCAGCGCAAAAAAACGCTGTAAAGTAGCATTGGCAACGGTGTAATCCCCACGCAACCAAGTAATGATTGTATCGCCAAAATAAGGTATAGCCCCGAATAGAGAGGTAATTACTTGAGCCCCCCAGTACGACATCTGCCCCCAAGGTAATAAATAACCAAAAAAAGCTTCCGCCATTAATAAAATGAACAGAACAACGCCAATCAGCCAAACCAACTCTCTAGGGTTTTGATAGGAACCATACAATAACCCTCGAAACATATGTAGATAGATGACAATAAAAAACGCAGATGCTCCGGTAGAATGCATATATCGGAGCAACCACCCGTAATTTACATCGCGCATGATGTATTCAATAGAACTAAATGCTTCTGTGGCAGACGGTGTGTAAAACATAGTTAACCACAAACCAGTTAGGATTTGATTAACCAATACCACCATAGCTAATGAGCCAAAAAAGTAATAAAAATTAAAATTTTTGGGAGCGTAATATTCACTTACATGGCTTTTCCAAGCTGTGAGCAGCGGGAAACGAGCGTCTAACCATTTTAGAAATCCATTCATTTTGCTTCCTTAGTCTCATCTTCGCCAATAATAATGACGTTCTCACTGATGTATCGATATGGAGGTACTTCTAAATTAATGGGAGCGGGAACGCTTTTGAACACACGCCCTGCAAGATCGAAAGCCGAGCCATGGCAAGGACAAAAAAAACCACCAGGCCAGTCTGGTCCAAGTTCTTTTTCAAAGGGTTTATATTTTGGAGAACATCCTAAATGCGTACAGATACCAACTAATACTAAAAATTCTGGCTTAATTGAACGGAACTTATTTTGTGCATATTCTGGTTGTTGCTCAACGGTTGAATCCGGATCGCGCAAACGGTCCCTATCTTCATCTAAATGCGTCAACATTTCCTTAGTACGGCGAATAATCCAAACAGGTTTGCCCCGCCATTCAACCGTAACCTGTTGCCCTGGTTCAATTTTACTTAAATCCACCTGTACCGGAGCACCTGCTGCTTGAGCTTTTGCACTGGGCATCCACGAGGCGACAAAAGGAGTCAATGCGCACATAGCACCCACTCCGCCCAAAACACCTGTCGTGGTCAATAAAAACCGGCGTCGGTCTTCATCAATAGTGTCATCAGGGTTAGTTTCGGGATCCTGATTCGGATCATTAATAGTACTCACGCCATCATCCTGATCGCAAAAAAGTAAAATTAGTTATATCAAAGAATTAAGTTTTTGCCCAGAGGTAAGCTTAGGGACAATTTATTTATGTGCCATCCTTGCTGGCGCTGACTGTTGATCATGCTCTGCTGACGCCCCGCCACATACAGCCGAAAACTGGGAGCAATCCTGGAGTACATTGCACCCAATTCAAGCATGAATCCATACCTACACGATGATGACAGGTATAAGGATACAAACAATTATAAATATCGTTTACAAAGCTGCGAGGCAAAAAAAACCTCGCAATTGCGAGGTTTTTTGAAACGTATAATCTTAACGTTTGGAGTACTGAGTTGCACGACGAGCTTTGTGCAAACCAACTTTCTTTCTTTCAACGCGTCGAGGATCACGAGTTAACAATCCACGTGCACGCAATTTTCTACGGAAAGAATCTGGATTAGGCTCAGCATCAGCTGCCAAATCTTGTTCGTCATATTCTACTAAAGCTCTAGCAATACCAAGGCGAACTGCACCAGCTTGCCCAGAACTACCGCCGCCTTTTACAGTGGCATAAATATCGAATTTATTCAGCATATCTACCGCTTCTAGCGGTTGACGAATTATCATGCCTGCTGTTTCACGGCCGAAATAATCTTCTAAAGCTCGATTATTAATTTTAATCGCGCCTTTGCCAGGACGTAAGAATACACGAGCTGTAGAGCTCTTTCTTCGGCCTGTGCCATAATATTGCTGTAATTCAGCCATGCTTATTCCTCAATCTCTAGTGTCTTAGGTTGCTGAGCAGTATGGGGATGCTCGCTACCCACATAAACTTTCAGTTTCCGATACATTTCTCTACCCAACGGGTTTTTAGGAAGCATACCTTTTACCGCACGCTCAATAATGCTGATTGGGTTTTTTTGCTGCAGCTTATCGAAAGAAATTGATTTAATTCCACCAGGAAAACCAGAATGGTTGTAATATATTTTTTCTTTGAATTTGCGGCCTGTTACCGTAACTTTTTCAGCATTAGTAACAATAATATAATCTCCCGTATCAACGTGAGGTGTGTATTCTGCCTTATGCTTTCCGCGTAAACGACGCGCAATCTCTGTTGCAAGGCGACCTAATACTTTTTCGCTGGCATCGATCACATACCAGTCGCGTTTGACTTCGTGTGTCTTAGCGCTAAATGTTTTCATTAAACTAACTCCGTACCGCCTTTAAATTGGTAATCTTTTTATCTTGGACGGGCGATTTTAACTAAAAGTTGTCAAACCTACAAGTAAATTAAATAATTTTTTGTAAGTCTACCTAGGGATTTGTGCCAATTCCTTAGCTTACATCGAAAAACCTTGGTTTTCTACACCTTAGCTACACATACAGATACCTATGTGAGCAACGGAACACTGAAATCAAAGTTTTTCGGCCAAGATAGTAAAATTGGCTGGTTGGTCCATCAATAAACGCTCAACTATCTTACCACCTACAAGGTGTGAGCTTATGATTTCATCCATGTCTTCATAATTTGAATAAGTATACCAAACCTCATCTGGATATATCACCAAACAAGGCCCTAGGCTACAACGCCCAAGACAGCCGGATTTACTTACTCGATATTTACCAGGTCCATGTAACTCCAATTCCAGAAGCTTAGATTTCATATAGTCGACGAAATCCTCGCTACCTGCATTAGCGCAACATTTTTTACCAGGTACTTTCTGGTTAGTGCAAAAAAATAGATGTTTTACATAATGCGACAAGCTTACTTACCCCGTGTCTCTATTTTAGTTTTCAGTTTGAGTCCAGGTTTGAACGTAACTACACGCCGCGCCTCTACAGGTATTTCTTCACCTGTTTTGGGATTCCTACCGGGTCGCTTAGGTTTATCACGCAAGGTGAAATTACCAAAACCAGAGAGCTTTACATGCTCTCCATTTTCCAAAGCAAAACGAATTTCTTCAAAAAAATCTTCAACCATTTGTTTTGCATCAGGCTTTGATAAATTGATTTCGTTGCATAAGGCATCCGCCATAATTGCTTTGCTTAACGCATTCACGATTAGTCCCTCAATAGAATGGCAAACTCTTCATTCAGTTTTTTTATTATAGCATCATTTACGTTATTAATCTCACCGTCAACTAATGTCTTGCTGTCATCCTGCAGAGTAAACGATATGGCCAGGCTTTTTTGACCGTTTGGAATGGACTCCCCCATATAAACGTCAAATACGTCAAAAGTCTTTAACAAATTCGCAGGGACAACTGCACTAACAGCATTTTCAATTTGCTGTGCTGTAATGTCCTCTCCAACTAAGAATGACAGATCTCGTCGGATTTGCGGATACTTTGAAATGCTTTGAAATTGCGGGGCAATAAAGCTTTGCAGCTGATCCAAATTAAGCTCAAATATCATCACTTCCTCTTGAATGTCGAGAGCATCCAATAGTTTTGGATGTAAAACTCCTATCCACCCTGCTTCTTGTTGCTTAATTACAATCTTGGCCGATTTTCCTGGATGCAATGCAGAATGTCCTTCTGTAATAAATTCAACCTCGTCTAGATGCAGCCCTACAAACATAGCCTGCAAATCACCTTTCAAATCGTAAAAATCATATTTTCTAGCAGGCTCGCTCCAATTCAAATGAGCATGAGCCCCCATCAACAAACCAGCCACACAAGAATGCTCTTTTAGTTGTTTGCCTTGAACATCGAATACAACACCGGTTTCAAAGAATTTTATTGCAGCCTGCTGCCTATGGATGTTGTATAACATAGAAGCAATTAATCCAGGCCACATACCGACACGCATTTGTGATAATTCTTTAGAAATTGGGTTTAGCAATTCTAATGTTGCACTGTTCAGATAAATTTCTTGCTGTAAATCAGGATCCACAAAGCTATAACTAATGGTTTCCTGATATCCACGGTGACATAAAAAGGAAGCAATTTGGCTGCTTAATTGGTCATATATATTAATGCTGCCTGGTCTAACATTTGTAATCATTGGTTGAGGTACAATGTGATCGTACCCATAAAGACGAACGATTTCTTCCACTAAATCAACTTCCAAACTAATATCAAATCTATGTAATGGAATACCCACCAACCACGAGTTTTCAGTTGAAGCAGTAACGTCCATTTCCAGGCTTTGCAAAATACTCTGCATGTCTTCCGGTGTGACCGGAACACCACTTAACCGTTCAACTCGCTCTGGATTAAATTGTATCTGTTTGGATTCTGGCAAATATTCAGGATTATTCGTCATTATCACTGGACCAGGTTTGCCACCGCAAATCTGCAATATGAGGTCAGTTGCACGCTCAAGAGCTATGTTTTGCAAAGAAGGATCAACCCCTCGTTCAAAGCGTTGGGAAGAGTCACTACTTAACCCATATTGACGAGCAACGCCCGCGACAGTGAGGGGGTTGAAAAAAGCACTCTCCAAGAAAATATCCATGGTATCTACTGAGACTGCACTGTCTTCGCCTCCCATAACTCCAGCCATAGCAAGAGCCTTATGATCATCAGCAATAACCAGAACTTTTTCGTTGAGTTCTATTTGCTGGCCATTTAGTAATTCTAATGTTTCTTTGGATTGCGCTAAGCGAACTTGAATATTCCCCTGAATTTTTTGCAAATCAAATGCATGCATGGGCTGACCAAGTTCGAACATTACATAATTAGTTACATCAACTACAGGATGCAAAGGACGGACTCCACAACGGCGCAAACGCTCTTTTAACCAAAGTGGGGTGTCTGCTTTCGAGTTAATTTGGCGAATGATACGGCCACAATATTGCGGACAAGCCTCTACTGCCTTTATAGTTATAGTGAGTGTCTCATCTATGGAGGGAGGAACAACATTTACAGGCACTTTGTTGATTGGTATTCGATTCAAAGCAGCAACTTCCCTAGCCACTCCCAAAATACTAAAACAATCCGCACGATTAGGAGTTAAATCTATATCGATAATATGATCATCTAAGGATAAATAATTACGTAAATCTTCGCCTAGAGGGGCATCGTTGGGTAACTCTAAAATGCCCTCTGAGCTTTCATCCATCCCTAGTTCAGTGGTAGAACACAACATCCCTTGGGAAAGCTCTCCGCGTAATTTAGTTTCTTTAATAGAAATACCTCCAGGTAAATTTGCCCCAGGTAGCGCTAAAGCAACCTTCAACCCTTGACGAACGTTTCTTGCACCACAAACAATTTTATACGTCGCGGCATCACCAATGCTTACATCACATAAGGTTAATTTATCAGCTTGTGGATGAGGTATCGTGTTTAATACTTCCGCAACAACAACTTTCTCGAATTGCCCTGCAACGGGTGCTCTAGCATCTACTTCCAAGCCAGCCATGGTTAATTGGGCAGCTAATTGCTCTCCATTTATTTTTGGATTAACCAACTCACGTAACCAGGATTCACTAATTTTCATGAAAATTCCTCAGGATCCACAAACCTAATACATCAATTTTCATCCCCGCCCAGACGGGATCTATTGCTAACAGATGCTCACCGTAGCTAGATTCCAGCCTTCGCGGGAATGACAGTAATTGATATTCTCTAAAATTGTTTCAGAAATGCCATGTCGTTTTCAAACATCATGCGCAAATCATCAATACCGAAATAAAGCATGGCTAAGCGATCCATTCCCATTCCAAAAGCCCAGCCTTGATATTCTTGTGGGGAAATATTAACTGCAGTTAACACATTGGGATGGACCATTCCACAACCTAACACTTCAAGCCACCCAGTGTACTTACACGAACGGCATCCTTTCCCGGAACATTGGGTACATTCAATGTCTACTTCAGCAGAAGGCTCGGTAAATGGAAAATAGGATGGTCTAAATCTTACAGCCAATTCCTTGCCAAAGAAAAATGCAAAAAAATCTGTTAATAAACCCTTCAAACTCGCCAAGGTTGCTTGCTTATCAATTAATAGGCCTTCAACTTGATGGAACATCGGTGTGTGGGTAACATCAGAATCACACCGATAAACACGCCCAGGAGCAATTAAACGCAATGGAGGGGTACGATTTTCCATAGCACGTATTTGCACAGGTGAAGTATGTGTTCTTAATAAATGACCATCACCAAAATAAAAAGTGTCATGCATTGCTCTAGCAGGATGATGGCCTGGGATGTTTAACGCTTCAAAATTATAAAATTCACTTTCAACTTCGGGACCTTGGATAACATCAAATCCGAGGCGGCTAAAATATTCTTGAATGCGATGCTTCACTTGAGTTACAGGGTGCAAATTCCCTGATTGATTCCCTCTTCCAGGTAAAGTGACATCGATGCGTTCAGCAGTTAATTTCTTTTGTAATTGAGCTTCTTTTAAAAGCAGCATTTTGTCTTCTATACGTGAACTTATTTCACGTTTAGCTTCATTCACCAACTGTCCGAGCTTAGGCTTTTCCTCTGCAGAGAGATTGGCTAAGGATTTTAATATGTCGGTTAACTTTCCTTTTTTGCCTAGGAAATCAACACGAATCGCTTCTAGAACATTAATATCATCAGCTTGCTCAACTGCGAGATAAGCTGCTTCTTGTATTTTATTTATATCTTGCATGATGAAACCTAAGTAAAAAAGGAGGCAAAAGCCTCCTTAGTAACGCACCCTGCTGCAGGGCACCAACCTTCATAATGCTAAATTACGATGCAAGGGCTTTCTTTGCAAGTTCAGCAACTGCAGCAAAAGCTACCTTATCGTGTACTGCCATATCGGCCAATACTTTACGATCCAACTCAACTGCAGCTTTCTTTAATCCGTTAATTAAACGGCTGTAAGAAAGACCGCATTCTCTAGATTGCGCATTGATACGAGTAATCCATAAAGCACGAAACTGACGTTTCTTTTGGCGTCGATCGCGATAAGCATATTGTCCTGCTTTGATCACGGCTTGTTTGGCAACCCGATAGGTTCTACTACGGGCACCATAATAACCTTTGGCTTGATCTAAAATTTTCTTATGACGTGCTTTTGCCGTCACACCACGTTTAACTCTTGGCATTTTTTACCCCCCCTTAACTACCGTGCAACATGCGCTCAGCTAACCGAGCATCGCATTGCTTCAATGTTCCAGATGCAACTCGTAAATTACGTTTTTGCTTGGTCGATTTTTTAGTGAGGATATGGTTACGATAAGCACCACGGCGCTTAATCGCTCCACTTGCTGTTTTTCGGAAGCGTTTGTGTGCACCCCGATGTGATTTTAACTTTGGCATATAAATATACTCCGCATTAGCTACTTGCTTTTCTTCGGCGACAATACCATCAATAATTGGCGACCTTCCCGTTTTGCTTGCTGTTCAACAACTGCGAATTCAGCAGTATCTTTCTGCAAGCGCTCCAGAATTTTCATACCAATTTCTTGATGAGCCACTTCACGACCACGAAAACGCAGTGTAATTTTGACTTTGTCACCATGATTAAGGAAACGTATCAGGTTGCGTAGCTTGACCTGATAATCTCCATCTTCCGTTGTTGGACGGAATTTCAACTCTTTGACTTGAATTTGCTTTTGCTTTTTCCTGGCCTCAGCTTGCTTTTTACTAATTTCAAAAAGAAATTTGCCGTAGTCCATAATGCGACATACGGGCGGCTTTGCTGATGGAGAAATTTCCACCAAGTCTAAACCGCTTTCTTCAGCTGCTCGTAACGCTTCGCGGGTTGAAATAATTCCTGCCTGGTTGCCATCTACATCAATTAAGCGTACCTCAGGTACATTGATCTGTTCATTAATTCTCGCGCGATCACTTTCACGCCTATTTGATGCACTAATGGTTATTTCTCCAGTTTAGTTCAATTTCAAGCCCTTCGCGTTTTCTTCTTGACGCAAGGCTTCACAAAGCTTATCAATTGTCATTGCACCCATATCCGTACCCTCGCGAGTACGTACCGTTACAAGTCCATTCTCTACTTCTTTATCACCGATAATCAGCAAATAGGGAACCCTTTGCATGGTGTGCTCCCGGATTTTAAAGCCAATCTTCTCATTTCTCAAGTCAAAATTGGTTCTAAATCCCTTATTTTGCAAAATTTGGTTAATTTTCAACCCATATTCATTCTGTTTTTCGCTAATCGTGAGCACCGAAATTTGCATTGGCGCCAACCATAGAGGAAAACTACCAGCATAGTTTTCAATTAAAATACCCATAAATCGTTCAAATGTACCTAATATAGCTCGATGCAGCATAACTGGCGTTTGACGACTTCCGTCTTCCGCTACGTATTGCGCACCCAATCTATCTGGCATGGAAAAATCAACTTGAATAGTACCACACTGCCAAATTCGGCCAATCGAATCGGTAAGGGAACATTCAATTTTAGGTCCATAAAAGGCTCCTTCACCCGGAGCATCTATCCACTTAATTTGATGTCCTTCCATAGCTTGCATTAAAGCAGCCTCAGCCTTATCCCATACCTCATCTGAACCAACGCGCTTTTCAGGTCTAAGCGCTAATCGATAAATGATGTTAGAAAACCCAAAATCTGAATAGACGGATTGAACCAACTCAAGCATCATGGACACTTCAGATTGAATCTGATTCTCAGTACAAAAAATATGCGCGTCGTCTTGGACCATATTACGCACCCGCATCAACCCATGCAGTGCACCTGAAGGTTCACAACGATGACAATTACCAAACTCAGATAATCGCAAGGGCAAATCACGGTAACTTTTAAGGCCTTGATTATAGATTTGAATATGGCATGGACAATTCATAGGCTTTACAGCGTAAATACGATTTTCGGTTTCAGTGATGAACATTTCTTCACGGAAATTTTCCCAATGCCCTGATTTTTCCCATAAAACTTTATCTACTAATTGTGGCGTCTTAATTTCTTGGTATCCGAAATCCTGCAAGCGAGTACGCATATATTGCTCAAGAATCTTATAAACAGTCCACCCCTTGGGATGCCAAAATACCATTCCTGGAGCAATTTCTTGAAAATGAAACAGTTCAAGGGCTTTTCCTAATTTGCGATGATCACGTTTTTCTGCTTCCTCAATACGAAGCAAGTATTCATTCAGTGTCTTTTTATCTTTCCAAGCCGTACCATAAACTCTTTGCAGCATTTCATTATTGGAATCACCACGCCAATAAGCACCTGCTAGCTTTGTTAGCTTAAATGCTTTTAAAAATCCGGTGGAAGGAACATGAGGCCCGCGGCATAAATCCTCGAAATCTCCTTGTCGATATAAGGAAAGCGTTTCATTTTCTGGAATATCCGCAATGATTTTAGCTTTATATTCTTCCCCTAAATCACGAAAATACGAAATAGCTTCATTTCGTGGCAGCTCACGTCGCGTAATTTTTATATCCGACTTAGCTAATTCATACATTTTCGCTTCAATACGCTCTAGATCTTCAGGTGTAAATGGTCGTTCTACCGCAAAATCATAGTAGAAGCCATCTTCGATAACTGGGCCAATGGTTACTTGTGCTTTAGGGAACAAGAGTTTGACCGCCTGGGCTAATAAATGTGCTGATGAATGACGAATTACCTCTAAACTATCAGGATCTTTTTCAGTAATGATAATAACTGTCGCATCTTTAGTCAGTGGGAAGCTAATGTCTACTAATTTCCCATCAACTTTGCCGGCGATAGCGACTTTCGCTAATCCAGGGCTAATGCTTGCTGCCAATTCATAAACAGTAAGAGGATGCTCAAAATGTTTACTGCTCCCATCGGGTAATTTTATATTTGGCATGTTGTCCCTCTTAGATTCAGAATATTGCTCTATTTTATCAGACAGAAAAAAAAACCCTGCAAAGCAGGGTAAATTGGTAGGCACGAGTGGGATCGAACCACCGACCACCACCATGTCAAGGTGGTGCTCTACCACTGAGCTACGTGCCTATAAATCGTTCTGTAACGCAAGCAGGTGACTATTATATAAAAGCTGTCCCAGCAAAGCAAATCTTCTATTCCTTCTGGACTAGCCTATAATATTCAGACAGCGCTTATGATTTGATGCGCTGCAATATAATTTGTCTAAGTTCGCTTACTATTGAACATTGAAAACATAAGGAGATACCCAATGATCGTTAAAAATTTCGCTATAGGACTTACTTTCCTGCTCAGCATAATTTCATACAGTGCCGTGGCCGACACTACGAAATCTTGTAATGATAGCCAAAAGGCAAATTGTACCACCTTCTGCGAGCAACATGATCAAATGAAGTCTTGCATGATTGATATAAGTACCATGAGCGGTACATGTACTTGCGGTGATGGCACATCCCATACAAAATCTAAATAACCTGATCAGAAAGGCCGGGATACCCCGGCCTTGAATTGCGAGTTGGATGCTAACAGCCATCCACTTTATACAGCCTAGTTCCATCTGAGCTGTTTTCCATGTTCCAGTACAACAAGTCTGGAGTAAAAACTATCTAATAAATTCAAATCAAAGTCAACCATTAATTTCGACATGAAACTTAAAGTTTCATTTTGATTTTATATTCTTGGCTTGCTAACATATGCGGTTACTAAAAAACGAGCCCTAAACAATGGAAAAAGATCACTTTGGAAGCCATTTCGCCCTGCGTTTAAAAACTGCTCTGCTAAATGCTGGTTTAATTTCTTCACGTTCTACCTCTGGAGTAGATATTCATAAATTGGTTGAAATCACGGGATACTCCTCACAGATCTGTAGAAAGTATTTAAAAGGACAGGCGATTCCAGAACCTTTTAAATTGCACGAAATCGCTGCAGAACTAAACGTTTCCCCAGGGTGGTTGTTATTTGGTGACGCAACTCATGAGCAAGGTGCCGAAAAGATAGTCCTAGGCAAAACAAGTCTGCGTCACATATTTCATAAAATACACGCATTCGAAACTCAGGTGTTAACTGCCGATCGTTTTGCAAACTTTATGACAAACCTTTGTAGCGAACTTGAGAGCATGGATGTTAGTGCGGACCAATCCTTGAAGATTATTGATTTAGCATTTAGTTCTTTGCAACAGGCAAATCCATCTCAATGAGCATGAAAATGGTTAATTTGCGCAAACGCCAGCTTAAACAAGTCTTTGCTAACTTGTTTATTAGGGCTAGGTATTCCCGATAAATTCTCAGTATGAAAAATACCTAATCGGCTACTCACAGCAATTAAGGCTTGCGCAGGAGAGAATATTGCAAGTTTTCCATAACTACCAATTAGAATGATAGAGCGCCCACTTTTATTATTCAAAAGTGTTCCAATGCTATAATCGCCAATGGAATTTACCACGCCTAAAACATCGTGCAGTAACGTGGCACTGACATCATAATGGCTGGTAAGATAAGTATAGGTATGGTGTTCTTTCTGGTTGGGCCAATGGAGGATAAGTGGTACATGCGTTTGTACCGGAGTAAAGTTACCATTATGTCCCCAGTAACCTTGACCATTGTCATTGAATTCTTCCCCATGATCGCCAGTTATTAAAACTAGAGTATTCTCCAATGCCCCCTGCTTTTCTAATTCGTCCAACACTTCCCCCACAAGCTGATCAACAAAGTACACAGCATTACGATATTGATTAAAATACAACTCTTTTTGCTTAGGTTGATTCAAGGTTAAATGAGCAACTTTTTCCGCCGGCAAAAATGGTGGCGTAAATGAAGCTTTGGGGTAATTGTAGGCGTGCGCACTATCATAAAATGCAAATGCAAAAAAAGGCTGTTTATGTTGAGTTGCCTTCTGGATCCTAGTTTTTAATTGGTCGGTAATTTTAATATCGCGTTCTATACTGGTTTCACCAGGTGTAGTCGGGATGAAATCTTTAACATTAACAAACGTCGTACGATGAAATGGTGGTGATAATGCGGAAGCGCTCGGATAAACACCTACCTGATAACCTTGACGATAAAGAACATCAAATAATACAGGCCCTATTCCAGCACGATAAAAAGCATCAAAATCACTAGGACTTGCGCCATAAAATAAACTGAATATTCCTGCACGAGTGCTATTGCCACCGCTGTAATGATTTGCATAATTATTAGAAATTTCTGCTAGTTTGCTTATATTCGGCGTCATCAACGTATTTAAACTATCGTACCGCCATGAATCAATCGTTAGTACAAGCACATTAGGTTTGTTGCTTAAGGTTGATAACTCAATAGGGTGAATTGGGTAACGTAGTTTCGAATTGCCGACCTGTATGCTTGCAGGACGTTGACTTACATCCACAATATGGTGGCGCGTGAGGAATCGTTTTGCCGTCACTCCATAAAACCCGGGAGATAATTCGCTAGCCAGTAGAACATTGGATACGTAGGCAGCATCAGCCCAAGCATAAGTTATCTGCGCCCCTATAAAACAAATGACGGGAATGCCCCCTAAATAGGTGAAACCTCTACGAATCTTGACGATATTTCTACACTTGCTGAGCAAATACCATTGCAAAAACACAACGAGCAGGAATGTACCTGCTAAACAGCAATAATCTACAGCCGACACATCAAAAATTTGACCGCGCGCGGGACTTAAGATCATAGCTAAAATGTTGTTGTCAAAATGACTATGAAATTGCGAAAAAATAAATCTATCCACGCACAGGAAAAATAAACCCAATGACGTAATGGTAAAAGAGGCTCCTATAAGCGGAATTTTTGTTCCGCTGATTAGGTGCAAAATTGCGGGGACACAAAAAATAAGTATCGCAGAATACAACCCAGCCTGAGCAATGCTCAGTACGATAAAATAAATTATATCAGACCAACTATCCAGACCATTTGAGGTTAACCCATAACTGAGGAGCAGAAGGCAAAACCAAGGAAAATTTAATAACCAAAAGAAACGTAACCTTGTCCAAGGTTTAGAAACAACATGCATTCGTACTCTCTATTTAATGGAAGAAATATTCGCGTCAAATAACTCAGTCATTTTACCAAGTTGATCTGAGTTCTGTTTTACCATTTCACGAAATTTATCCAACTCATCCTGATTTAGTTCTAAGAATTGTTCAGTACTGACATCTCTGGCAATTTCAGTTCGTATTACCATAGTAATACTCTGCAACGCTTTATCAATTTCATCAGACAAAAGCATTAATTGCACTTTTTTTGCCTGATTCTCTGGTGTGTTATCGTTTATAAAGTCTAATTTTGAGGAAATCTCTGCCTGCAAACCTTTGAGCTTTTGATTTAAGCGCATTAGACCATTGCGGGTTTCTGCATCTACAACATCAATCAGCATGGTTGGGTTTGTTTCAGAACTCATTGAAGTCTCCTAATATACTCATAACTTTAATTTTAGCTTAAAAGGGCAATTTGATCCTGGAATTAAGAAAAATGCTGTTTCCATTCTATTCAAATAGGTTAAATGGTATCATCTGGCCTTTAAATGCGCAAAGAAACACTATGATACTACACTATTTATTCATCTTGGGAATTTGTGTTGAAGCAATTACAGGTGCAATTGCTGCTGGACGGAAAAAGATGGATTTTTTTGGTGTAATTTTAATCGCCAGCATTACTGCATTAGGAGGCGGAACAGTTCGTGATGCATTATTCAATACGTTTCCAATGACATGGATAAGCAACCCTGAATATTTGCTTTACACGTCTGCGTGCGCTCTACTTACTATTTTCATAGCCCATTCCTTAGTGCGCATTATGAAAGTTTTCTTGATCCTCGATGCACTTGGTTTGGCGGTGTTTGTTATCATAGGAACGCAGAAAATTCTTGCTCATGGTATGGCCCCCAGCGTAGCTATATTAGGTGGAATGATTACAGGGATATGCGGAGGTATGCTGCGTGATATCTTATGCAACGATATTCCTTTAGTATTAAGAAAAGAATTGTATGCTGTAATTGCTTTGGCCGGTGCACTACTCTACATAGTTTTGGCACATTTTCAAGTTCCACATAACTTAAATATTCTACTGACCATGAGCGCCATTTTTATTGCACGCGTCTTCGCCATTACATTTCATATTGAAATGCCAATATTCGACTATTCTCGTAGTCTGCGAAAGCGACATAAGTCTAAATAGCATAACTAGGCCTATCCCTAGTCATAAACGCCTCAGTCTACATTTTCTTAATAAAATCAGAGTAGAATGATACGGCAAATCACTATAAGGAAATAAAATGGTAGATAAATCGGGAAATTTTCAAGCTCCAGCAGAGTTAAAACGTAATTGGGCCTGGCTGTTTGGCTTAGGTGTATTGTTTATTATTCTAGGGACTATTGGGCTAGGAATGACCGTGGGTCTAACGCTAGTTAGTGTTTTATTTATGGGAATTTTATTAGTCATCGCCGGCCTCTCGCAAATCATTGATGTATTTAAAAGTAAACATTGGAATGGCGTAATCTGGCACGCTTTAATTGCCATTTTATATCTATTAGCAGGCTGGTCGATGATTTACGATCCCTTCCTAGCCTCAGCTTTTATTACAGCTTTTCTTGCCGGAATTTTGATCGTTATTGGATTGACCCGCTTCATCATGGCAATTGTTTTACGTCATGAAAAAGGCTGGTTCTGGTTTTTATTAGCAGGCTTAGCTTCTGTGGTTTTAGGATTGATAATACTAGCACAGTGGCCTTGGAGCGGATTGTGGATCATTGGTTTGTTAATTGCCATCGAACTTATTATCAATGGTTGGACGTATGTTCTTATCGCTTTAGCGTTAAAAACCGCATAATCCTGGAAGTTGAATAACAGTTCAGATTTGAGTACAGATTGTACGATTTCGGAGGTTAAAAAAGCTCAGCATACATATAGTATATGAGCATTTTTAACCTACGAGATCGTGCAAGATGTGCCAAATATGACTGTTCTATGCTTGGAAACGAGTGACACTGCTTAAAATTTCTTTGCGTGCAGCATCTGGACCTTCCCAGCCGTCGATTTTAACCCATTTTCCTTCTTCCAAATCTTTATAATGTTTAAAGAAATGTTCTATGGAAAGCAGCAACGGTTGCGGTAAGTCTTGATAAGTCTCTATAGATTGATACATTTTGCTTAAATTATTGGTGGGAACCGCCAATAATTTAGCATCTATACCAGCTTCATCCGTCATTTTCAACAAACCTACAACACGACACGATACTACTGCACCGCTGATCAAAGGTACTGGAGTAATAACTAATACATCTACCGGATCCCCATCTTCAGAAAGCGTGTTAGGGATATATCCATAATTGGTTGGATAATACATGGCGGTTGTCATAAAGCGATCAACGAAAAGCGCGCCTGTTTTTTTATCAACTTCATATTTTACCGGTTCCCCGTGCATGGGGATCTCGATGACGACGTTAATTTCATTGGGAACGTCACGACCACTGTTGATTTCCATCAAACCCATTGTGCACCTATCGGTGAATAAAGACGCAATATTATGCGCAATTTAATCGTAAAACGCAAAGCTACATCGGCAATGTTTGTTTTTATTACTCAGGAATGTCGGTTATACTTCTAGTTGGTTTTTCTCAAGGGACGGCTATGGACTGCTTATTTTGTAAAATTGCTCAAGGCGAGATTCCAGCTGACATTGTATTTGAAAATGAAACGCTAGTTGCATTTCGTGATATTCGCCCACAAGCACCATCGCATGTTCTGGTCATCCCGCGAAAGCACATAGCGACCATTGATGAAACGAGCAATGACGATCAACAGCTGTTAGGTCAAATGATTTTAACCGCCAAAACATTGGCGCATGAGGAAGGACTTCAGCAAGGATACCGCCTGGTTTTTAATGTAAATGGCGCAGGCGGACAGGAAGTCTATCATATACATCTACATGTAATAGGTGGCAGGCAAATGACTTGGCCGCCAGGGTAATAGTAAAGCAGGGTAATCAAATGAAAGAATTATATAGGCAAATATTAACCGAGTTAGGAGAAGATCCCAACCGCGAAGGTTTACGTGATACGCCAGAAAGAGCAGCAAATGCTATGCGGTATTTAACAAAAGGGTATCAAGAAGACTTAAATGACATCATTAATAACGCATTGTTTGACTCTGAAATGAGTGAGATGGTGATTGTAAAAGACATTGAAATGTATTCCATGTGTGAACATCACCTTCTACCTTTTCTTGGTAAATGTCATGTAGGTTATTTACCTGATGGGAAAGTTATAGGACTTTCTAAAGTTGCGCGTATTGTTGATTTCTTTGCCCGCCGCTTACAAATTCAAGAACGGCTTACTATCGAAATTGCACATTGCATCAGAGATATCACTGGAGCTCGTGGTGTAGCGGTGGTTATGGAGGCACGTCATCTTTGTATGATGATGCGTGGCGTCGAGAAACAAAACTCGCTGATGACCACATCTGCTATGTTGGGAGAAATGCTTGAGAATCATAGCAGCAGAATTGAGTTTTTGAATTTGATTAAGTCTTAATGATTATATGTGGATCTCCGCCTTCGCGGGAATAACAGATAAATTTCCGCGGATGACAAAGAAACGTTGGGGATGAGAAAATGGTAACCGGGTCATTTGACCCGATTACCCACATATTACTCCGCTGAAGTTTCTTCTTCGCTAGAATTAGTCTCTGTTTCTAACAATGAAGGCTCTTGTTGTTCTGATGAAGCAGCTTCCTTTACAGCAGAGGCTGGTTTATCTTTCCACTCCAACTTCACACGTCCTTGCTTATCGATTCCTGCAACGAATACTTCAATTTCTTGACCTTCATGCAATACATCTTCCACTTTTTGCGAACGGTCAGCACAGATTTGGGAAATATGCAGTAATCCATCTTTTCCAGGCAGTAAATTAATAAATGCACCGAAATCAACGATTTTGTTTACTCGGCCTTTATAAGTTAGACCAACTTCTACTTCAGCAACTAAGGCTTTAATTTGCCTCTGAGCTTCATCTAGTGCGTCTGCGTTTGGTGAAAACAATTGCACTACCCCAGTATCGTCAATATCAATAGACACACCAGTGCTTTCAATCAAACCTTTGATGGTTGCTCCACCTTTACCAATCACCGTGCGAATTTTATCTTCAGCAACTTTCATAGTTACAATTCTAGGAGCATGCTGTGACAACTCAACACGGTGTTCTGATAATGAGTTTTTCATTACATTCAGAATATGCATTCTTCCAGCAAGAGCTTGCTCTAAAGCTTGTTCCATAATTTCTTTGGTAATACCGGTAATTTTAATGTCCATTTGCAACGCGGTAACACCCCTCTCTGTACCAGCTACTTTAAAGTCCATATCACCTAGATGATCTTCATCACCTAAGATGTCAGTTAACACGGCAAAGCGCTCGCCTTCTTTAATCAGTCCCATAGCAACACCTGCAACAGGTGCTTTGATAGGCACACCAGCATCCATTAGAGCTAAACTCGCGCCACAAACAGTAGCCATCGAGCTTGAACCATTGGACTCAGTGATGTCAGACACAACACGTAATACATAAGGAAATTCTTTGGCAGTTGGTAAAACTGCTGCTAAGCTACGGCGAGCCAAACGCCCATGACCAATCTCACGGCGTTTCGGACTGCCCACCATACCTGTTTCGCCAACAGAATAGGGAGGGAAATTGTAATGCAGCATGAATCGATCTTTGGTTTCACCATCCAATCGATCTAAAGTTTGTGCATCACGTTCACTTCCTAAGGTTGCCGCCACGATAGATTGGGTTTCTCCGCGAGTAAACAAGGCAGAACCATGCACACGACCTAAGAAACTGGTGCGGATGGCAATGGGTCGAACAGTTTTTTGATCACGCCCATCAATGCGCGGCTCACCATCTAATATACGATTACGTACAATGCTACTTTCAAGATTACTTAAAATATTTCCAATGGCATCTCGGCCGAAATTTTCATTTTCTTGCGTCAACGTATCGATAATTTTTTGACGAGTCTCTGCTAATTTCTGATAGCGTTGCGGTTTATTTTTAAGTAAATAAGCTTGAGTAATTTCTTCACGGCTTAACTCCTCAACACGCTGTTGCAGTTGGGGATCGACAGCAGCAAGTGTTAATTCCCAAGCAGCTTTTCCAGTTTCAGAAGCTAACTCTTTAATGGCTTTGATCACGCCTTGCATCATCTCATGGCCATACAGTACTGCGCCAAGCATTACTTCTTCACTCAATTCTCGCGCCTCTGATTCCACCATTAAAATAGCATCTTCAGTTCCTGCGACTACTAAGTCTAATTGAGAATCAAG
The DNA here is from genome assembly GCA_945862405.1 of Legionella genomosp. 1. Classification (GTDB taxonomy): domain Bacteria; phylum Pseudomonadota; class Gammaproteobacteria; order Legionellales; family Legionellaceae; genus Legionella_A. The sequence continues at coordinate 18,728 of CAMAYX010000012.1, forward strand.
AACTGCTTTATGGCCAGGATTAAGAAGGTAAATACCATCTTTATAGCCGACTCGAGCAGCACCAATTGGTCCTTGAAACGGTAGACCAGAAATCGCTAAAGCAGCAGATGCACCAATCATGGCAATGATGTCTGCAGGTACTTCTGGATTTAAGGACATTACTGTAGCAATGACTTGTACTTCATTAACAAATCCTTCGGGAAACAAAGGACGTAGAGGTCTATCAATTAAACGGGAAACCAAAGTTTCATGGTCGCTAGGACGTCCTTCACGCTTATTAAATCCGCCAGGAATTTTACCGGCAGCATATGATTTTTCTTGATAATTTACAGTTAAGGGAAAGAAACTATTTTTTTCAGCTCCTTCCTTATTGCCAACAACGGTTACCAGCACTTGCGTGCCGTTCATAGTTGCGAAAACAGCACCATCGGCTTGTCTTGCAATTTCACCCGTTTCGAGTACCAGCGTATTATCGCCGAACCTTACTTCTTTTGTAACTTTTGTCACATGTCACCTCATCAATTGGATGCAGTTCGTTTAGGATGCTTGCTCAATTCACGAGGTACATTTTTTAAATCGCAATTCATAATAACGATTTAAAAAAACGCACCGCACGAAAATCGAAGCTTGAAACACTAAATTTCCACGCCACAAGTTAAAAAAAAAGCGCAACAATTGCGCTTTTAATTCGAATCTACAGCTTTGAAAATCCCATAATACAACTTTCTATAATCAATAGGAATCTCTTAACCCAAGTTTTTGAATCAACGTTGAATAACGACTTTGATCGTTTTTCTTTAAGTACTTTAGTAACTTACGGCGCTTGTTTACCAACTCTTGCAAACCCCGACGTGAATGAAAGTCTTTGTTGTGTTCTTTAAAATGATTGGTCAAATAATTAATTCGTCCTGTCATCAGGGAAACCTGTACTTCAGCAGAGCCAGTATCTTGAGCGGCTCTTTTAAATTCATTCACAATCTCTGCTTTTTGTGCGCTCGTTAGCGACATATGTTCACTCCCGGATAGAGGGTCTTCGCGTATTGTAAATAGACCCTGACTTTTCAAAAGGATGCATTCTACCAAGGCAAGTCAATATACACAAGTGTTAACTGTGATTTATTCTACATAAAAACTTTAGATTAACGCCGATTGGCGGTTTGCATTGGGTCACATGCCCAAGCACTCATGTGTGGTTTTTATTGCAGATGTTTCGTTACAAGGAAACTGTGCCTTGTTCGCTGGTTAAATCAGTTAACAAACGTTTGGCCTTTAACATGCCAGGGTGATGCACCTCCCCCAAACCAACAAATTGTTTATCATCTTCATAGAGGCGTATGATCCCTTGTCCGATAGGATCATCATTAATACCGTTAATGACTTTTCCTTGACGAAGCGCTTTAGCGACATCAGCGGAGATACTCATTTTTGGTAAATAATGAACAGCGCGGTCAATGGGCAGCAAATATTCCTTTAATTCTCCTGGTGATTTGTCCCTAAGCTCATCTATGGTTAACATTGGCTCATTAGCAAACCCCATCGTAAACGACCTATGAAGACGGGTTACATATGCGTTTGGGCCTAATCGTTCTCCAATATCTTCCACAAGATTGCGAATGTAAGTTCCCTTGGAGCATTTTACTGTTAAATCGAAATGGATTCCATCAAATTTATGCAATTGAATTTCAAATATTTTAATTTCTCGAGCCCTGCGCTCAACTTCTATACCCGCACGTGCAAGACGGTATAATGGCGTCCCATTGTGCTTTAACGCCGAAAACATAGAGGGGGTTTGTAATATCGAACCTTCAAATTCTCGTAGCACAGAGTTCAGTTCGCTTTCACTTACACAAAATTCATTATTTTGCGCAATGACTTCACCAGCGGCATCACCCGTAGTTGTTTTAATTCCTAATGTACCAGTTACTTCATAACACTTATCAGCATCCAGCACGTATTGACAATATTTGGTGGCTTCGCCAAAACAGATGGGCAGCATGCCTGTGGCCAAAGGATCTAAGCTTCCGGTATGGCCTGCTTTTTTGGCGTTGTATAGTCTCTTTACTTGCTGCAAAACAGCATTGGAAGTCAAATCTAGAGATTTATTAACCAGAAGAATTCCATGAATTGGAATTTTTTTACTCTTTTGCTGCATCGTCATCGTTCGTGGGATTAACCTCGTCGATTAATCGGCTTAACCGTTTGCCATATTCAATCGATTCGTCGTACACAAAATGTAATTGCGGCGTAGTGCGTAACTTCATAGCCTTTGCCAAAATAGAGCGCAAAAAACTAGCAGCATCATTTAAAATCACTTCGGCTTGTTGCGGCTCATCACTGAGGACGGTGAAGTAGATCTTAGCATGGCTAAGATCTCTGGATACTTTAGCGGCTGAAAGCGTAACTAAACCAAAATTAGGATTGGTAACTTCTTGCTGAATTATCTGCGCCAAAGTGCGAAGCATAGTTTCAGCAATACGGTCGGTACGCTTAAATTGATTACTCATAACTACTCTCTAATGCGAATCAGTTTGCTGCTCGTTTAATTTCAATGGTCTCAAAAACTTCGATTAAGTCGCCGCTTTTAACATCATTGTAATTTTTAACCCCAATACCGCATTCAATACCTTGGCGTACTTCAACTACATCGTCTTTAAATCTACGCAAGGACTCTAACGTGCCTTCATAAATAACAATGTTATCACGCAGCACTCGAATAGGATTGTTACGTTTGATAACGCCCTCAACTACCATACACCCAGCAATTGCGCCAATCTTTGGTGAACGGAAAACATCTCTCACTTCTGCAATACCTACAATTTCTTCTCTAAACTGAGGTTCCAACATACCGATCAATGCATTTTTCACTTGATCCACAATATCGTAAATCACGCTGTAATATTGCAAAGCCACAGCTTCGACTTCAGCTAAGCGTTTAGCACCAGAATCTGCACGTACGTTAAAGCCAATGAGCAATGCATTGGAAGCGATTGCTAAATGTACATCCGACTCAGTGATACCACCTACGCCGCTTGCAATAATTTTAACGTTGACTTCATCATTTGATAATTTGACCAGTGCATCAGCAATTGCTTCTACTGAGCCTTGCATGTCTGCTTTTAAAACAATATTCAATACTTTCGTTTCAGCAGCCGTCATGTTGTCAATAATACCTTCCAACGAAGCTTTTTGACGACGAGCTAATTTAACATCACGGAACTTACCTTGGCGGAATAATGCTACTTCTCGTGCGCGCTTCTCATCAGGAACTACAATTGCTTCATCCCCTGCATGTGGTATTGCCGATAAACCCAACACCTCAACCGGAATAGACGGACCGGCAGAGTCAACTAAACTTCCGTTATCACTTACCAGCGCACGAACACGACCATATTGCAAACCTGCTAACAAGATATCGCCTTTTCTAAGCGTACCGTATTGAACTAATACGGTGGCAACCGGACCACGTCCTTTATCCAAGCGTGATTCAATGACCACACCCTTAGCAGCACCATCCGTTAAAGCGGATAGTTCTAATACTTCAGACTGAAGAAGTACAGCGTCCAGAAGCTCATCGATTCCCGCACCAGTTTTAGCGGAGATGTTCATGAACATTGTATCGCCGCCCCATGCTTCAGGGATAACTTCATAGTTGGACAATTCATTCATTACACGTTCTGGATCAGCACCGTGTTTATCCATTTTATTAACTGCAACAATAACAGGAACTTTAGCAGCTTTTGCATGTTGCACCGCTTCAATAGTTTGTGGTTTCACGCCATCATCAGCGGCAACAATTAGAATTACGATATCAGTTACTTGTGCTCCACGAGCCCGCATGGCTGTAAATGCCGCGTGACCTGGCGTATCCAAAAAGGTAATCTCACCTTTAGGTGTGCTCACGTGGTATGCGCCGATATGCTGAGTAATTCCACCGGCCTCACCTGCTGCAACTTTAGTACGACGAATGTAATCCAGTAACGACGTTTTACCGTGGTCAACGTGACCCATGATAGTAACCACAGGCGCTCTAGATTCATTAGTGATGCCCTTGGTGATTACATCGCCTAAATTATCTTCAATTGCGTCTTCTTTTAATGCTCTGGCTTTATGCCCCATTTCTTCCACTACAATGATCGCCGTTTCTTGATCAATAACCTGATTAATCGTAGCCATTGCTCCTAAACCAATCATGGTTTTAATTACTTCGGCTGCTTTCACTGACATGCGTTTTGCAAGTTCAGCCACTGTAATCGTTTCTGGGATAAGAACTTCTTTCACTACCGGAGCTGTAGGCATAGCAAAACCATGTGTTAATGCCTCTTCAGCTTCGCGATATTTATCTGATTTTTCGGATCCTTTGCGCTTTTTAGACTTGTTGCGCTTGTGCATTATGCCGCGTTCATTTTCATCAACAGTAGGTTGATATTTACTCTTTTTCTTAGCGCGCTTGAACTCAGATTTTTCGCTTTCCATCTCAGTTGACTTATGCGTCGTTTGTTTTTTCTTAGCACCGCGTTCAGTTTTACCTTCTTCTGCTATGAGCTGACGACTATCCGTTTTTTCTTGAGACTTAGCTTCTAATTCTTTTGCCTCTACTACGGAGTCAGAACTTTGCGCCGTTGCTTCTGCAGGTTGACTCGATTCAGTTTCTTCAACTTCAACCGTCTCATCAACCGAAGATTCTAATACATCATTTGCTTCAGCAATTTCAGTTTCTTGCAAGTTTTCTTCTTCTAAATTTGGCTCTTCCATTTCAATTTCGGAAGGCTGATCTAACAACGCACTGCGTTTGACATACGTTCTTTTTTTGCGAACTTCAATATTAACTTTTTTCCCGCTATGCGCATCATGCCCAAGTGTTACTTGAGATACACTCTTACGACGTAAGGTTATTCGCTCAGGAGCTGCATGTGACTCATTACTACTGCCACCTTTTAAGTGGTTTAGCAGTATGCGTTTTTGATCTTCATTCACAGTCTGTTGATCATCCTCAAAAGACAATCCAGCTTCCTGAAGTTGACTCAATAAGCGTTCAACAGGGATACCAACGATTTGAGCTAATTGTTTAACCGTCACATCCACCATAATTTATTCCTCTTTCAGCCGTTCACTTGAACCGCTATTCAAAAAAAACTAAACACAAGATACAGAATTATGCTTCATCCGATTGGAACCATGGTTCACGGGCTTTCATAATAAGAGCACCTGCTTTTTCTTCCGTCATTCCGGCAATACCTAG
>CAMAYX010000013.1 GCA_945862405.1 Legionella genomosp. 1
ATTTCGCCAGGGTCAATTTTACTACCAATTCTTTTTCCGCTTTACTCAAAAAGAGCAAGATCTGCTTATGGAAAAATTCAAAGACTTACTACAACAGCATGATTTTTGGGTCGACACTCTTGGATGCTAAAATGAGGGGATTCCTGAGCTGTGGTGGTGCTCTTTAATCTCGCTTTGCTCACTTAAAAGCGTCCTTTACCCCCGTCATTGCGAGCATGGCGAAGCAATCCAGTGGTTTTTCCGGGAAGAAGCCCGAAGGACGGATGAGGCTGCGTTTTAGGTCTGGATCTTGAACGATCTCAGGGGTTAAGACTGCTCACATACTTTTTGTAGGCTGCGCTTTTTTTACTAGCGAGATCGTTTCAACCTCCACCAAATCTGAACGGTTTTGGCTCCGTTGGCTTGGTGATTTTCGCTTTGCTCAAATATCAACCTTATGTAGTTCTTTCCACTGATTCATCATCGTGCAAAACAACTTTGCAGTAACTTGCGCGTCATAAATGGCCGAATGCGCTTCTCTGGTATCAAAGGGGATACCGGCCGCTTTTACTGCTTTGGCGAGCACTGTTTGTCCGTAAAAAAGACCGGCTAGTGTTGCCGTGTCAAAGCAGGTAAATGCGTGAAAAGGAAGTTTTAACCCTGTGCGCTTACAGGCTTCTTTAATAAACAACAAATCAAACCAAGCATTATGACCTACTAGCACAGCGCGTTCGCAACCGTAGTGTTTCAAAGCGCGTTGTATAGGGGCGAATAATTGTAGTAAGGCAAGTTTTTCATCAATGGCAAATCTTAGTGGCTGAAAGGGATCCATTTGAATAAAGGCTAGGGACTCTTGATCTAAGACTGAATTCTCAAAAGGTACAATATGTTCGAAGAAACTATCTCCCACCGAAAATTGACCCTGAGCATCTAAATCTAATAGAACAATGCACATTTCTAATAATGCATTGGTCTGGGGATTAATGCCTGCTGTTTCTACGTCAACTACCACCGGTAAAAAACCCCGAAACTTAGTGCGCATCGCTCGACTTATTTCTTTATTCATGAACACTCCACGGCAGGACTTGGCCTGCACCTGCTGGAATTACGCGCTCATCGCCGAATGGTAGAAAATCAGCAACTGCGTGCGGTTTTTCAACAATTTCGATGGATTGCGTGGATGGGGGTAAGTTATAAAAGTCAGCACCAAAATGGCTGAGGAAAGGCTCAAGATTTTCCAGTTTATTTAATTCAGCAAATACCTGAGCATACATGCTTACAGCATAAGGTGCGGAATACACCCCAGCACAGCCGCAAGCAGTTTCCTTTTTATGCTGTGCGTGTGGCGCGCTGTCGGTTCCTGCAAAGAACTTAGGGTTACCACTGACCGCAGCTTTTTGCAAAGCGAACTGATCGTTTTGTTTCTTAAGAATGGGTAGGCAATAATAATGAGGCTTAACTCCGCCAACCAACATGTGATTGCGATTATATAAAAGATGATGTGGTGTGATCGTTGCTGTTAGCCGCTCAGGCGCTTGAGTGACGAATTCGACCGCGGCACTAGTAGAAATGTGTTCGAGAACCATGCGTAGCTTGGGGAAATTCTGCAATAATCCAGTAAGATATTCATATAAAAATGCTTGTTCGCGTTCAAAAATATCACCATGAGTTACTTCGCCGTGAATTTGTAACACCAGATCATGTTGCTGCATCACATCCAAGATAGGATACAAAGCTTCAATTGATTTTGCACCTTGCTCCGAATTGGTAGTGGCGCCTGCAGGGTAGAGTTTAGCACCCAGTATGAAGGGTTCAGCTGCTGCCTTTTCGAGATCCTCTAAAGTAACTGACTCATTTAAATAGAAGGTAAGGTAAGGCATAAAATTGTTCGAATCGGGTAGGACGGCTTTAATGCGTTGATGATAGGCGATTAAGTCATCGAATTTCGTCAATGGTGGAACCAAGTTAGGCATGGCTAGCGCGCGGGCAAAATGTTTGGCGGTTGCTAATACTGTATGTTCCAAAGCGTGGCCGTCTCTGAAATGCACATGCCAATCATCTGGACGCGTAATGATAAGACTTCTAGCCATGAATAGAATCCTACAAAAAAAGTAGTAATAGAATATCACGTTATACCTTATATATAGTACCTGGAATGCAACCCACGAGAATTGGTGAAAAATCAATCGTATTTTATTGATTTATAAATGATTCTTGACAAAAGCGGCGTGAGCTCTAATAATTGCAGAAGATTTTGAAGTTTTGCGTGCAAAGAAATCTGTAGATGCGGTTATTTTCTGCTCAGAAGACGACTAAAAATCTTACGGTTAGCGGAATTATAAGCAAAATAGAAATCTCCAAAAAGCCAAAAAACTGGCACCGTGGTTAATAAATGACGTCCTTATTTAAATAATAAGCAATTGATTTGCATAAAAATTATGATTTTGTTGTATTGATGTTGACAATGAGAAAATCAGACTAGATAATCGTCTCATGTACGTTTTCGGATTAGAGCGATGATGGCGTACTGAAGTCAAATACAAAGTTGTGGCTTGACGAAAAAAACGGAAATTAATAATAAAAAGTGGAGAAAAGTATGTTAAATCTGAAAAAAACAGCCGTAGCTGTTCTTGCTTTTGGTAGCAGTGCAGTGTTCGCTGGTACCATGGGCCCTGTATGCAGCGCTGTTAACGTAACTGTTCCTTGTGAAAGAACAGGTTGGGACGTTGGTATTCAAGCTCTGTACTTACAACCATCTTACAACGACAACATTTCTTACATCGGCTTAGCACCTAACACAGCTGATACAAATGTAAACTTCGTTCAAAACGATCCAGATTGGGGATGGGGCTTCAAATTAGAAGGTTCGTACCATTTCGGAACTGGTACTGACTTAAACTTGAACTGGTATCATTTAAATGATAACTCAGCAACTCGTACGTTCACTGGTAACTTTGCTTTCTTAGATTTACCTAACTTAGGTACTGAAAGATTCTCAGTTGATCCAAAATGGGATGCTGTTAACTTAGAGTTCGGTCAACACGTAGATTTCGGTGAGTTCAAAAACATTCGCTTCCATGGCGGTGTTCAATACACTCGTATCGAAACTGGTTTGACTGCGTACGCTTTCACTGCTAACACGCCTCTTTATGTTAGCGCGAGCAGCAATTCTAAATTCACAGGATTTGGTCCACGTATCGGTGCGGACATGTCTTATGACTTAGGAAACGGCTGGGCGATTTACGGTAACGGCGCTACAGCAATTCTTGCTGGTACTAGCAAAGTTAACGCTGCAATTTCTAACAATTTATTGCCAAGAACAACTGTCAATGCAAGCAGAAATGGAATCGTTCCTGAACTGGAAGCTAAATTAGGCCTGACTTACACCTACGCTATGGCTCAAGGCGACTTGACTCTAGACGCTGGTTACATGTGGCAAAATTACTTCCACGCTCAACAAACTCTTGTTAACTTCGGAACAAGCGAGTCTGACTTCGGATTGCAAGGTCCTTACCTTGGTTTGAAATGGATGGGAACTGTAGTTTAATACAGTATCTGATCGTAAAAAACCCATCCTTAGTGATGGGTTTTTTTTACCCTAAAAAACTTACGCCAAAGCTCAACCTCTTCGTTAAAACCAATTTTTTGTTCAGTTATGTGGTATATCCACACGCCTTCACAAAAAATTGATTTTGCCTCGATCTTGAACTTTGGCGTAAGTTTTTCGATAGCTCAACCTCTTCGTTAAAACCAATTTTTTGTTCAGTTATGTGGTATATCCACACGCCCTCACAAAAAATTGATTTTGCCTCGATCTTGAACTTTTGCGTAAGTTTTTCGATAGCTCAACCTCATCCCATTCGGTACCGTAGCCTGGATCCAGCCCCAAAGGGCCGTAATCCGGGATCAGTGGCACAATATCGACGCCATTTACACGTTGATCAGCATATCCGGTCAACACTACAATCCAATTCAACTTATAAAAAATCTTGATGTTTTTTCAAAGTCATGGTTAAGTAGTCTCAACATTTGGGACGTGTGTTTTTATGGAGAGAATATGTTAAAAAGAATAATAACAACTGTATTAGGGTTGACCTGTGGTATAGCATTCGCTGGTACTATGGGACCTACTTGTTCCCCTGATAACGTAACAGTTCCCTGCCCAACACGTGCTTGGGATCTTGGTGTGCAAGCTTTATATCTGAAACCGATTTATGGAGCACGACGCTCGTTTGAACAAACAGGTAATACTACTTATCGTAACTTAAATAATGATTGGGATTGGGGGTTTGAGCTAGAGGGCTCTTACCATTTTAGTAATGGTAATGATCTTGACTTAAATTGGACCCACTTTAGTGACGATAATCAATTTGATGGGTTTACAGCACCTCTAACTCCTCAGATTAATGTACCCTATACGCTGCAGTTTAAAACACAATTTGATCAGGTGAATTTGGTTTTTGGTCAGCATGTGGACGTGGGAATTGTAAAAAACATCCGTTTTTATGGCGGACTTCAATATGCCAATATTCATAGCGATATCGAACGTGAATTGCAGCTTTCCCCACAAGTGAGAGCCGCTTTAGAAGTTGACGGAACACATAACTACAATCGTGTAGATTTTAATGGTGTGGGACCGGTGATTGGTATCGACTATGCCTACGATTTCAACAATGAATTCAGTCTTACCGCGGATGGTAATGCCTCTATTTTATCGGGCACTGCAAGGCAGCATAATGGCTCAATCGTAGCTCCAACTGGACTAGTTCTAGCAGATAACTACGCCAGTCGACGCAGCATTGTTCCTGGAGTTGAAGCAAAACTGGGTGTTAAGTATGCACACCAAATGGCACAAGGTACGCTCAATTTATCCGCGGGATACCAAGTCATTAATTATTTCCACGCTTTAACCTTGCCCCTATCAGGACCAGGAGACTCGGACTTTGGACTATACGGTCCTTATTTTGGAGTTAACTGGTTAGGAAATCTCTGATTTAGCATTCCTTTTCTCTTAAAAAGCCCATATATTCAATGGGCTTTTTTTTATTTGTAAAACAACTGTAAAACTAATTGATGACTTCGCTAGATAGTGGCAAGATATATCCCTCCGTGTAAAAAGTAAAAAAAATAAACAGGAGTATGTAATATGAAGCACAAAGCTCTTATTGCGGCCATGTCGTTGTGCTGCTCATTCCCGCTACACGCCAGCAATAATGAGCAATTGCAACGTGAAATTCAGCGTTTGCAGGCACAAACACAAGCGTTGCAACAGCAATTGAATCAATTGCAAAAGCAATTGGTGAGTGAAGATAGTACACCGGCGCCTAAAGCTAGACCCAGTAAACAGGCCAAGGTTACAACTAAAGCGGAAGTTGTTAGAGAGACTGCCCCGAATGGAAAACCAAAACCTGTACCTAGAGAAGGGAGTACATTCCATACCAGTGCAGTAACCGTGCATTCTATTGATTCCCACCCTGACTCGATGGCGTTCTACCCTACGGCGCTAGTAGCCGATGAGCATGTTGTAACTTACATTGCAGGAACTCCGGTGGTTACATCTCCCTATTTAGGAAGTCGGCCCTCGTTTGACGGTTCAGATTACATCGTCAACATTTCCAGTATCAACCGTGACATCCGTTTGATGCAACAGCGCAGAAGATTGTATCGTGCGTATGAGAGCATTGGTTACCCTGCTCCAAAAATGCCAATTATCGCCATCAGCGGTAAATTAGAGCCTATAGCGACACTTTCGCGAAATTATGCTGACGTTACCAAGGGCGATCTAAATCTAGGCTCTAGCGAACTTGATATCGCCGCAGCGTTGAACAAAATGGTAGAAGGCTACATGTCCATCGCTTATGATGATTCCCCTCCAATTGATTTCGGACAACGAGCGGCCAATTCCAATTTATTTTTAAATATGGGCTTCATTAACATTGGTAATCTAGATCAAACGCCGTTTTATTTTACTGCGGGTCAATTGTTCGTTCCCTATGGACGTTTTTCTTCTGCGATGATCAGTTCGCCATTAACATTGCAACTGGCAAGAACACGTCAACGACCGTTTATTTTGGGGTATAAGTCTCAAGGTGAAACCGGTCCATTTGCAGCCGTATATGGATTTAAAGCAGATACAACCAAAGGTGGCCAAGGTTCTGGTGGTCTTAATTTAGGTTATGTATTCGGTGATGGCGACACTACAGGTGAAATAGGGGCTAGCGTGATCAGCACCTTAAATGATGCTACCGGCATGCAAGATACCGATGGCTCAGGAAGTAACTTCGGTGGATTTGCTTCACCAACCAACGGTAACGAAGAAGTTAAAAAGATACCTGGCGTTGGCGTACATGGAAACATCAGCTTCGATCGTTACAACTTAACGGCAGAATGGGTTGGTGCGACTACTGCGTTTCGTCCACAAGACTTAAGTTTTAATGGTCGAGGAGCGAAACCCCAAGCAGCACAAGTAGAAGCAGGTATGACGTTTATGGCCTTTACCAAGCCAGCTTCTGTTGCTCTAGGCTATCAATGGGCCAAAGATACCTTAGCGCTGAACATTCCTCAGCAAAGAATCAGTGGGGTGTTTAACATCTCCATCTGGAAAGATACGATTGAAAGTCTCGAGTATCGTCATGACATAGATTATGGCAGCAGTACTTACGCAAATGGCGCAGCACCTCCAGGGGTTGTAAACACCAATACTTTAGGTACTGGTAAGTCTGCAGATACATTGCTAGCCCAAATCGGCGTCTATTTCTAAACAGTCCATCTTTGGTGCATCTTGCACGATCTCGGAGATTCAAAAATGCTCACATACAGGTGTATGGTGCCTTTTTTTAACCTCCGAGATCGTGCAACCTGCACGCAAAGCTTAACTGCTAAATTTAATGCCTCTCCCATTTCTTCCCAGCGAGGCCGCAGCTTGGATTCTCCCAACGCACCATACCTTAATGTGCTATCATTTTAAATGAGCCGGTCGGTTTTATTGGGGGCTTGGATGGTTGCCGAACCTACTATGATTTATCTTTTATTGCTGCTTGGCATCTATGGAATTTTTTTTGAAATAGTGAGTCCAGGTCTTATCGCGCCAGGCGCTATTGGCGCAGTTTCTCTGTTGGTGGCAATATACGGGTTACAGTCCTTTACCATCAGTTATCTCGGACTGGGGCTCATCATCTTTGGTATTATCTTTATCATTGTAGAAACGGTTGTACCAAGTTTCGGATTGTTAGGAATCGGTGGAACCATTGCTTTTGTGATCGGTTCATTTTTGTTAATGGATTCTGATCACGGGGTATCTTTCATTGCATGGTCTGCAATTGCTGCTGTGGCTGTCGTTAATCTTTTATTTTTTGGTCTACTTTTAGGTACAGCGATCAAATCGCGAAATAGACCAATTTTACACGGCACACAATTATTAATAGGGGAGCAAGGTCTTACCATAAATAAGATTTCGCTTGAGGGACAAGCGTTAATTAAAGGTGAGATTTGGAGTGTACATTCGGCGGTCCCCATTGATGCGCAGCGGCCGATAAACGTGATTGCGGTAAACGGTTTACTCCTGGAAATAGAAGAATGCAAAGGAGAGTGACATGGCTACATTTTTTGGGTTTTTATTAATTCTTATTGTAATTGCATTGTTTTCTGCATTTCGCGTCTTGCGCGAATATGAGCGAGCTGTTGTCTTCATGTTAGGTAGGTTTTGGCGAATCAAGGGACCAGGTTTGTTGATTCTAATCCCCGTGGTGCAGCAAATGGTTCGAATAGATTTGCGTACGGTAGTGATGGACGTACCCAGCCAAGATGTAATTTCTCGTGACAACGTGTCGGTGAGAGTCAATGCAGTGCTATATTTTAGGGTGGTTGCTCCTGAACGGGCGATAATTCAAGTGGAAAATTATTTTGAAGCTACCAGCCAATTAGCGCAAACTACCTTGCGTTCAGTTCTTGGTCAGCACGAATTAGATGAGATGCTGGCAGAGCGCGAACGCTTAAACAGCGATGTACAAAAAATCTTAGATGCGCAAACTGATAGTTGGGGTATTAAGGTTTCTAATGTGGAAATTAAGCACATAGACCTAGATGAAAGTATGATCCGCGCTATTGCCAAGCAAGCAGAGGCTGAACGCGATCGCAGAGCTAAAATAATCCATGCCGAAGGCGAGTTACAAGCGTCTGAGAAACTATCGCAAGCAGCAGAAGTTCTGGCGAAAACACCGCAGGCCATGCAGTTGCGTTATTTACAAACTTTGGCCACACTTGCTTCTGCAGGAAATTCATCCACCATAATCTTCCCCTTCCCTACGGAATTAAGAGAGTGGCTTAATAAATAACATACATCCCCGCGGCTTGCTGCGGGCAAAAAATAATGGGGGGTGTTAGGAGATTCCCTCCTCGTGCGAAGTATCAACAGTTGAAAACAGGGATGAAGATGACCGTTATAAATCATGAAGATGGTGAAGAAGAATCGGTATTTTTAAGAATAAAGCTTGGGGAGCAACTGAGTTTGATCTCCATACACCAAGTAGATAATGCACGTACTCAATAAATTTGTAATCCCAATTCCAGTTAGTAATCCTGCCTATAGCGATTTGCAGATGATGCAGCAAGACATAGAAATACTCCCTGTTGAGTTGGGAGATAAGAAAATGGTATTAGTTGTGATCGAGGACAAAACTGCAAAAGTACATTTACAAAATACCTTAATGACCATGGCGGCTAAATTCGAAAAAAACAACGTTATGGATATGTTAACAGAGCTGTTTAATCGTCGTTATCTATGGCTGCATTTAGAAATTAAATTAGCAGAGGCCAGGCGTGAATCGTCTAATGTTATTTGTTGAATGTACGATCTCGATTTTTTTAAAAAAATACATGATCAGTTTGGCCATACGGTCGGTGATGATGTGTTGGTCGCTTTTGCCAAAATGCTCAAAAATCACATGCAGCCGAAGGATTATTTCTTTCGTTATGGTGGGGAAGAGTTCATCAGTATTTCTACCCAATTGGATTTGCAAGAAGCCTGCAAAATCCCGAATCGGATTCGCGAAAATTTAAGTCAATTGACCATAGACGGTTATCAGCATAAACGCGTTACCTGCAGCGTAGGTATTGCATATTGGACGCCTAATGATCCCAACGTTATTCCGGAAAAGCTAGTCGATAAAGCGGATGAACAGCTTTATAAGGCAAAGGAAATGGGACGTAATTGTACGGTGATGGACGGGGTTCTCCAAGAATAGCCGATGAGCACGTCATCTCAAATGAACTATCATTCCACCGCGCTTGTTGCACGACTATGGGGTTTTTTCGAAGTCCTGTGTATAATGGTGCCCAATTAAGAGTAAGAGGTAATTATGTCAATTAAATCCGATCAATGGATAGAAAAAATGGCGCTGGAGCATGGGATGATTACCCCCTTCCAGAAAGGCCAAGTTCGTGAAAACGAAGCGGGACGAATTATTTCCTACGGTGTTTCTAGCTATGGCTACGATGTTCGTTGTGCGGATGAATTCAAAATTTTCACCAACATCAATTCCGCGATTGTTGACCCCAAAGCATTCGATGAAAACAGTTTTGTGGATGTGAAATCGAACGTTTGTATTATTCCTCCGAACTCCTTTGCTTTGGCACGCACGGTGGAGTATTTCCGTATCCCGCGCAATGTTCTAACCATATGTCTTGGAAAATCAACTTATGCTCGTTGCGGCATCATCGTCAACGTGACGCCTTTAGAGCCGGAGTGGGAAGGTCATGTTACCTTAGAGTTTTCTAACACCACGACATTACCAGCTAAAATATATGCAAATGAAGGTGTAGCACAGATGGTATTTTTAGAAGCTAATGAAGTATGCACTGTATCTTACAGAGATAGAAATGGCAAATATCAAGGCCAGGAAGGGGTCACTCTTCCCAGGACCTAACCGTCCTAATCTTCTCGTATAGCAGTTTTTTGCCGAGAACTGTCTACACGTTCACGCAACTCTTTCCCTGGCTTAAAGTGGGGGCTATGCTTGGCCTCCGTAACAACTTTTTCGCCGGTTTTAGGGTTATGTACATTACGCGGTAATCGATAATGTAAAGAAAAACTGCCAAAGCCGCGAATCTCAATACGTTTGCCATCGATTAGCGCATCACTCATGAGATCAAGCATTTGATTGATGCTCTCGGTGACTTGTTTCTCAGGCAGATGTGTCATTTTTGCAGCAAGTTTTGCTATGAGCTCAGATTTAATCATACCTACCTCAGTTCAGCCATACCTCTCAGGGATAAGTAATGTCTAATTTCTCCCTGAATTGTTATATTTAGACTCCCTAAAACTCTTCTGCATTATTTTTAGGTATTACCTTATTAGTATAGACTCGAAAAAAAAATATTCAATGTTATCAATTGGCTGTGCTAGTTGATGAAGAACAACTCGATACGATCAAATTCTAATTAAGCTGGGCATAACACTGAGTTTGTACATAGGCATCAACGATCCCCCAACTCATTTGTACCGTAGTGGTTTTCAGTACGATAAATTGTGGTAAATGTAATTTTTTGCTGGTGGTGATAATAATTGTTTCAGGATTAAGCTGTGCCAAGCGGTGGTTTAGTGCTTCCCAAGTATCACCAAAAAAAGCGGTGGAATTAATAAAAACTAAGGTGGCATCGGCAAAATCCACGTTTAAAAAATTGTCTTGCACGAGGCTGATGATATTACTTTTTTGGGCATAAGAATCCAATTGCTGTAAACGCTTTTTCTGCTCTAGCGCTGCGTGGTGTAATGGTTCAAATAATTCAATGCCACAACTTTTTTTTACGTCGAAGACCATCGCACAGGTGAGTACTGCCTTCCCTACACCGCTGCCTAAATCATAGAAAACGGTATTCTGATTGGGATGCGTTAAGCTTAACAAAGCTACGAACGATTCAAATTCTATTTCGCCATAAACGTATTCCACGGCGTCCGCTTTTTCCCGAGCAAGCTTTGATAGATAAAAACCATCGATACCGCTGAACAAATTTTGGAAAGCACGTTGATGTTCGGCAAGACGCAAACCTTTACGCCAAGTCTGGACTTTAACACTCTGCGTAAGGCCTGGGAGAAGAATAAAAAAGCAGAATAAGACCAGGGCTGAAATGATGAACATATTTATAGGCGCTCCTATATGCAAATCTTAACTTTCCGAACCATACCAATTCTATCCTTGAGCCCTCTCTCCTAGTATCTTCACCTTTTCTTGATCCGTCAACTTAGGCCAAGCATTCATCAGCATTTTTCCCGCATCGCGTTCATTAATCACGTGTTGGTGGATTTCCCAGGGATATTCGTTATTCAAGTATAATCCAATGGCGAAGGCACTAATAACCGTGGCCAAAAACACCAGTGCAGCAGATCGCCAATGAAATAAACGTAGAATTTTACTACTTTTATTGATGGCATTCTGAGCGGATTTTTCTACTTGGTCACAGCTATGGTGGGCAATTTTTTGAAAATTCTGGGCGTCAAATTCAGCCAATTTAGCACTAAGTAGTACAAGCGCTTCATTGGCATGCGCCGCAATTTGTTCTACGACGGTTTCACCAACCGTGGTTATCTCTCGTTGATGGTTAGATATGTGCTTTACCACTTGCTGCAAAGCAGTTTCTGCAACCATACGAAAACGGGCTAACCCTGCTTGCGTAAAAATTTCTTCAACGGTGCTCAATTCAGTACGCAGCGCATGCAACTTTTGTTGAAATTGTTGTTCATGAAGGGATGCTTGTTGTTCTATGTCCTGGCGCCACTCTACCATTTTGGTTTCAGCAAATTCAAAGTAGGCTATGAACTCTCCCGTACGCCGTAATAATTCTTTTAGCCGAATGACATCCTGGTCTTCTAAATGGTCCATCTGCCCCTATCCATGGGGAGGGGAGTCCTTTGACAATTTCCGTATACTGAGGAAGAGCGTTTCGAATTGTCACCAGACCCTACATTTACTGTTATTATATCGCTTTTTAATACGGTATTGCGAGGATAGGGATATATGCTCAATAAATGGATGCTTATCGGACTAACTGTTTTTGCCCTCATTTGTATTGTTTTTTATGCCCGCCAA
This sequence comes from Legionella genomosp. 1, assembly GCA_945862405.1. GTDB lineage: Bacteria > Pseudomonadota > Gammaproteobacteria > Legionellales > Legionellaceae > Legionella_A. The sequence continues at coordinate 12,063 of CAMAYX010000013.1, forward strand.
CGCAGCTTAATTTATTTCCCTAATCGGCAAATGCCAAGCTTAGAACAATACCATGCGAGCGATATGCAAGTGGTGAGCATTCCCACAACGGACCATCTGCAATTAAATGGGTGGTATAAGCCGGCAAAAGATGGGCAACCTACAATTTTGTATTTCCACGGGAATGCAGGAAACATAGGCGGGCCTATGTTTCTAGTGCGAAAATTCCTGCAAGCAGGCTTGGGTGTATTACTCGTTGAATATAGGGGGTATGGTGGTAATCCCGGATCACCTTCTGAACAAGGCTTTTATACGGACGGGCGAGCGGGAGTACGCTTTTTACAGGAGCAAGGAGTTAATGGAAAAAAATTGGTGCTGTTTGGTGAGTCTTTAGGTGCTGGAGTGGCTACTGAGATGGCTACTGAAACCCCTTCCTGTGCGGTGATCTTGCAATCTCCTTATACATCGATGGTGGACCTTGCCAGCTATCATTACCCTTGGATTTTCATGAAACCCTGGGATCGCTTTAATTCTTTGCAACGCATTGGCAACCTTAATGCCCCTTTACTCATTTTGCATGGTAAATTGGATCAGGTGGTTCCATATGCGCAAGGCCTAAAGTTATATGAGCAAGCAAAATCGCCCAAAGAATTGATTAGCTTTGATCACAATGACCATCACAATCTTTGGTCACAAGCGAACTACGCTACAAACATTATTAGTTTTATAAATAAACACTGCCGAATCTAAAAATTAATATTTCCTTAATCTTGCTCTTTTAAAATGTAAATATCAGCTAAAGAGGAGAGTCCCATGGCTTCTAGTCCAGGGGTTACAAAACAAGGATTCTTTGGTAATCCAGCCGTACCAACATCCGTTGCTGCCAAAAGTCACAAAGCAGCTCTGATGGACATGGGAGGTAACGGCGATTGTTTCAGAGCGCTTGCAGCAGGTATTGTTGATAATTTTTTGTCTGCAAACCGTATTAAAAACGATTTTTATAACCAATTAATGGTTCGCCATTTAGCCTATTTTCCTCAGCATCGCCCAACAGCAGTTGGCTTGATGACACCTTCTGAGCGTATGAGTCAAATCATCAAACGTGTAAATACTGCAGAATTAATCAATGCTTTGGCTTACACGCTTCGTCAAATCGCAGTAGATGAAGTCATTGCAAATCCTGCTGAATACAGGGCAATGTTTACCGGACAAGCGCAAATGACGCCAGATGTTATGCGTAATCCAGCTAATTTGTTAGACAAAGTAGCCTTAGCTGCTGTATCAAAAGCATTATCCATGTCAATTGATGTCAGAGTATCAACCCAAGGTAAAGAGCTAGCGTTGCGCGTAAAATATAATCCAACGGCAACTAACAGCAAAGTTACGTTACAATGGCACGATGATTACTGCATACCATTCATTGCGAATCAAACTGCATTTACAACGGTAAAATCAAAACCAATTCGTGTGGTAGAACCTGCATCGGCACAAGATTCTCAACAAGATTATTCTGAGCTTCATAGCGTGATTGATCAAGACGATGCCAGAATTCTTGCAGAGTTTCAAAATGTAAAACATCGTTTAGAAGTAATGGTAAGTGCGGGTGAGATAAATGAAGATGATTTAATAAATATTTACATCACCAGTTTGCACCATAAAGCAGAAGCAGGTAAATACCATGTTGGCACGGAGCATGGAACGTCAGCTTTGTTTGCTGTAATTGAACGTGCAAAAAATGGGGTAAACACCGGTGCAATGTTGGTTGAAGCCCATCAACAAGATACCGCTGAAGGTTTGGTGAAGGCTATTGCTCGCAACGTTAGCTTTGGACTTATGAGCTCAGCTGAAGTATTCGAGCAAATTGACAATAAAGAAAGCCATTCCAGTCGCGCACCCTCAAGCTCTTTAACGGCATCCTGAACATGATACGGTGCAATCGCTGCAAAACCCCATAAACGCTCAGGGTACTGCTGAGTAGCCTCGAATAAAACGTCGTTTGCATCTTTGGCTATCGCCGAAGCATTTTCTTGTTTCTTCATGATAGAGTCCATTCCATTCTCCTTTCCTGGTCATTTCCTATAAAAATCCCATCTCTTTCATCCATTCGTTGCTGGCAAATTTCGACATGTAGTTGCGAATGGAGTCGGGGAGAAGAACGAGACACTTCTCGCCTTGTTTCAGTGATTTTGCGGCTTGTAAGGCGGCCCACATGGCAGCGCCGCTGGAACCGCCCACTAACAAACCTTCTTCACGAATTAATCTACGTGCCATATGCAATGAGTTGTGATCATTGGTTTTGATGTACTGATCGATCAAGCTATTGTCGAGAACGTCAGGGAAAAAATCATAGCCTATCCCTTCAACTTGATAGGGTTTAACTTCGGTACCGCCGCCTAAAATGGAGCCTTCCGGGTCCACGCCAATGACTTGTATGCTGGGTTTGAATTCTTTTAAGCGTTTGGCTACCCCTGTGATCGTGCCCCCGGTTCCAACGCCCAAAACCACCATCTGTAAGCTGTCATGAAAATCATCGATAATTTCTTGCCCCGTTCCCCAGTAATGAGCATCTGGATTATCAGGGTTTGAATATTGATCGAGGATATGAGAATTAGGAATTTCTTTTTGTAACTCCTTTGCTAAGGAAATATGGCTGTCAGGGTCATTCCAAGCGGCTTCGGTTCGGGTACGATAGATTTTGGCGCCCAAACGTTCGAGCACGGCCTGTTTCTCGTGACTCATTTTGCTGGGCATGGTGATAACGATGTTATATCCCATAACCGCTCCTGCCAGTGCAAGTCCGATGCCGGTATTTCCAGAGGTAGGCTCAATGAGCGTATCCCCTGGCTTTATCCGCCCATCGCACTCAGCATTTTTAACCATCTCAAAACCGATTCGATCTTTAACCGAGCCACCTGGATTTAGGAACTCACATTTTGCATACAATTCGCAAGAAAGCTCACGTCCAATATGATTGATTCTAACAACAGGGGTTTTCCCAATCGTGGCCAAAATATTAGGATAGATCATTAGTTACTTCCTTTTGCTAAGTCTTCAAAACCGGTTAGATGAATATTAATTCTATTTAAATTAAACTGCTATTCATATTATTTTTTGGACTTGGTATGGATGAGTTGAAAAAAAAAGCTGCAAAAGCTGCGCTGCAGTTTGTAGAGGACAATACCATTATTGGCGTTGGAACAGGGTCTACCGTTAATTATTTTATTGAAGAATTAAAAACCATAAAACATCGAATCGATGCTTGTGTAGCCAGTTCACATGCCACCGAAGCTTTGTTACGTGCTGCCGGGATTCCGGTGGTGGAATTAACGGTTGCAAGTGACGTTGTGCTTTATGTTGATGGTGCAGATGAAGTGAATCAACGTAAAGAAATGATCAAAGGCGGAGGCGGTGCTTTAACGCGGGAAAAAATCGTCGCTAATGCCGCACAACAGTTTATTTGCATTGTCGATCAACGCAAAGTGGTCGATCGATTGGGAGGGTTTCCAATAGCGGTGGAAGTCATTCCTATGGCAAGAAGTTTAGTGGCCAGAGCCTTGTTGAAGTTGGGGGGCGATCCCATCTATCGTGAAGGCTTTATAACGGATAATGGTAATATTATTTTAGATGTGTTTAATTTACAGTTAGATGATCCAGGCGCCTTAGAGGATGCGATAAATGTTCTCCCCGGCGTTGTTGAAAATGGTATTTTTGCAAAAAGAACAGCTGACAAAGTAATCGTCGCTCAAGAGAGCAGTATCCAGACATTCTGATCGTAAATTAAAAGGATGTATGATGGCGGACAATAAATCATTAGATGTTTTGGTTGTTGGTGCAGGCCCGGTGGGTTTGTTTTGTGCTAATGAATTAACTAGGCATGGATTTAGCTGCAGAATCGTTGATAAAAAAACCGGGCTCAGCGATAAATCAAAAGCTCTAGGTTTGCACATTAGAACCTTGGACGTTTTAGAGGATTGTTCTTTGCTAGCCGAGGTGCAATCACAAGGCCACCGCGTCGATGGTGCAATCTTTAAATCGAATGGAAAAGAGATCTTTGATGCTTCGTTTGCAGACATAGAAGCAAATCGACATTTTTTGATTGACTTGCCGCAAGATAAAACTGAACGAATTCTTTACGAAGGTTTATTAACCAAACTGATTTCCGTGGAATGGGAGACTGAATTAACGGAAGTTGTGCAAACCACGGATCAAGTCCGAACCATTCTCAAGAAAAAAGACGGCTCCGTTGAACACGTCACCAGCAGGTGGCTTATTGCATGCGACGGTGGCCAGAGTACAGTCCGTCAGTTAGCGAACATCCCATTTGAAGGTTCTGAATACAAAGAAAATTGGTGGTTGGCGGATTTGCTCATCAACTGGCAAATTTCGCAGCAAAAATTAGCCTTGTACGTGAGCAAACATGGTCCTATGGCCTGCTTTCCCATGGGGAATAATCGCTATCGAGTTGTATTGACGGCTCCCGACGGGCATACGCAAGACCCTAGCTTTGAGGATGTACAGGAAGCTTTCAATTTACGTACTGGTGAGGAAGCTGTCCTTAGTGCTCCAATTTGGATAACCAAATTTTATTTACATCACCGACAAATAAAACACTATCGGAAAAAGAATTTATTTTTTGCGGGTGATGCAGCTCATATCCATAGTCCCATGGGGGGCCAGGGCTTAAATACTGGTATCCAGGATATTTATAATTTGGTGTGGAAATTGGCCCTAGTACATCACGGAAAAGCACAAGCCTCCATTCTCGACAGTTACCACCTTGAGCGTTATCCAATAGGACATAAGGTCTTAAAAGAAACCGACCTAATGACCAAGATGATTACCATAAAAAATCCTATGGTAATCAGTATGCGTAATTCTCTAATGTCTTTGGCGATGTCGATTCCATTCGTACGTAATAAAGTTGCCGGTAAAATGGCGGAGATCGATATTTCCTATGAGGAAAGTCCAATAGTAAAACAAGTAGGTGAGAAGGGCTTTAAAGCTGGCTATTCCCTTCCTAATTTTGAATTGCGTGAACAAGGTGGGAGCTCAAGCCAGATCTTAAGCAAAATCGTACATGGAACTCGACATCATTTGTTTCTTTTCACCGGATTGAATTCCGCGGACAATAGCGTTTTAACAACGGTTGCTGCAAAAGTTCTGCAAGATTACGCTGGACAAATCGAAGTTCATTTGGTGTCTACAAGAGATGCTGCGGGCGCACCTTCGGGAGCAAAAGCATGGTCAGACGTAGACTCCTTAATTCATAAAAAATATTCCATTAGCAAAGCCTGCGCAGTATTGTTGCGCCCCGATAAATACATTGGTTTTACGCAAATGCCAGTGACGGAAGGTGAAATAGTTGATTATCTAAATAGCCTGTTTATTGTTTAGGCAAATGAAGAATATTTCTGATAAACGCATTGAATTTTATCGAACCTCTACTAGTATTAATTGAATACACGAGTAAAGGGAGTTAGAAAATGAAAATGCTCATCTCGATATGTTCTAAAATCTTAGGGGTTTCTCCAGGATCTTTAAACTACTCAGAAGACTATGAGGGCAACCGAGAGAGTTTTAGAGGGATTGAAAACAACCGCTCTTCTCATAAAAATGCGGATGCTTCAGCGAATGCTAGGAGTGAACAAGAGAAAGAAAAGTTGTGTACGATGGACTGGGAAAATTAGGGTGTTTTGATAAAAAATTCATGAACAACGTTTGTTACATTGCTGGCATAGGTGCATTCGGTAGCTTAATTGCTGGTTATTTTTCCCATGCCGGTATTGAAACTCGCCTAATTTTGAAAAACTCAGATTCTTTAGCAAACTATGAGCAGTATGGATTAGAAATCATTTCACCGGATGAGACGTTTAAGGTCCATCCTCAAGCCCATGATGTGCAACAACTGCAGGGAAACATCGATCTGCTGATTGTGTGCGTGAAGGCGTTTGATGTTACCAATTTATTGTTATCCCTGAAGAAACATCTTTCAGAAAATAGCCTTATCATTTTGCAGCACAATGGCTTGGGTGTTTTAGAAGAAATCGATAAAGCGTTGCCAACGCTGAGAGTTATTTCTGGAGTCAGTACTCTGGGGGCTCATAAACTGCAAGCGTTCAAGGTTAAAGTCTTTCTAAGCGGCAACCTGCATTTTGGGCCAGTTCGTGGTCAATTCACACCAAGGGAAATTTCCAATTTCTGTCATATATTAGATGACTCTAAACTTCCCTATACGTGGGATGAGCAAATCAATTTTAGATTGTGGGAAAAATTTGCTATCAATTGTTCCATTAATTTATTAACGGTACTGTTCAACTGTAGAAATAAAAATTTGTTGCAACATGAATCCTTGTTAGACACCTTAACCTTCGAAATCAGCAAGGTCTTAAAAGCACATGCTGTGGAAATGCCCCATGAAAGTTTATTGCGAACGGTTAAGAAAGTAATTGTGGGAACGGGTGAAAACTATTCCTCCATGCACCAAGACGCTCATCACCATAGACAGACCGAGTTAAAATATTTAAATGAATATCTGGTTGAGTTGGGTAGACAAGTAAATGTTCTAACCCCGGTGAATGATGAGCTTATTGTCAAATTCAAATCTATGGTTTGAAACCATAATCCTCACTTGATGTTGTGCCGAGCAATTGCTCCGGATTTACGGCCCTTTGGGCCTGCATCCAGGCTCTGAGGAATCGAATAGCGAGGAGATTGAAGAAACAGAACTTATGCAAAACCTCAAAGTCGAGGCAAAATCAATTTTTTGTGAGGGAGTGTATATACACATACATGACCGAGCAAAAAATTGATTTTAACGAAGAGATTGAGGATTTTGCATAAGTTCTGGGTTAATTTTCTCTTAAGGTTCCCTAGATATACTGTTCTTATCACAATAGGGAGCAGTAGTGATGCGGATATTAATCGTAGAAGATAATTCATTTAATGCTTTTTGCTTAAGCCGCCTGTTAGAAGCCACCATTAGGCCAGCGCAACTTCAAGTTGCTAATGACGCGGATAAAGCTCTATTACAACTTAATAAGTTTCGTCCTGATTTACTGATTTTGGATGGGGATTTAGGTAAGTCATCTCATTATAACGGTCCCATGTTAGCCGATAAAATCTGGACAAGCTCATCCGAATGCGTGATCGTTGCCTGGACGGATAACATTGAAAGGGATTCTGATTTTGCCGAAGTATTTAAACGCCACAACAAAGACTTTGATCACTATACCCGCTGGTCGAAAAACGTCTCCGCCAGTGAACTCGTTCAGGCGGTATTGCATTTATCCTTGAGAAAAATTGATTATAGTATGGCGAGTTTGGCGCTTAGAGCCCAAACTGCTTAGATTCTTTGCGCTCCGATGTGGCATCTATCTAAGGAAACCTTTATTACGCCTACGGCTGCTTCAAGGCTACGATAAATAAAGTGGCTAAAGTAGATTAGTTAATGGGCCTCATCCCAATTTTTACCTCTACCTACGGACACCTCTAATGGAACCGACAGTTGCACTGTGTTTTGCATTAAATCGACGATGATTTGCTGTACTTCATCCACGGCCTCTTCCTGCACTTCAAACACCAGCTCGTCATGAACTTGCATGATCATTTGGGCGCGGGGTTTGCTGCTGGAGTTTTGCCATTGAGCTATCGCCAGCATGGCTTTCTTAATGATGTCAGCGGCAGTTCCTTGCATGGGGGCGTTGATGGCCATTCTCTCAGCGGCTTTTTGCCGCATCATATTGCGCGTATTAATTTCCGGCAAGTAAAGACGCCTATGGAATACAGTTTCTACATAGCCTAGTTGATGCGCTTGTTTGCGGGTTCTTTCCATGTATTCCCAGACCCCGGGATAACGCTGGAAATACAAGTCGATGTAGTTTTGCGCGTCATGCCGCTCAACGCCTAATTGTTTGGCCAGGCCAAAGGCCGACATTCCATAAATCAAGCCAAAATTTACGGCTTTTGCTCGACGCCGTTGTTCATGACTCACTTCATGTAGGTTGGTGGAAAATATTTCACTAGCGGTTGCGGCATGAATGTCCCAACCTTTGGAAAAAGCGTTAAGTAAACTTGCATCGTGTGATAAATGCGCCATGATGCGTAATTCAATTTGCGAGTAATCTGCGGCCATTAACACATGATGTGCAGGCGCAATAAAGGCAGTACGAATTAATCGTCCCTCGTCATTGCGTATGGGAATGTTTTGCAGATTAGGATCGCTGGAAGATAAACGACCGGTGGCAGCAACTGCTTGGTTATAAGATGTATGCACGCGGTGGCTTTTGCTATTAATGCACTTGGGTAGAGCATCAATGTACGTTGATACCAATTTAGCCAAACCGCGGTATTCAAGAATTATTGCCGGCAAACGATATTCGTAAGCCAGTTCTTGTAAGACGGATTCCGCTGTTGAAGGTTGTCCTGTAGGTGTTTTAGAAATTACCGGGATCTTTTGTTCATCAAATAAAATTTCCTGTAGCTGTTTGGGCGAATTTAGGTTGAATGGTCTGCCCGTAAGTTGGAAGGCTTCTTCTTCCAGCTGCTTAATTTTTGCTTTAAGACGTACACCATGAGTGCCTAAAGTTTTTTCGTCGATTAAAACTCCATGGTATTCAATTTCTGCAAGTACCGTGAGCAGCGGCATCTCGATGTCATGGAAAACAGTTTTTAAGTTGTCATCCATCATCGGATATAAAGTTTGGTGCAGATTCCATATGACTACGGCATTATCCCCTGCATAAGCAGCAGCTTTTTGCACCGGAACTTGATCAAAACAAATTTGTTTGGCCCCCGTTCCTACAACTTCTGCCATGGTAATTGGCTTATGGCCCAAATATTTTAAAGCTAAAGAATCAATATCATGGCGTGCCGCAGTGCTGTTAATAACATAGGACTCCAGCATGGTATCGCAAAAAATACCGCACAAGGTGATGCCATGATTTTTAAGTACGGTGTAATCGGATTTGAGATTATGTCCAATTTTAGGAAATTTTTCATTTTCCAAGGTAGCTTTTAAGGCACAGAGCACATCCTCGCGATTGAGCTGAGGACTGCCGTCCTTATGTGCTAAGGGTACATAGGCTGAGGAGTTACCGTCCAAGGCGAATGTTATCCCAACTAAATCCGCACAAATAGGATCGGGATGGTTCGTTTCTGTAGCAAAGCAAATCAACGGTGCAAACTCTAATTTAGTAAGCAATTGATCCAACTGACTTTTTTCAGTGATGATTTCGCTGGTGTGGGATGGCATGGATGCTGGGGCATCCACAGCAGTTTCTTCCTCGCTCAACAATTCTTTAAGCCAAGTTTTAAATTCTAAATCTCGAACCAAACGGATTAATTGATCTTTAATCGCGGGTTTGATGGTCAATTCTTCTAGCGTAAAAGGTAGCTCTACATCCGTACGAATGGTCACTAGTTTTTTCGACAAGGGCAGATGTGCCATACTGTCGCGCAAGCACTCGCCAATTTTTCCGGTAATATTGCCGGCATTCTGCAATAAATTATCTACGGTTTGATATTCATCCAGCCATTTTGCGGCGGTTTTGGGACCGCATTTGTTCACCCCGGGAATATTATCGGTAGCATCACCTACCAAGGTCAAATAATCGATGATTTGCTCAGGCCACACGCCGAACTTTTCTTTAACGCCCGTCCTGTCCAAAATTTGATTGCTCATGGTATTGATGAGTGTTACGTGTTCATTCACCAATTGCGCCATGTCTTTATCGCCGGTGGAAACAACGACCGGTTGCTGCTGTGCGGTAGCTTGGTGCACAAGAGTACCAATCACATCATCAGCTTCAACACCTTCGATGATCAATAAGGGCAATCCCATGGCATGTAAGACGGCGATCAAAGGTTCAAACTGAATCGATAAGTCGGGGGGCGTGGCTTGGCGATTGGCTTTGTATTCTGGGTACCAATCGTCGCGAAAGGTTTTTCCTTTGGCATCAAATACTACGGCCAGTTGCTCTGGTTGAAAGTCTTTAATGAGGCGCTTAACCATATTCGCGACCCCATAAATAGCTCCTGTAGGCTGCCCTTTTGAGTTGGTTAGCGGGGGCAGCGCGTGGAAGGCTCTAAAAAAATAAGACGAACCATCGACCAGCAGTAGTGGTTTGGACATGCTTACTTGCTCTCCTGTTGGTCAAAACGTTCCGTCAATTGCTCAACTTTTTCTTGCAATGCTTTAAGATTGCGGCGCATTAATGGAATACGCGTGCTGGCTAACTCTTGTTCTATGGCTTTATCTTTAGGTCGAGCAGGGTTTCCTAGGTAAATATTACCTTGTTTCAAATGCTTTTTAGGCGGAACTCCTGCACGTGCGCCTAAGATTACGCCATCATCAATGCGCACATGGTCGCTTACCCCGACGTTGGCAGCAAAAATAACATAATCGCCGCTGGTACTACTTCCGGCAATACCAGTAAATGCACAAAGGATATTGTGTTTACCCAATTTTACCGAATGTGCAACTTGTACTAAGTTATCAATTTTAGTTCCTGTACCAACCATAGTAGAGCCTAGCGTTGCGC
>CAMAYX010000014.1 GCA_945862405.1 Legionella genomosp. 1
TCTTTAGTGACCTTATCTTCGGAATTAAATTCTTCTGATTGTCTATTTATCGATCCGCTTTCTTCTTGTGCCATTTTGTTGATTTCCTTACCACCCTCACGACATTAAATTTACCTTATTTTTGTCTCACTGTCGCTGGCACAGAGGGAATAAATACCCCGGAGAGTTTAATTTATACTGGCATTCGCGCATGAACGCTCGCTTATCTTCCCGCGATAAATGATGTAGTGCGTGGCTTGAAAGGATAATATCAACGCCATTTCTAATTTTATAAATGGCCGTATCCATTGTAGATGGTATCCATTTCTTACTAAAATCTAAACCGGCCAAATTTGCAGCTGCCATATACAAAACATCAGCAGCAACATCTATTCCTACGTATTCTTGTATATTTCTAGACTCTAAAACTGGTTTTATTGGGCTACAATCCCCGCAACCCGCATCGACAAGGGAAATTGGTTGTTCACCAAAAGTCTCCAGGATAAATTGATCGAGGGCGGTAAAAAATTCCTTATGAAAAAATCGATTGTTATCAATGCTCATCTTATAAGACTCCCAGTGGGAGTTAAAATGGTGGGCAACGGCTTTATATTCTTCCTTGAAAAGCGTCGTTTTTAGACGGCTCCATAGTCTATTTACAGTGGATTGAAAGTTCATTTTCTAATGTTCTGATTTTAACTATTGCTAATAATACTATTTTATTCATTGCAAATATTGTTCTCTATCAGTTTTCCTTTTATTTCTTCTTGAGTCTTTTATTTCCAAGGCACTTTGTTTAATATGCGCGCATTCTCGGGGAGGAAATTTTCACCCTGTCTCTTTTTTATTAAAAAAATCCATTTTAGGTATTGACGATTGGGAAAGGGTGTTCTTATAGTGTAGGAAAGTGGAGTAAAATAACAAAAAAGTGGAGAATTGTGGGAAAGGTCTCACAAAGTTAAAATCATGTTTCGCGGAATCAATGCAATTAACATCGATGGGAAGGGGCGAGTGGCCGTTCCAACCCGCTACCGTGATGAATTGGAAAATTCATTGGTGGTTACTATTGATACTGAAGAAACATGCCTGCTGCTTTACCCTACTCGGCAATGGCAAGTCATTGAAGATAATCTCCAACGCTTGCCAAGCTTTAATGCCGCTGCACGTCGCATTCAACGCCTCTTAATTGGGCATGCGACCGACGTGGAGTTGGACAGTAATGGTCGGGTGTTATTGCCGCCCTTGCTTCGTGATTACGCTCAATTGGATAAGCGCGTAGTGATGATTGGGCAAGGCAATAAATTTGAAATTTGGAATGAAACATTATGGCAAACCAAACGAGACCAATGGTTAGAAGAAGAGGCCTCAAGGGAAGATGGTTTGCCGGATGAAATGAAAACGTTTTCTCTGTAACTGGGCAAAATTATGACCGCACATCAATCGGTCCTACTACATGAATCTTTGCAAGGCTTGGCTATTAAGCCAGATGGGATTTATGTCGATGGAACTTTTGGCCGAGGAGGCCATAGTCAAGCAATTCTGCGAAACCTAAATGCCCAAGGAAAGTTAATTGCAATTGATAAAGATCCAGATGCGATTGAGTTTGCCCAGCAAAAATTCTCTGATGATAAGCGGTTTAGAATTTTCCAAGGGTCCTTTGCAAGTATCGAGAAATTTGCTGAACAAATGGATGTGCTAGGGAAAGTTAACGGGATTTTATTGGATTTAGGCGTGTCATCCCCTCAGTTGGACAATCCTGAGCGCGGTTTTAGTTTTATGCAGCAAGGTCCTTTAGACATGAGAATGGACAGTCATCAAGAGCTAAGTGCTGCTGATTTTATCAACAATGCGCCTGAACAAGAGTTGATAACCATCTTTAGAGAATACGGCGAGGAAAGATACGCAGGACGTATTGCTCGAGCGATCATAGAGCAACGACAAGCAGCTCCCATATTAACCACAAATGTGCTGGCTGAAATTGTTAAACAAGCAAATCCCAAATGGGAAAAGCATAAGCACCCGGCAACTCGAGTTTTCCAAGCGCTGCGCATTCATGTGAATCAAGAACTTAACGATTTGATTATGTTTTTAAAACATTGCTTAAAGCTACTAGCTGTTGGCGGACGCTTGGTGGTTATTAGCTTTCATTCTTTAGAAGACCGGATTGTAAAGCAATTTATGCGTGAGCAAGAACAAGGAATGTTGATTCCGCATGAAGTTCCTATTAGGAGCGCGGACATCAAAACTACGTTTAAACGAGTTGGTAAAGCAGTAAAACCACAAGAGCAGGAAATTAAAAATAATATTCGTGCTCGCAGTGCCGTACTTAGGATAGGGGAGAAAATAGCATGAACGCAGCGGCAAGAGTCATAAATCAAAGTAATTTTTTTAGCGGACACTGGGGTGATTTGAGGTTGTCTAAAGGCCTTTGTTTTCACTTAATCTTAGTGTTTTCTCTACTCCTAAGTTCCCTTTCTGTGGTATACATTACCAATTTGCACAGAGTCACTTTTAGCCAATTAGAGCAAGAAGAACAAAAGGCGCACCAGTTGCAATTGCAATGGGGGCAACTCTTACTCGAGCAAGCAAGTCTTGCTACTCCAGCTAGGGTGCAAGAATTAGCCACACAAAAAATGCACATGGGGTTGCCAATGGAAAAACAAACTGTAATTTTACGTGTAAAATGAAGCATCACAAAGCCAGGCTCCTGGTTGTATCGTCTTTTTTCTTACTGATCCTGGCGGCTCTTATTTGGCGAATGCAAGATTTGACGGTACGCAGTCGCCAATTTCTACAAGGTCAAGGCAATGCACGCAGCCTGCGTGTAATTGAAATTCCAGCTAATCGTGGCATGATAACAGACCGGCAAGGTGCGCCATTAGCTGTAAGTACACCGCTTAAATCGGTATGGATAAATCCCAAAGAATTTTCTCCGGATAAAGAGCAATTTCATTCCCTAGCTCAATTTTTAAATATTACTCCTAAGCAGCTTGCCAAGCATCTTTCTGAAGTTAAAGGAAGAGAATTTATCTATTTGCAGCGTCAAATAACGCCAATGCTTGCTAAGCAAATCGAGGAATTAAAAATACCTGGCCTTCACTTTCAAGAAGAATTTAAGCGTTATTACCCGCAAGGGGAAAGTGCGTCTCAACTTTTAGGTTTTACTAACGTTGATGATAATGGTCTTGAGGGTTTGGAGTTAGCGTATCAGCAATGGTTGATGGGAGTTTCTGGTCTTAGGCGTGTTGTTAAAGACAGAATGGGGCATGTTATTGAAGAATTGGACTCAGTGCGAGAGCCTCGCCCAGGGCATGATTTAAGACTTAGTATTGATAGGAGAATTCAATATTTTGCCTACCATGAGTTGCAAGATACGATTACTAAATTTGGTGCTAAATCAGGTTCCGTAGTGGTCTTGGATGCACAAAATGGAGAAATTTTAGCTGTAGCCAATGCTCCTTCATTTAATCCTAATGCTCGAAGTCATTACACCTTGGATAGTTATCGTAATAAAGCAATTACTGACACCTTTGAACCCGGATCGGTGATGAAGGTATTTAGTATAGCAAGTGCATTGGAAAGTGGGGTGGTGACCCCTACAACAGTTATTGATACACGACCAAGTTGGATGGTAGTACATGGTCATGTGATTCGCGATATTCATAACTATGGCGTCTTAGATGTCACGGGAGTATTACAGCGCTCCAGTAACATTGGCGTAACTAAGATGGTCTTAAGCAGCCCGCCAGAACAATTAATTGGTGTGTTGACACGAAGTGGAATTGGACAGAGAACGGAAAGCGGCTACCCCGGAGAAAGTGATGGCTCCATTGTTAAGGTTGCAGACGCAAATCCATTTGTACTTGCAACCTTAGCATTTGGATATGGCATGTCAGTTACAGCACTCCAATTAGCGAAGGGGTATTTAATTTTCGCAAATCAGGGTAAATTATTACCGGTTACCTTATTGCATTACGACAAAAAGCCTGGTGAAACAGTTCAAGTCATCAGTGCTGAAACCGCAAGCAAAGTATTGGCGATGATGGAAGCCGTGGTTGAGGCAGATGGAACGGGTAAAATGGCGCAAATTCCAGGTTATCGAGTTGCCGGTAAAACGGGAACGGCTAGAATTGCTGGTAAACAAGGCTATGAAGCCAATCGACATATTTCTAGTTTTGTTGGCATCGCACCTGCTTCTAGACCAAGATTAATTGTTGCAGTCGTTATCCACGAACCTACCCGTTTAGGGTATTATGGCGGAGCAGTGGCGGCTCCATTATTTGCTAAAGTAATGACGGTAGCGCTTCGCATCCTCGATGTACAACCGGATCAATCAACGAGGTCATGATGAAACTAGACGAGTTACTTCAACCTTGGGTGCAAACTCCGCTACCGGAAGCCCAGGTGACGGGAATACAAAATAACAGCCGTGCGGTCAGTAAAGGCGACTTGTTTATTGCATATCCTGGGGCAGCAGCGGACGGAAGATTATATATAGAACAAGCTGTAAACTCGGGTGCAGCAGCGGTGATTTTTGAACCCGCAGATTTGCCTAAAGTTGTAAAGTTACCAAGCCATATTCCCTGCATCGCCATACCTAATTTAGCACAACATTTAGCGGCAATCGGCAATCATTTTTTCGGCTATCCTTCGCAACATATGGCCATGACCGGAGTTACAGGTACTAATGGCAAAACGACGATAGCGTTTCAATTAGCCCAGGCATATGAGCTGCTCGGACAGAGTGCAGCTTATATAGGAACCATAGGTCAAGGTAAACCAAAAACGTTAACTCCTTTAATCAATACCACACCGGATGCTATACATTTACAACATTTCTTGCATGACTGTAAACAACAAGGTGTAAAACATGTATGCATGGAAGTATCCTCTCATGCCTTGCATCAAAATAGAGTGGAAGGTATAGATTTTACCCAGGCAATTTATTCCAATTTGAGCCATGAGCACTTGGATTATCATCATACGTTAGAAGCCTACGCCGAAGCGAAAGCGCGGTTGTTTGCTTGGCCTACTTTAGAAACGGCAGTGTTTAATAATGATGACCAGTACGCACCATTGATGGGAAGTAAAGTTCCTCGTAAATGTAAAATTCTTAGCTATGGACTAAATTATGGCAGTGATGTACGTGGTTTTAATGCTCAATTAAGTATGGCGGGAAGCTATTTTGCAGTTGAATGTCCCTGGGGTTTTCTTGAAGTAAAGAGCAAAACGTTAGGCACATTTAACGTTTATAATTCTTTGGCCATATTGAGTAGTCTGCTGGCGCGAGGATTTGAGCCTAAATCTATAGTAGATGCTTTGCAACAGATAGAGCCTGCCCCTGGACGTATGCAGGTTGTTGTACAAGAACCTTATGTAATCGTTGACTATGCACATACACCAGACGCTTTGAAGAGTGTACTTTCAGCGCTGATAAAATTAAACAAAGGTCGATTGATTGTGGTATTTGGCTGTGGGGGCGACCGTGATAAGTTAAAACGACCTATTATGGGGCAAATCGCCGCTGAGTATGGTGACATTTTAATTATTACCAATGATAACCCTAGAACTGAAGATCCGGCTCAAATCATCAGCGAAATTGAACAAGGGATAAAAAAAGAAGTTACTACGTATAAAATTATGGATCGTGAGCAAGCGATTAAGAAGGCAATCAGTTTGGCTAATAGTCAGGATGTGATTTTAGTTGCCGGGAAAGGACACGAAGATTATCAACAAATAGGTCACGAGAAACATGATTTTTCAGATCAAGAGGTTGTAGAGAAGTTACTCAATACTACGTTTATCTAACTTTATTCAAAATGAATCCTTGATTACGCCTGTCGCTGCATCAAGGATTTCTTATCCTATTTACTCTACCGCAATTCGTTCATCAAAAACAAAGCAGGTGCCTTCCCACAAAGAATCTTCGACTGGAATGGTTTCAATGTAGGTCAAAATTCCGCCTTCTAATTGATAAACGTCTTCAAATCCTAAGTCTTTCAGGTAGGCGGTTGATTTTTCGCAACGAATGCCGCCAGTACAAAACATTGCAATTTTTTTATCTTTTTTGTCCAATAGGTGGTTTTTTACATACTCAGGAAAATCGCGAAAATTCTCAGTGTTGGGATTTATCGCATTCTTAAAGGTCCCTAATTCAACTTCATAAGTATTACGCGTATCTACAAGTACTACCTCAGGATCTTGCAAGAGTTTATTCCATTCCTCTGGCGAAAGTCGGTTGCCTGGATTTTTTAAAGGATTTACTCCAGGAACGCCCAAAGTTACAATTTCTTTACGGAATTTTACCTTGGCTTTTTCAAATGGCATCAGGTCATCGAATGCTTCTTTGAAATGTAAATCTGCAAATCGTTGGTCAGCACGTAAATAAGCATATAATTTTCTAACATCGTCATAGCTGGCGGCAAAGCTGCCGTTAATACCTTCATGGGCTAATATGATTGTGCCTAAAATACTGTTTGCTTGCATGAAGTTTAATAAAGGAAATTTGATGTCTTCATAATCTGTAAGCGGAACAAATTTATAAAAAGATGCTATGCAAAATTTTTTCATGAATCACCTAACGCTTTGTATTAATTTTATGTAATAAAATAGGGGCGTAAGTTTATCACATTTTTATTAATAGTGCTTATAGACTTTACTATCTTGTCACCAAAGCCTAGATTTTCCTGCAGTCCGATGCTCACATACTGTATGTATGCTCCGCTTCTTCGGTCCTCAGAAAATCTAAGCTTTTGCGCTCAAGCTAGCGAATTCTTATCGGTTGCAGAGTCTCTTGAGGCATGCTTGGAAAAAATGTCTATAATATACAAAAATATACAAAACATAACGCGTGATTCTTACCATGAGAAAAAAGGGAATTGATAAAACTTTGATTTATGAATTAGCTGAACTCTCGGCTTTTAATAAATTCAGCAAAAAAGAATTAAAACAACTGGTTCAGGATGTCGATCTGGTTTATCTGCGTCAAGGAGATGTGTTATTTCATCAAGGAGAAGAATCGGACTCAGCCTTAATATTGATTTCCGGGCGTTTATCGGCAGTACTTGATTGGGGGGGGGCTCCTTCCTTTTTAGGTCTCGTCAAGCCAGGAGATTTTGTTGGAGAAATGGGTGTTATTATTGGTAGCCCTCGAAGTTGTTCAATTATAGCCCAAAAAGACTCTCGATTATTGCGGATTGATAAAAGTAATTTCTTAGAAAAAATGCAAAGCAATCTTTCTCTGGTCCTGCTCATTAACCGAATTTTATCCGTGCGTTTAAAAAATACCATTCGCAAGATCCATACGCGAGATTTGCCACGAGCAATTGCTATCGTACCTTCAAGTGAGAGCACCGACATTGATGAATTTGTATTGCAAATGAAGCGTGTATTGCAGGAATCTGATTTAAATTATTTAGTCCTAGATTATGCTGAAGCTTTAAAAACCATAGGTTCCAATTATTCAGAAACACAACTTACCAACTGGCTGGAAGAAATTGAAGCAAAGTACGATTTTGTATTTTTTATAGCTACGAACATCGACAAACAATGGTTTGATTATGTTTTGTACAAATCAGATCGTGTGCTTATGGTATGCGATGTCACCAAAAATTCTTGGGGAGCTGAGATCAACAAATTTTTACAGGCAAAACCTTTAGGTTTTTCGGTAAAGGAAGTTGTTCTAATGCATCCTGCTAATGACGAAATTGCAAATACCCATCAGCTATTACCAAAAGGTTTTTATGGTCGTTTTCATCATGTTTTTATCGACCATAAAGAAGATTATCAACGTTTATTGCGATTTATAACGGGAAGTGCAATAGGTGTGGTTCTCAGCGGGGGTGGTACTCGCGGTTGGGTGCATGTGGGCGCGATGCTGGCATTACAAGAACATGGGGTATCCATGGATGCCATTTGTGGAACTAGCACCGGTTCATTGATTTCCTCAATTTATTTAACCAGTTCTTCTCAGGAAGAAATAATTAGCAAAGTTGGCAACATATTTAATTTGGGGAAAAAAAGTATCAATTGGTACGATTACACGTGGCCCAAAGTTTCTTTGATAAGTGGTAACACTCAAACTACAAAATTAATGGATATGTTTGGTGATAAGAAAATTGAGGACTTACGAATACCGTTTATGGCGGTAGCTAGTAATTTGAGCAAGGCTGAGCAAGTTATCTTACGCAGGGATCTAATCCGACAAGCGGTACGTTCAAGTTGCTCAATACCAGGTATTGTTCCACCGATGTTACAAGATGGTGATTTAATCGTGGATGGTGGCATTTTAAATAACCTTCCCACCGATATCATGGACAACTATATGGAAAGCAAAGGTTTCATCATTGCGGTCGATCTTTCGTTGACTGAGATTAACGATACTTTTCAATTTCCACCCGTCTTAACGGTAAAGGATTATTTTCGCAATCGTTTTAACAAACACTCTAAGAAATATAAACTACCGTCCATGAGCAATATCATCATGCAATCCATTAGTATTGGTTCTTCACAATTAATGCACAATAATAAACGCCTAGCCGACATTTTCATTCAGCCGCAATTGTTTGGTTCTAGCATGCTTTCCAATCCAGATCATCAGAAGTTGATCGACGCAGGATACAATGAAACCATGAAACAATTAAAAACTTGGGAAAACGAGCAAGGTCAAACGCTCAAACAATTTG
The DNA here is from genome assembly GCA_945862405.1 of Legionella genomosp. 1. Taxonomy (GTDB): domain Bacteria; phylum Pseudomonadota; class Gammaproteobacteria; order Legionellales; family Legionellaceae; genus Legionella_A. The sequence goes on from CAMAYX010000014.1 coordinate 8,664, forward strand.
CCAAAAGTTTAAAAATTTCAATTAAAGAAAAATAGGAATAATAGCCGAATAATGGCTTTATTCGGCTCATGAAGCAATCAGCGCTCAGAATGCAGCTATTCTATTCCCAGAATTTTTCGTAATAATACCGAGGGATTTTTTACGTGATAGTGGATGAAGTCACGGCGGGTTTGATGGGCTTTGCGCAATGAAAGAAACGCCTGCTCTTTATTGGCGGCGGATTTTAAGGCTAAGGTTTCTTGGTAGGGATTGTAAAGGGATAAGGCAAACTCTTGCCATGTGGTTTTGTTTAACACGGATTCGGGTTCAAAGACTACGGTTTGCAAGGGCATAGGTAATTTATAATGTTGATGTAATTTTTCACTCACCAACCTTACGGCTTCAAGTTTAGCGTCAATGCTATGTCCGGCAATATGAGGAGTGCATAGGGTGGCAAAGTCAACGATACGTTTATCAAGATTAGGTTCATTGAGATAGACATCGGTACAGTATATGAGGTGAGGATGATTAAGTACCTCAGCTTCGTTAACGACTCCTCCTCTAGCTGCATTGATGATGACTGTACCAGGTTTTAGCTGAGCAAGAAATTCTCCATTTAGTAAATTATTGCTAGGGTAAGGAGGATCCGAATGCAAGTTTGCATGCACCAGGAGCACATCACAGGCGTATAGCTCTGCAAATGAGCACATAGGGTAGGTTGCATTGGTTTGAGATAGATAAGGGTCGTAGCATACGGTAGAGTAGCCAAGCGCCTGCAATCTTGAAATTACTCTGCTTCCTACTTTACCACCGCCAATAACTCCAGTAGTTCGCCCTTTGATAAGTTGGTGCTGCTCTAACCAAGCCAAGACGGTAATAATATAATCTGCTACAGAACGTGCGTTACAGCCTTTAGCATCCACCAAGCTTATTCCATGTTGCTGCAAGAAGTTGCTGTCAATGTGATCAGTACCGCTGCTTGCAGTGGCAACGTATCGAATTGCAGTATCTGCCAAAATTTCCTTGGTAACTTTTAAGGTGGAACGGCACAGTAAAATGTCCTGAGAATGGATGACGCCTTTTAATTCTTTTGTATTTGAGTAAGTGGTCAGTATAAACGGCTCTTGAAACCATGCCTGCAGATTAGGAAGTGAAGCATCAGCAAGAATCTTCATATGTTAAAAATCCAGCGAAAAATTTCTAAACTACCGATTAAAATCGGCTGTAGGAACCATCCTAACGCTCCAGTCACTAGCAAAACGAGTAAAATCATAAAACCAAAAGGTTCTAAGCGCTGATATACCATCGCTGCTCGATAGGGGAGCACACTTGCAACCACACGGCTGCCATCCAACGGAGGAATGGGAACAAGATTGATAAGGGAAATGATTAAATTGATCAGTATACCGGCTTGTCCAGCAAGCAATAGCAATAGGGCGTACATCGAATTCTGAGGATTTAGATAAATGGCCAGTTTAAAACAAAAAGCCCATAAAATAGCCATCATCAGATTGGCTGCGGGTCCCGCTAAAGCAACTAAAGCTCCATCACGTCGAGGTTTTCTGAATCGTGACCAATCAATAGGAACGGGTTTGGCCCATCCGAAAACAAATTGAAATTGGGTTAATACGCCAATGAGCAGAGGAACAAGAATTGTTCCAATCAAGTCGATGTGGCGAATTGGGTTAAGGCTTAAGCGTCCCAACATTTTTGCCGTAGAGTCGCCGCATTTATTAGCAGCCCATGCATGGGCTGCTTCGTGCAGCGTGATTGCAAACAGAACAGGAAGCGCCCATACAGCAATTTTTTGAACGATGGTTAAGCTTAAAGACATATAAGGATGGAAATAGCAGAAAGTTAATAGGATTTTGGGTTGATTGCAGATGTATTGTCAACAGATCTAGTAATTTTACGCCAGCTTTTATATGATGCGATTTTTTTATTTGGGTCAAATCTTTGCCAAAATATACTGCACAGGTTTTATTAATCATATTAAGTTTGGCGTTATTGCTGCCCGGAATTTCACGTCTGCCCGTGATTGATCGCGACGAAGCGCATTTTGCTCAAGCTAGCCGGCAAATGGTGGAAACTGGAAATTATTTCCAAGTTCGATTCCAAGACGTAACCCGTTTTCAAAAACCTCCGGGCATCAATTGGTTGCAAGCAGCTAGTGTGAACATGGTGGGGGAGTCATCTGCAGACGGGATTTGGGTGTATCGCATTCCCTCGCTCTTAGGCGCTGTGCTATCGGTATTGTTTACATTTCTCTTCGCGAAACGATTTATTACTACTAAGGCTGCATTTCTAGCATCGGCCTTGTTAGCTTCTACCTTATTATTTTCCGTTGAAACCCATATGGCGGTGATTGATGCCTCCCTGCTGTTTTCAGTTGTTTTAATGCAAGGCGCTTTATGGGTTATTTATTCTGCAGCAAAAGAGGGTAAAGGGGTTGCATGGGGTTGGCCTTTGCTGTTTTGGTTGGCCATGACGTACGGGACTGTGCTTAAAGGTGTGACTCCACTGATAGGTATTTTAACTGTACTATGCCTTTTAATTCTCGAACGTAAAACAAGTTGTCTAAAAGGATTGCGAATAATCCCTGGACTGGCGTTATTTGCTGGCCTAAATCTTGTATGGCTGATGATGTTAAATCAGGCCGAGCATAGTAACTACTTAATGCAAATGCTGCATAAAGATTTACTTCCTAAGCTACAGGGTGGACATGAGTCGCACGGCAAACCCCCTCTGTTTCATTTGGTCTTACTACCATTGACGTTCTGGCCTGCCTCTTTATTTTTGTGGCAAGCAGGGGTTTATGCAGTTAAGCATCACTCTGAATCTGTGGTGCTATTTTTGCTCGCGTGGATTATTCCAACTTGGGTATTTTTTGAATTAATGCCTACTAAATTACCGCAGTACATTTTACCTACCTTCCCAGCAATAGCGGTTCTGTGTGCTTTGTCAATATTTCAATCGCAACCAGGAGAGAAACCCGGTACATGGCTGCGAACCTTGCAGTTGTTATGGGGGGTAATGACCGTAGGATTTGCGTTTAGTTTAGTTTTAATACCATATTTGCTGCTGGAGAAGCTTACCTTGTTGGCGATCTTGGTAGGCATTATGGTCATTGGTTTAAGTCTGATGGCGCTTTTCATGGCGTGGAAAGGTAATTATAGGCAAGCAAGTGTTGCCGTAGTTTTTACAGCACTGTTCTCATTTCCTTTGATTTTTTCAGGCTTACTTCCCCAGTTGCAGCCTTTATGGATAAGTAAAAACGTTGCTGAATCCATTGATAAATCTAAAATTTCCCCTGAGCATCCTTTAGTGGCAGTTGGTTTTTCTGAACCAAGTTTAGTATTTTATTTGCAAACCCACGATGTGGTTTTTGCTGATCTAGCATCTCTTAGCAAGTTAGAACCAAACTTAGCGCTTTTATTGATGGACCAAAAAAGTTATGAATCGCTAAGCAATAAAGAAAGTTATTCCATGGTATCTCCTACTAAAGGGTACAATTACAGCAAAGGAAAATGGACGGACTTGGTATTATTGGAACCTATCTTATCAATACACCCTAATGAGAGGAGAGTTGAGTGAACCCATTTGATAAATTGTTGTCGATCATGATGAAACCATTGGTCATTGCAGGTATGGTTGGATTTATTGCAATTTCTTTTGTTTACATCGATGAGCCATTAGCTTATTACCTTCACGGGTTTAATTTACGTGAAAACTGGGTATTCCTCAAATGGATAACTAATTTGGGTTTAGGCGCTGTCTATTTTGTTGGTTTTTTTGTGTTGGCACTATTTTGTCGACTCATCCTGCAAAATAATTTGTGGGAGTCTCGGGCATGGTTCTTATGGTTATGCGTTGTATTTCCTAGTTTTATTTGTACGGGATTAAAGATTACGTTTGGAAGAGCCAGACCTGGCTTGCTGTTTGATGAGCAACTGTATGGATTTTATGGTTTAAAATTTCATGCCCCATTTTGGTCTTTCCCTTCTGGACACACCACCACTATTATGGGATTGGTGTTTGGCTTAGCGGTGTTATTTCCTAAATATTGTTATCGATTCATCATCCTTGGTTTATTAATAGCTTCTTCGCGAATCTTATTAACGCATCATTACCTTAGCGACGTTGTCTCTGCAAGCTACCTTGCATTACTGGAGGTTGGATTGCTGCAGTGTTGGTTAAAAAAACGAGCGTGGCTTAGTTTTCGCGCCCAAGAGCTTAGTTAGAGTTTCAGGGAGAGATGGAGAGAACTCCATCTCTCTATGGTTAGACTATAGGCAGGCCGCAGCAGATGTTGACCCGGCAGGCGATGTAGTGCCTGTGGGGCAATTTGTACAGCTTTGCGTATTAAGCGCATCAGAATAAGTCCCTGCCGGACACATTGCGCAGGTTTGATCGCTGGTCGTTGTGCCGGGTGCAGTGACGAAAGTACCTTGGGTGCAGGTCGACCATGCGGAGCAGCTTCCTGCATTCAGTGTTGAAGAATAGGAGCCTTCCGCACACGGAGAGCAGGATCGATCGCTAGCTGTTGTGCCGCTTGTACTGACGTAATCGCCAGCGTTACAGTGAGACCATGTGCTACAGCTTGCTGCATTCTGCGTCGCAGAATACGTGCCTTCTGCACAGGCCGTGCAGGTTCGATCGGTTGTTTCATTAGCGTCTGTACTTACGTAAGTGCCTATGGGATAGATCGAATACGGACTACGGCTGGTACCGTTACCCGTGTATCCTGGACTACAAGCACAAGTGTTGGAACCAATTATATCGGTGCAGGTTGCGTTGACATCACAGCCACCATTGTTCGTTGAACACTCGTCGAGGTCGCACATGGATGGTTGTCCTGTGCAATTGAAACCAGGACTAACAGTGCAAATGGATGAGCAGCCATCTCCATTAAAAGTGTTACCATCGTCGCAGGCTTCAGTACCTGTAATATTACCGTCACCACACGTGGAGCACCCGGAAATATCGAACGCGCAGGTAGAGGAGCAAGCTAAAGTACCACCTGTAAACCCTAAGACACTACAGTTCTTAGCAGCTAAATTGTAGCCGTCACATTGCTCATTGCCTGTAACATTACCGTCGCCACATTGAGGATTCGCAACGCACACCTCGTTAGCACAAAATGATGTGGACGATGTACAATCGGAATCCACAAAACAAGAGTCTCCAATTTGACAAGGTGAGCAATTTGTCCCGCAATCCGTATCCGACTCATTACCGTTCTTGATACCGTCCGAACAAGAAGCGGCTGCGGCTAAGTAGGTAAATCCATTGTTGACTATAACCTCACCATTATCGGTTAGAACTCTCACATCCACGGAAGTGTCAACGGAGAAACCTGAAAATTGTGCAGGTGTCTTTACGAGGAGTACGGTGTCATTCCCATCGACAACGGTAGACTGTTTATTGCCAAGATACACATTAGGATTGGGTTGTAAATTTGTTCCAGTCAGAGTAATTGTCTCATTACCTTGTTGTGAACCTGTATGGGGGGTAATTAAAACAATTGTGGGTGGGTTGGTCACGACATTTCCATTTGTTACTTGTACCTGCCCATTGATGGTATTGGTATTACTACCTTTAAGCGTAAAGAGGTGAGTACCTACTACCAAATTTGTTGCAGCAGTAAATGTTAAGGTACAGATTTGATCCCTTGCTAAGGGGGCACATTGTGCAGGCGTTTGCTGTAAACCATCCCCCAAGACTCCAGTGAGCAAAGCTTTGATATTGTTAGCGATGACCGGTGAGGTATTTTTGATGTTCAATTGCACAGTACCACTCTGCGCTACCGATATGGGGAAAACTTCCACCGCTTCAATGGCCGCCAAACCCGTTGTCGCACCTTTGCTAATGCTCAAGCGCTTGCCTACCTGCGGTTGAAAACACCTGGTAGTGCCTTGGATGCATAAGAAAGGACCTGTGGTTATTTTACTCGCAATTTTACTGCCGGTAATTTCTAACACCAATAAACATGTTTTCGCTTTATTGAGTTTAGGGTTGGTTCCGCAATATGGCACAGTACCTCTAATTCCAGACAGCGATTTAATTCCTGGTATGGCCTTCATGCTCAACTGCACCGGCTCCTTGTTTAAATTCCTGATCAGATAATACAGTTTTGCCGTCCTGTTCGCGGGAACCGTTAGCTTGATGGGGGAAAGAGGTTTAAACGAAACAATGGTGTCGCGGGTTAGTAGTAATTGGTCTTTTTCTGATGGAGAAAAGCATGCTGTGAGAGCCTCTTTTTTACATACCGTCGGACCCCCCTTAGTAGGATTTGCCATTTTTGCAGCATTGATTTTAATGACCAAAATACACGATTTTTTCTTTGCCAGCGTAAACGCACTGCCGCAATACCCCACTCCAGTTAGGGCCGTTAAGCCACGTTTGGCCGTAAGCACTAAATTGTAATTGGTGGTGGCACTTGAATTAAATATCACGTATTTCACGATATTCTTGGTGCTGTTTGGAGCTAGAATCAGCTTTGTACCGGACAGTGGCAGTAAATTGACATCCGCTGCTTTAAGACTAGGAAAAAATAGACACAATTAGTAATGCAACTGCAAATATACCTGATTTACGTGAGTTCATGGAAGATCTCAATAAGTAACATAAGTGTAATTATAGTGCAATATGTTCTATTTGTATCTTCTTATCTTAGGTTATGGAAGATTCTTGAGGATATGCGCTATAATGCTCAACTTTGTTATGATTTTTAGGTTAAGTGGATGGCAGCTGAGCATCAAATCGAATTATCAATCATCATCCCGGTTTATAATGAACTCGAGAATGTCGAAGCTTTGTATAAGGAAATTGTAAATGTCTTATCCAAAGTTAATTACAAATTTGAAGTTATTTTCGTGGATGATGGAAGCAGTGATGGAACTGCTGAGTTTCTGCGTAAATTAGAAGAAACGGAAAATACTTTGCGAGTTGTGTGCCATAAAAAAAATTATGGACAAAGTGCCGCCTTACTTTCGGGGGCAAAAGCAGCGCATTACCAATTGTTGGTCACAATGGATGGGGACGGGCAAAATGATCCTTCCGACATACCAATACTGTGCAAGCAAATCAAACAACGTACTGTAGTACTTGGAAATCGCAAAAAGCGTGATGATAATTCTTTACGTAAATTATCTTCTAGAATTGGGAATGGAGTGCGTAGATGGTTGCTGAATGATGATTGCCCCGATACGGGTTGCAGTTTAAAATTATTCCCTCGCGCTGGCTTCCTTGAGTTACCGCATTTTAATCACATGCACCGTTATTTGCCCGCTTTATTTAAAAGAGCAGGTTATGACTTGGTAAATGTACCTGTTAATCATCGCCCTCGAAAATTTGGTGTGTCCAAATATGGGGTTATGAATCGTTTGTTTGTAGGCATCCATGATTTAATTGGCATGCGTTGGTTACTAAAACGTCCTTGTTCGCCGGAGATTTATCATGAGATCTGAATATATATGGTTAGCCGTTGGCTTATTAGGCCAAGGGATTTTTTCTGCCCGTTTCATTGTGCAGTGGTTAGTAAGTGAAAAAGAAAAGCGCAGTGTTATCCCTGTTGTTTTTTGGTACCTTAGCTTATTAGGTGGCATAACCTTATTGTTTTATTCTATTTATAAACGCGACCCCGTTTTTATTCTTGGGCAATCCACTGGGGTATTTATCTATTCTAGAAATTTATTGCTTATCCATCGTGAGCGATCATCTCGTCCTGAAAAATTATCTCAAGCATGAGTGACAGGGGGGGGTATGAAATTTTTTTTCGATGACAACATCGTTATTTACCCAGATACTGCACAAGAACTCAAAACGCAAATTATCTTGGATTCTACAGTAGGTCCGCAAAAACAGGTATTGGCTTTTTTTAAGTTGTATTTTAATGGTTCTGATCAACAAAAAGATTTTACGAATCATCCATTATTAGGTGATTTAAAGGCATTAGTGACCGATATTGAAGATAAGTGGGATGTGAGCTCCGCAGGGTTAAATGTAGTCACAACCACGCTGCGACTTAAATTAGGAATGTCACCATACCCATTCCCAGATCCGTACACACCTGGGAATACCCCTGAGGATCAAAGTCCTAGTGAGCAGCAAGATCAGTTAGGGTTTAGAGTCTAATCCAAGACCTAAGTATCATGATTTATTGTAACTAACGTGCTATATTTTTGATTTGCTCAAGGAAAATAATGCATGCGGATGCTCAGAAATTTATGCAGTCTACTTTTTTTCGCGGTAACTATTTGTGTTGCTCAACCGACGATAACTACTCCTAACCCTGCACCCACAGCTAAAATCCAAGTTGATTTATTTCTTTCATCCACGTGTCCTCACTGCCATAAGGCTAATGAATTCTTTACGCTCTTGGAAACTCAACTGCCTTGGATAGCTGTTAAACGATACATCGTGGATCAAGATACCTCGGCTTTAGATGAGTTTCACAAACGATTGCAAGGCGTTGGTTCCAATAACTTCGCAGTTCCTGGAATATTTTTTTGTAATTCTCGCTGGACGGGATTTGTTGATACCAACAGCAGTGGGAAAATATTGTATAAGGCTTTAAGTTATTGCCACGAACAGATAAGCAAACAAGGTGAGCTAACTCCCGGGACGGTTGAGGTATTGCGCCAGTGGTCGCAAGTAAATGAGGCGATGGTTTCTCCGTCCATTGCCGATTCTTCTGCAAAGTTTATATTGTTAACCGCCTTAATGGATTCAACCAATCCTTGCTCTTTATTTTGTCTAATCTTGTTGTTTAGTTTTCTTTGGCTGTTCCCAAAGCGTCGAAAAACGCAATGGGGTCTGGGAATCGTATTTATCATCGCGTTGACCGCTGTTCATTTTATATCGCAAATTAATTCTGGATTTTTTTATCAACGATTAGTTCCCTTAAGATTCCCGGCGGCGCTTATCGGTTTAATGTTATTTTCCTACACCTTATTTGCTTTGCAGAAAGTAACCCATAGACGTGAGTTGATTGCCGCACGAATTGCTTATGTATTACTGCCGGTTTCAGTTTGGATTGTTTTTATTTATCAGCAAACCTGCCCGTTAAATTTGTCATTAATTTTTGAGCAATGGCTGATAAAAAATCCAGTCAATGTAACAAGGTTCTTCAGCTATGTTTCAATTTATCATGTAATTTATATACTTCCTTTTGTTTTATTATTGGTGGCGTATCAATTATTCAGTCCAAAAAGTAGGGTCAAAGAATATCAGCTTGCTATGAAATACGCAGCCGGACTGCTGCTCATTATTACTTCAGTATTATTAATCGCATACCCCTTAGTACTCTCGCATCGCTATCTATCGCTAGGTGTTTTCATTGGGGCAATTTTGGCTGGATACTTAATAGAAAAATACTATGAAAAGCGAAGACTATAAAAAATTCTTTCCTATTGCTTATGATGTGAAGGAAGGGAAGGATTACAAATGGTGCGGCTGCGGTAAAAGCCTCAGCCAGCCCTTGTGCGACCGTGATGATTGTTGTGAGTTTGTGATGTATCATGCGGTGTTAACCGAGACTGTTAATTTTTGTAATTGTAAAACAACACAAGATCCACCGTTATGTGATGGTAGTCATGGGAAATTGTTGTTGGAGTATTTAAAGAAACAAAAAAATGATCAGGATGTACAAAAATCCCATTAAAATTAACTCCAGTTTACGTAAACCTATTAGCCAGCTTTGTCCTTTATGTTTGATCCTAAATTGGTGAAATAATCAATAAATTAACCGATAAAACAAAAATATAAACCTATTCCTTGCGTTTGGATGTAAATGGGCTAATCTAAAATTGATTCACAAACGTATAAGGAGATCAAACATGAGATACAAAATGGAAATAAGTTATACGAAAAAACGTGAATACAGCCAACCAGTTGTGAGGAGAGAAACTGGACCGCAACCCCGCCATGCATCCCAACAATCCCATCAAATGCAAAGTTTTTTTAATGCGCCCTTACTACCACAACCCATTAACCAAAACGTGCTCAGACTTGAGCCAGGTGTTGTAATTTTAATGGCAGCTTTAGTCAAAGAGCTGCATACTCAAAATGAAATAGAACTAGCCAAGCTAAAGCGAAGGAAGATGAAAAGCGCAAAGAGGCTGAGGCTGCGGAAAAAGAAAGAGAAGCAGCTGCTAAAGAACAAGAAGAGGCTTCCATTCCTGAGTATATGTTAGTTGCATATCCGCCGCCATTAACCTGCCATTAACTTATCAACGCATTTTTCTCGAAACTGGGGATCTTGTTGGGTCTGAGTTAACGTGTCATTTCCTGAAAATGTGCTGAACATCGTCTCTAAATCGTATGGTTAATTATAATACAAAATCAGCAGGATGCGATATAAGAAAAGGAGCGCTAAGGCTCCTTTCTGAAAGCAGTTAAATCGTATTATAAATGCGATTTAACTTTTTGAATGAAGGATACTTTAGGGTTTTTCTTACAATCTTCGATAATTTCAGGAACGATACGCTCAGTACCAGAAACCATAATGTCTACAGTTTCTTTCTTATTCTTAATTTTTCCTACAGTCCAATAAATAACTTTAGGTTGGAAAGATTCATCCATAACTAAAAAATCTTGGCAGGTCATTTTACTGGCTTGCTTTTGCGGCATAGAGGACGATGTGGTTGAACTTGTGCTGCTTGCTGTAGGGCTGCTGCTAGTGTCAGTTGAAGTGCTAGTTGTAGTATCAGCAGCAAACAAGTTTCCAGATAATAAAACCATAGAAAATAAAGCGGTTTTCGCGAACTTCATTCAATTCTCCTTAAATAAATTTGGGTGTATCCATTGTTTGAGCAGCGATACGTTTGAGTAAAGCAGCGTGTGACTAACGTATCTCTTATGCACACTGCTGTCAATGGATGCAGGCCCAAAGGGCCGTAATCCGGGATCATTGCCCTAGGAGACTCGTTTTACCAACCATTGATGCACTGCATCAATGGTTGTTTCAATCACTTGAGTGGTTTGCTCATATAAAGGCTCAAACAAATCTCGTTGGCCTTCCTTCCAATAGCGTTCCAAATATTGACAGGCTATTTTCATTTTTACGGTGCCGACATAAACCGCGCCACCTTTAATTTTATGGGCCAATTGTTGAGTCTTTTCCCAATCTTTAGTGTTAAAGGCGAGCTTCATCTGTTCTAAATCGCTTTGTAATTCACCACCGATCATAATGGCCAGCATTTCTGCGAGCATTTCTTCATTCCCCGTGGTATTGATTCCTTCTTGGAGATCTAAGAAAGGGAATTCGCTTAAATCAAACAGATCATTGTCGTTGTCAGGTAAATTTGCTTGTAACGAGAGAGCAAACGGCGATACATCATCTTTACCACGTCCAGGGATAAATGCATCGACAATGTCTGCGCAGCTTTTTGCAGTCAAAGGTTTCGTCATTACTGCGTTCATACCTGCATCAATGCAACGTTTTTTATTTTCATCGCCGGCATGGGCAGTTAATGCAATGATAGGGATATGGGTTTTCTTAGGTAATTCTTGAATTCGGATAAGATGTGTTACCTCGTATCCGTCTATATCGGGAAGACCAATGTCCATAAAAATAAGGTCATATTCTTTGGTTTTCCACATTTCGACCGCCTTTTTACCATTGTCAGCGATGTCCGTAGTACAGTTAAGCTGGTTAAGAATGGATTTAGCTATTGTTTGCGCAATAGCATTATCTTCCACCACCAAAACCCTTGGGAGTCCAGGATGATGAATTCTCAGTGGCTTTATTTCTTCTGCATAGGTTTTTTCATAATGAATATCAATTTCTCTATCCATCTCATCATCAAGTCCTAGGCTTTCATCTAACAAGGCTTCTTTTAACGGTATTACGCAGGTGAACCGTGAACCTTTTCTTGGTTCACTTTCTAAATAAATTTCACCATCAAGTTCATCGATGAACTGTTTAACCACTGAAAGTCCTAAACCCGCACCTTTATAAATACCTTTATAAGAGGGAGTTAGTTTTTTAAATTGTACATAAATCTCGTGTTGTTTCTCTTTTGGGATCCCAATACCAGAGTCTTCTGCGATTAACTTGATAATAAGCTCGCGATTTTCCTTTTTTGCCAGCAAGGCGGTTAATTTCACAAATCCTCTGTCCGTAAAGTTGAGCGCGTTTGAAATGAGCTCTAACGCAATACGATGGATACGAATTTTGTCGCCTACTAAATAAGTGGGAATGTTGGGGTCAAACTCTAGGGTTAGTGACAGTTTTTTTTGCGCTGATTTGGCTAAATGTAGTTCAATAATCGTTGTTAAGGTTTTGCGAAGATCAAACTTCTTCTTGAGCCTAGGTATTTCTCCGGAGCCAACGCGTATGGCCTCCAGAACCTCATCCCCTCTGTGCCAGCGACAGTGAGACAAAAATAAGGTAAATTTAATGTCGTGAGGGTGGTAAGGAAATCAACAAAATGGCACAAGAAGAAAGCGGATCGATAAATAGACAATCAGAAGAATTTAATTCCGAAGATAAGGTCACTAA
>CAMAYX010000015.1 GCA_945862405.1 Legionella genomosp. 1
AGGGCATGGCAGGGAGCTAATGCCATTTTATGAAGCTCAGCAACGTTCCACGCGCTTACAATTAAACGGCGTGAGTCTGGATTGGATTTAATTTGCTGAATAACTTCTGTAATCTGATCGACCGGCGTACCTTCGTCACTTCCCCATTCACGCCATTGCTTACCATAGACGGGCCCAAGATCACCATTTTGATCCGCCCACTCATCCCATATGCTTACCCCATGCTCATGCAGGTAGCGAAGGTTGGTATCGCCCTGTAAAAACCAAAGCAATTCATGAATGATGCTGCGCATGTGCAGTTTTTTTGTGGTTACTAAAGGAAAGCCGTCGGCCAAATTAAAGCGCATTTGATAGGCAAAAACCGATAAAGTTCCTGTGCCGGTTCTATCTGTTTTTTCTACCCCAAAATCCAATATGTGCTTAATGAGCTGCAGGTACGTTTTCATGTCGTTTTCCCAACCATAAATATAACCCTAGAAGAAACATAGGGATGGAGAGTAATTGTCCCATCGTTAGCCAGCCAAAGGCAATAAACCCCATTTGCGCGTCAGGTTCGCGGAAAAATTCCACAAAAAAGCGGCACAAAGAATAACCAATAAGGAAAACCCCAGAAACTCGGCCTAATGGACGAGGTTTAGAGGCATACCACCAAACGATGATGAACAAGAGTAATCCCTCTAATCCCAGCTCATAAAGTTGTGAGGGATGTCTTGGGTTTTGATCAGCGCGTGGAAAAATCATGGCCCAAGGGACATCTCCGGGCCGCCCCCATAACTCACCGTTTATAAAATTTCCAGCACGACCTGCCGCTAAACCAAGGGGAACTAAAGGAGCAGAAAAATCTCCAATCTCCAAAATCAATTTTTTACTTTTAATCGAGAAAATCCACATGGCAATTACAACACCTAGAAATCCGCCATGAAATGACATTCCTCCTTCCCATAAGCGGAATAATACCCAAGGTTCATGAAATAATTGCTGGGTGTTATAAAACAACATATACCCTAAGCGCCCACCAACGATAACGCCCAAAGCTGAATAAAAAATCAAGTCGCCTATTTGCTCAGTAGTCCAATTTAACTGGTTATGTTTCGTACGCCATTTGGCAAGACACCAGGCGGATATAAAGGCAAGCAAATACATAAGTCCGTACCAGTGCACACGCACGGGTCCTAGAGAAAATGCAATGGGATTAATTTGTGGGAAAGCAAGCATAGGTATCAGTAAAATTCCGTTTCCAGAATACTAACAGGACTTATATAAAATCCCAAGTGTAGCGTGGGGGCCGTGCCCGTGCCCGTGCCCGTTTTTCCTGTTTTATTATTAAACCCGGGCAAGGGCATGCGCACAGGGATTGTGCATTCGGAGCAGCCCCAGGCCATCAACCCAATATGGGTTCACGTTTTCCCTGCGCGGATTAGGCCACCCAGTCCTTCATCTTCCAATGCCTTTTGCAAGTGCAGGCGAATTTCGGCTGGATGTTCTAATTCTAAAACTTCGGCAAGAATTTTGCGCGCATTGGCAATGGCAAAATTACGGATTACCCATTTTATTCGCGGTAAACTAAAGGGGTTCATGCTTAAAGTATCAAAGCCCATCGCCAATAACAAAACTACCGCCAGAGGATCGCTGGCCATTTCTCCGCAGATGCTGACTTCTACCCCAGCCGCATGCCCACCTTCCACAATTTTTAGTAAAGTACGCAACATGGCGGGATGCAAAGCATCATATAGTCCGGCTACGCGGCTATTATTCCTATCCACTGCCAATAAATATTGGGTGAGATCATTACTGCCCACCGATAAGAAATTCACGCGCTTTGCCAAGTCCCGTGCTAAATAGGCGGCAGCTGGAACTTCGATCATGACCCCAATTTGCGGCTTTTCAATCTCACAACCTTCTTCCAGTAGCTCCACATAAGCTTGATTGATCAAAAAGATAGCCTCATCCACTTCACTCAGGTTGGTCACCATAGGCAACATGATTCTTAAGTTATTGAGCTCCTCGTTTGCGCGCATCATGGCACGAACTTGTAATAAAAACACATCGGGATGATCTAGGGTAACGCGAATGCCTCGCCAACCCAGATAGGGGTTATCCTCTTGAACGGGAAAATAAGGCAACACTTTATCGCCACCAATGTCTAAGGTGCGCATGGTGACCGAACGTGGTGCAAACGCTTTTAAAATCTGTCGATAAATAATGTATTGCTCATCCTCTGAGGGGAATCTATCGCGACTCATGAACGGTATTTCTGAGCGATAAAGGCCAACCCCTTCGGCGCCAACTGTCATCGATAGCCCTGTATCCATTGGTAGGCCAGTATTTACCTGTAAAGCAACGCGGTGACCATCAATGGTTTCCGCAGGTTTGTCGCGCAAACTCACTAAGCTCTGATTAAGATCATCTTCTTCTTGGGCCAGCTGTTTGTATTCCGCTAATAAGCCCTTGGAAGGGGAGATGAACACGTGCCCGTAAAAGCCATCCACAATAATGGCGCGGCGTGATAAATTTTCCAACTTTAGCCCACGAACTCCCATGACCGTAGGAACCCCTAACGCTCTTGCTAAAATAGCAACATGAGAATTGCTGGAACCTTTAATAGACACGACCCCAGCCAATTGGCCTTCGGGAACTTCAGCTAAAGCCGCAGCGGTAATTTCGTCACCTACAAGAATGGTGCGGCGCGGGTATACGATTTCTTCTTTTTGAGAAGATTGTAATTCGGTAAGTACTCTGCGGCCTAAGTCACGAAAGTCGCTGGCGCGCTCGCGCAGATATTCATCTTTCATGCTTTCAAATTGGAATATATGCCTTTTAATAACCACCGCAAGCGCGGCTTGTGCGCTCAATTGTTCTTGGCGAATTAATTTCGCCACATCGGCGCCGAGACTGTCCTGATCTAAAATGCGTAAATAAACATCAAAGAGCGCATGCTCATTTTCCGCCACACTACTTTGCATTCTCCTGCTCAAGCGATGCATGTTCTCGCGAGCAGCGCGTAAAGCATCAAAGAAAATTTCCACTTCATTTTCAATGTGATCCACGGTATGACGAGGAACTAAATCAATGTCAGCAGTGGGGTAAATAACTACGCCCGTACCAATACCAACACCGGGTACGCAGCCTGCACCAGTCAAAGAAATTTGTGGAATCTCAAGTCTAGCTAAACCCATAGGTTGCGGCTGGGTTAAGTGATGTAACTCTCCAGTGGCTTCCGCGTGCACAATAATACCGCCAAGTTGTGCAGCTAAGGTGATTAGGAAAGCTTCTTCTGCATCATCAAAAAATCGCTCTTCTGTCCGCTGTGCGGTTAGTACGCCATATAATTTTCGATGCTGAATGATGGGAACACCTAAAAAGGCTTTTAGATGGTCTTCACCCAACAGGGGATTATGATGAAAATCAGGATGTATAGGAGCATTATCAATGTTCAAAGGTTCTTCGCGGCGGCCAATGATGCCGATAAGCCCACAGTCGATAGGGACTCTCACCCTTGACTGGGCTTGCTTATTTAAACCTTCCGTAGCAATAAGAACGTATTCAGCGTTTTTGTTGTCAATCAAGTACACAGATACCGACTCAGCTTCTACAGCTTTCCGCACCCTATCTACTAAGATAGCAAGCGCATCCGCTAATTGGGTGACGGTAGTGACTTCCTGAACAATTCTTTTAAGTAGTTTCAACATCTAGCGCTATGATTACCTCGGTTTTTTTCGGCGTACTCCAAAAGGTGTACGGCGCTTTTTCAGAAAATGCTCCAATTCCTTCAAAGCCTGCATGTACACTTGCTTTTTAAAAAAAATAACCTGATCTTGCGGCTCGAAATAGTCAATCCAACGCCAACTGTCAAATTCTGGCGAATCACTTAAATCAAGGCGTACTTTTTGCTCATTGGTTACGAGCTTGAGTAAATACCATTTTTGTTTTTGGCCTATTACTAGTGGTTCACTGCCATGACGCAAATATTGTTTGGGAAGACGATATTTTAACCAACGTTTGGTAGATCCTAAAATTTCTACGTCTTCTCTATCCAAACCAACTTCTTCCCGTAATTCTCGATACATTGCTTCCATAGCTGTTTCACCAGTGAGCAAGCCGCCCTGAGGAAATTGCCAAGCATCATGTCCATGCCTCCTTCCCCAAAATACACGCCCCGACTCATTCACAAGAATAATGCCTACGTTTAACCGATAGCCGGCACGATCTATTACCATGTTGTATTGCTTATACTAGCGACTCATACTTTGATTTTTTCATAAAAGACAAGAGTTTGGCAAATAATCCTGTAATATAAATGCGTTTGTCCTCAGGAAGCCGGCCATGAAAAAGAAAATACTGATTATTAATACCGGCGGGACGATAAGTGCCGTCAAAACCAAACATGGTTATGAACCCAAACAAGGGTATGTACAATCTGCTCTGCAACAAATCCCCGCATTGATGCACACGGACATGCCGCATTATGACATAAAAGAATATTCACCTTTATTAGATTCGTCCAATATGACCGTGCAAGATTGGAATAGAATGGCAGCTGATATCGCTGAACACTATGAGCAATATGATGGGTTTGTTATTTTTCACGGTACCGATACTATGGCTTACACCGCTTCAGCCTTGTCGTTTATGCTCGAAAATTTACAAAAACCGGTAATTTTAACCGGCTCACAAATTCCTCTATCCGAAGTGCGCAATGATGCGATTGAAAATGTAATTACCTCTTTATGGCTTTGCGCGCATCAACAACTTCGCGAAGTTTGCATTTTCTTTAACCAGCGTTTATTGCGTGGTAACCGGACACAAAAGGTTAGTGCCCAGCGCTTTGATGCATTTGATTCTCCTAATTTTCCGCAACTGGCGAATATTGGTATCGATATAGAATTACAACATGACTTATTGCTGCAGCCGGTCAAGGAAGCCTTTAATTTACAAACGATTACCCCCCATTTTATTGCTAATTTTCGCTTGTTTCCTGGATTTGCAACGGATGTTTTAGCGTTCATTCTTAAACAGCCGATAAAAGGGTTGGTCTTAGAAACTTACGGCGCTGGGAATGCACAAAACAATGATCCTCGGTTTTTGCAATTATTAGAAGACGCCTGCAATCGCGGCGTAGTAATTGTAAACTGCAGCCAATGCCAGCACGGCGGTGTAGAAATGAGCCAATACGCTACTGGCTATACCCTCAAAGAAGCCGGTCTTATCAGCGGTCACGATATGACGCCTGAAGCTGCCCACTGCAAATTGCTGTACCTATTCAGTAAAAATTGCAGTGTAGCCGAAGTGAAATACATGATGGAAACCAATCTTTGTGGCGAGCTTACTGCCCCAGCGCATTAGACGGCCATTTATTCTCATCAACTACGGGCCTGATTTTTGATCTTGGCGGATTTCAATGATGGCATTGCGTGAGACTTCGTCTAACAAGCCAGGTTTGGGTTTAAAAAAATACCGTGATTGTTGCGTGCATAGTTCTGTATTCGCTCGACGTAATTTATCAATCCAATCGATGTCATGATTAGCTCTTGTTTCATCGTAGCAAGGATGTATTATTTCTCGCTTAACCAGGCATTGACTTCCTGGATGGTTTCCTCAATGACTGCAACGGCTTGGAGAAAGAGCTTTTCAAATAAATCCGTGTGGCCTGCTTTTCTGTACCTTTCAAGATACTGACAAGCCATTTTCATCTTAATGGTGCCAACATAAACCGCACCACCTTTAATTTTATGAGCTAACTCTTGGGTTTTGTCCCAATTCTCCTCGAAAAAAGAGGTTTTCATTTTTCCCAGGTCACTTTGTAATTCACCCACCACCAAAAGGCGTAACATTTCTGCAAGCATTGCTTCATCGCCTGTTGTTTTTGTACCTTCCTCGATGTCGAGAAGAGGGTATGGGGATAAGATAAATAAATCCTCTTCATTATCTGGTAAATCGGTACCTGGAGAAAATGGGGCGGTATCCGATTGAGGTAACTGTCGTCCAGGAATAAAGGCATCAACAATATCAGCGCAACTTTTAGCGGTTAAAGGTTTCGTAAGAACAGCGTTCATGCCAGCATCGATACAACGCTTTTTATTCTCATCTCCTGCATGTGCGGTAAGGGCGATGATGGGGACATGCGTTTTCTTAGGTAACTCTTGCACGCGGATTACATGAGTAACTTCATAACCATCAATATCTGGAAGACCTATGTCCATAAAAATTAGGTCATAAAAGTTCGCTTTCCACATTTCGACAGCTTTCTTCCCGCATTCGGCGATGTCAACCGTACAGTTTGATTGAGACAGAATGGATTTCGCAACCGATTGCGCAATGGGGTTATCTTCTACTACTAGAACCCGATATTCTTTTGCATCGGAGTCCGGTGTCGGTGGTTTAATTTGTTGAGCATAGGTTGCTTTGTAAAATATTTCGGATTCGTCATAAGGTTCTTTCTCAAGGCCGAGAGGACTATCTACTAAAGGCTCTTGAAAGGGAATAAAGCATGTGAATTGAGAACCATTCTTTGGCTCACTTTCAACATAAATTTCTGCATCTAACTCGTCTATAAACTGCTTTACTACTGATAATCCAAGTCCTGCACCTTTATAAATGCCTTGGTAGGAGGGGGTAAGACGTTTAAATTGCACGTAAATTTCTTGTTGTTTGTCTTTCGGAATACCAATACCTGAGTCATCAACGGTAAGTATAATTACTAAATCCTGTTTATCCTTTTTTCCAAGTTTGGCAGAAAGCTTTACATGGCCTTTATCAGTAAAGTTTAACGCATTAGCCACCAATTCTAATGCTACCCTATGAATTCGGATTTTATCGCCAATGACATAAGAAGGTATGTCAGAATCAAATTGAAGGCTTAGGTCAATTTTCTTTTCCGCGGCTTTTGCTCGATTTAAGTTGATGACGTGTTCCAGGTTCTTTTTAAGGTCGAATTTCCTTTTTAATTTAGGGATTTCACCGGAACTGACTCGAATGGCTTCGAGCACTTCATCCAACAAACCCAATAAAGCATGACTAGAGGCAACCAAATTCTCGGCATATTCCTTTATGTGTAGGTCTTTTGCTTCCATTTGTAAAATGTTCGCGAAGCCTACAATGCCTGTGAGAGGCGTTCTAATATCATGGCGCATGTTTTCAAGAAATTCTGTTTTGGCTTGATTTGCTGTCTCGGCTGCTTCCTTGGCGATTAGAAGATTATTTTCCAATTCTTTGCGCTCTGTAATATCAACAGTAATACCTAATATACCAATCACTTTACCTGAGGTATCATGTAATACAGTTTTACTTGTTAACATAGTTCTAAAAGACTCTGCATTTGGGATCACATCTTCAGTAATCTTGCTACGGCCAGTTTCAATTACTTCTTGGTCGCTTTGGTGTAAAATTCTAATTCTCTCCTTAGACCAGCCAAAGTCTTTGTCAGTTTTTCCAATGATTTCGTTCGAAGAGCTTAAGTTTAAATAGTCTGCTACCAATTTATTGCAACCCTGATAGACAAAGTTGGTATCTTTCCAATAAATATATTGAGGAACATTTTCAATGATATTTTGCAGGTTATAATAATTGTTGTTACATT
This sequence comes from Legionella genomosp. 1, assembly GCA_945862405.1. Lineage (GTDB taxonomy): Bacteria > Pseudomonadota > Gammaproteobacteria > Legionellales > Legionellaceae > Legionella_A. Next base: position 7,577 of record CAMAYX010000015.1, read on the forward strand.
CATTAATCTCTGTTAAATCTTTGCCAATAAGAAGATAGCAAGATTCTTTTCGTTCATTCAGAAATGATAAACACTTAAATTTGAAAAATGTTTGCTGCGCATCTCGTTTGGTTATGCATCCATCAAAACAGGGCGTGTTTTGTATAAGCACATCAAGTTGAAAAGAAAGCTGCACCTCATGGGATTTACAGACTTGGAAGAGGTCGTATCCGAGTATTTGTGCACGTTTTATACCAAAAATAGATTCAGCAATCGGGTTAAATTCAAAAACTATCCCTGTTTGATCCAAGCCGATAACTAGATCGTTGCAATTATCTAATAATATGGAAAGCATCCTGCTGCCCCTAAATAGTTATTTCTGTTTGGTTGTTAAAATGCTCTGTTTTAAGAATTCTCAGTATATTTTTTATCTGTCTTAAATTCATAATAGTATTGTGATCGCCATCTATATTATAACAATGGATTTTGCCTTTATTATAAATTGACCAACCATTATCAGGGCTATCAATGAATTGATATTCTTGTAATATATGATTAGCTTTGAACAATACCATGTCTTGCTTCATTTTAGCTGGTGAGTGTTTTAATAATAACTTTTCTCTTTCCCATGCAAGATCAATCAGGGCATGTGGAAGTTCTTTGCCTAATGCCTGAAGTTGATTTTTAAATAAATGCTTTTCACTATTGGTTGCGTCATGTACAGCCCAGCTGTCAATCATCGCAAGTAGATTAATTTTTTCTTCTTGCTGTTGTAGTAAATAGGCTATCTCATAAAGAAGATTGCCACCAAAAGAGTATCCTATTAAAAAATAGGGGCCTCTTGGTTGAATTTTTCTAATAGCAGTCAAATAATCTTCAGCCATAATTGACAAGTTTTCGTACGATATCTTATTCGTTGTTAGGCTGGGATCTTGTAGGCCATAAATAGATAACAATAAATCGCTTTCGTTAATAAAGAAATCAAAACAATTAATAAGTCCGCTGATAGGGTGACAAAGAAAAAGAAAAGGCGGAGTTTTTTTAATTACTTTTAAGGGTATGGCAATGGATGGTTTAGAATTTGTTATACCTACTAATTCTAATAGAACGTCACTTAGCTTTTCAATTGTAGAAGTTCTATATAATTGGGTAGGGGGTAATGAACTATTAAAGGTTTTATTTATTTTTTGAATTAGACTCAGTGCATTGAGGGAGTGCCCTCCCAATGAAAAAAAATCGTCTCTAATACCAATATTTTTTATACCCAATGCATCTTGCCACAATTGCACTAATTTACATTCGATATCGCGGGTTGGGGCTTTATATTGCACATTATGCAGTTTTTGGTGAGCAACAGGCATGTGGGGTGTTTTATCGATGCTTAATTGTTTTGCTTCCTTGCGGCGTATAGGTATTTTTGATACGGCGACTTCCGACTCTTCTCCAAATAATGCCTCTAAAAAGAAAAATTGTCCTTGTTTAGGTGAAATGTCATTACCATGCCCTAGGAATGTAAATTTTCCATTTTGAGCAGCATCAAAAGCCATTCCTACGTCACGCCAAGTATTCCAGTTAATAGCAACGACGAATTTAGAAGATGAAAATAAATCACTTTTTGCAAAGGCATTTAAACAGGAATTAGCTGCACTATAATCCAATAGTTGAGATCCTCCAAGAAGACTTGAAATAGAGGAATGTAGCACTACAAAATCGAGTGACACATTGCGTAATGCTTCACTTAGATAATAAGTTCCATGAATTTTAGGAGCAAATATTTTATCAATTTTTTGTTGTGAACGTGTAGAAATTGACTCGGGATCAGCTACTCCCGCTGCATGAATTAAACCATTAATTTCCCCCCAACGCGCTATAGACTGGTGGATAATAGGAATTATTTGCTCACGATCACTAATGTCTACTTGATGAAAAATAAATTTTGCACCAGCTTTTGCCAGTTTATTTAACTGGGTGATTTTTTTGTAATCTGGATCGTTTTTATTTTTAAGCAAGGATCCCCAGTTGGATGGTGGAGGAATAGCCCTTCTTGATAATAAAATGAATGTCGGATTAGAAACTGTTTTGGCAATAACTTCGCAGCAACTTAATGCAATACCGCCTAATCCGCCTGTCAATAAATAAATCCCATTATCTTTTAATCGATTTATTTTTCGTTGAGATGGAATTTCTGTGTACATTAAATTCCATTGATAGCCGTTTCGGTAAACTACCGTTGCGGAAATCTCATAATTTTCATGATGTAATGTGGCTTTCAAAATTTTATATAATAGGTTGCTGTTGTTTTCAGGTTCTTCACTTGGATTTAAATCCGTTATTTTAATTTGAATGGCTTCAAATTGTTGGGTGATAAAGCGAAATGCGGTTAGCGTGCCATGGATTGGATTTATATTTTCTGTACCTACTATATCTTGTGTTCCAGAAGTTAATATATTTACCTTTAAAGGAACATTTACCCCTATTTCTTCTGTGTACGTTTGAGTTAAATAGAAAAGGCTATAAAAACCAGATGTTAATTGCTTCTCGATATCTTTTGGAGTTATAGCATCATAATTTAATACTGAATATGTCGTTGTGTGAAGAACGATTGGGTTTTTAATAATGTGTTTAATTGATTTTAAAAATTCTTGATAGTGTGATTTTTCTTTTGGATTAATTGTAAAAGAGGAGGCATTATGTCGCTCGTAATAGGAGCCAAAGGTTACTACAATTGGTTTAATCCCATGTTTGTTAAGAATTTCTACAAAATGTGAACCAAAGCCAAGATTATCTTTAATAATAATCCAGTCAAACCCCTCTAAGTCGCCAGATTCAAGAATTATTGGCTGCAGATAAGATTTACGGGAGAACCACACAGGCTTATATAATTTTGCGTTATGATCAACAGGTGGCAACTGCTCAGGTTCAATCCAATATTTCTGACGCTGGAAAGGGTAGGTTGGTAGAGGTAAGCGTTTTCTTGATATGTTTTCATATAATGGTTCAGGATCAATGGAAACACCACTTGACCAAATCTCACCTAAAGCAGTTAATAGCTGCTGAAAATCATTAACTTCACGATGGTGACTCGGTAAAGTATATACAACATTCGCTTGCCCACCCGAGATTGCTTTAGCAAAGTGATACATACTTTGGCCGGGCCCTACTTCTACAAATAAAGAGTATTGCTCAGAAAGCAAAAACTCTAACCCTTTATTCAATTGCACCGTTTGGCGTAAGTGCTGATACCAATAAAGTGGATCGATTGCCTGTTCATCTGAAAGCCAATCTCCAGTAACATTGGAGATAATTGGAATAGAAGGAGGGGATAAAGATATGTTTGCAAACAATTTTTTAAATGATTCCTCGATTGCTTCCATATAGCGGCTATGGAAAGCATAATCAATTTTAAGTTGCTGATACCTTTGCCCAATACTTTTAAAGTGCTGTACCAATTGATCAATGTCTTTAATAGAACCGGAAACAACACAATGGTTAGGGGCATTGTGTAATGCTAATTCTAGGTTAAATATCTTCTGATAACTAAGCCATGTTTCAACATCACATTCGATAGCAAGCATGCGTCCTTTGGAAGAACTAGCCATTAGTCGTCCACGCTGACAGACTAGCATAATTGCATCTTCAAACGAAAATACACCTGATAAGCAGGCCGCAACATATTCGCCAAGGCTATGTCCAATGAAGGCTGACGGATGAATGCCACAATCCATTAATAATCGAGCAAGTGCATATTCAATAGTAAATAGAGCGGGTTGTGCATACTCAGTGTTAAAAATCTTATGATCGCCATTACATAGTAATTTGATTAAATCATCATTTAAATGTGGTTTGGCTAGGGAAGCACCTTTTTCCATATAAGATTTAAATCGTGGAACATATCTCATCAGTTCTGTTGCCATTTTGGGGTATTGATTTCCTTGTCCGCTAAATAAAAATACAGTGCGTTGTTGCAACGCTTGTCTAACGTCAATAGTAGGCTGCTTACGTAGATTATTTCGGATGGCAGTTTCCGACTTTCCAACAATGAATCGTCTTAAATTAAAGTCTTCGCGCCCTTTTTGTAAGGTGTAGGCAATATCAACTATAGAACTCTTTGCTTTAGATGTATCTATATAGTCCAATAGTTGTTGGGTCATTTCTTCCAAAGCGGATTCGGATTTTGCTGATAGCATTATTAGAGATTCTGGAGTATTAAGCGATTCGCGAACAGGTGACTCAATATGATCACTAACAATCAAATGAACATTAGTTCCTCCAACACCAAAGGAACTTACACCTGCGTAACGTTGAGATGTTGAATCCCAATTAATCAATTGAGAATTAACAAAAAAAGGGCTTTTTTCTAACGATAGATTAATGTTGGGTTGAAGAAAATTCACCAAAGGAGGAATTTTCTTGTAGTATAAGCACAGTACCGTTTTTATTAGCCCTGCAATTCCTGCGGTAACATCGGTATGCCCAATATTTGCTTTAACGGAGCCTAACGCGCAGTATTGAAGCTTATCTGTTTGCTCACGGTAAACTTTAGTTAATGCATTGATTTCTATAACATCACCTAGGGCGGTCGCCGTTCCATGTGCTTCAAGAAAACCAATCTGTGTTGGTTCAACTTTAGCTTGAGAAAGGGCTTGGCGTATACAGTTCATTTGCCCTAAGGGGCTTGGAGCTGCAAATCCTAACTTGTCCTTGCCGTCGTTATTTACCCCGCGGCCTCTAATAATAGCAAAAATGGTGTCATTGTCTTGGATTGCGTCTTGTAGTCGCTTTAAAACAACAACCCCTACACCATTTGAAAAGACAGTTCCATTGGCTTTATCAGAAAATGGGCGGCAATAACCGTCAGGTGATAGAATTCCACCTTGCTGATAAATGTAGGGTTTCAGTTGTGGAACCATAATGTTACTAGCGCCTGCTATTGCAATATCGCTTTGCCTTAATAATAAATCCTGACATGCCTGCTCAACAGTTATCAGGCCTGTGGAACAAGCGGTATTGACATTAACACTTTTACCCTTGAAATTTAATCGGTAGGATACTTGAGTGCTCAACATTCCGGGACTTGTTGCAATGCGTTGCTGCAATGCATCTACTTCTTGACATACCCATTGATTTTTCAGCAAATTCTCATGTAAATAGGTGCTATCACTCATGCCAGCAAAAACGCTAATTACTTTTGATTTTGATTTGGAGGGAGCAATAGCCGCGTGTTCGAGAGCTTCCCATGTGCACTCAAGAAAAAGGCGAAGCTGGGGATCGGCGATGCTGGCATCTATAGGTGTAAAATTAAAGAATGATGCGTCAAACTGCTCTATATTGTTGAGAATACCACGAGTAGCAACGGTATTCTGTGCGTCGTTCTCAGCAAATTGCGAAATACAATCTTCTCCCTTACACAATCTCTCCCAAAACTCATTTAGATTATTTGCTTTAGGAAATCGACAACTCATGCCTACAATGGCAACATCATCTAAAGTTGGGAGCGGTCTTTCTTGTTTAGGGGATATTTCTTTATACCCCTTAAGGAACTGAGCGATTTGCCTAATGGTTGGGAGGGCTAGTAAATCAGTAATTTGCATTTCTATTGCAAATTCTTCATTAATTTTTACGCATGCTTCCGTTAGGAGAAGAGAGTTGGCCCCCAACTCGAATAGATTTATGTTGGATTCAATATGTTGTTTATTTAATAAATTTTTCCAAATTTGTTTAATTGTTTCTTCAGTTTGGCTTGCAGAAAATGTATCTTCATGAAAAGGCAAACCCATATGAGAGACTTTATCTAAACGGTTCTTATCTACTTTGCCAGTAGGGGTTAGCGGTAACTCATTAACAGCTATATATTTTGCGGGTATCATATAGTGAGGGAGGGATTTTTGTAAAAATAAATGGATTCTATCCCCTGAGAGCTTACGGTTTTTAGAAAAAACTATATAGGCGGTAAGCACTTTATACATTCCACCACCTAATTCAGCTGTTACAGCAGCAAGATTGATGTCTTCATGATTCATTAGCTGTTGTTCAATTTCATTTAGGTTAATGCGAAACCCCCCAATTTTGACTTGATCATCAAGGCGCCCTAAACATAACAAATCACCATTTGGTAAGCGTTTTACTAGATCACCTGTTTTATAAAGGTACGTATAAGGAGTTTTCTTTTCAAAAGGGTTGATAACGAATTTCTCTTCGGTGAGAGAAGATTGATGATATCCAAGTGCTAGACTTGCCCCACTGATGCATAGTTCACCCTCGGAAACTTCATTTAAATTTTTATCAAGAAGATATAGTTTTACCTGTGGAATGGCTCTGCCAATGCTGGATAAAAAATCATCATTTAGGTCGCTGCCGTCAATGATTTGGCGGCATACATATCCTGTGGTCTCAGTTGGCCCATAGCCATTAACAATACAAATGGGAATATTTTTTTGTTTACGGTAATCAAAGAACGATTTAATGATGCGGGGATTAATTTGTTCGCCGCCTATCAGGATGTTATTAACACCATCTAATGTTTCAGGATATGAGTTTACAAGTTGATGCAGGTAGCCTGTTGGTAAAAATAAATACTTAATTTGATTTTCTTTAAGCGCCGTTTGCAATTTATGATGATTACCACGGGCTTCTTGTGGAATAACAATAAGTGTACTGGCATGTAATAATGACGTCCATATATCAAATGTGCTTCCATCAAAAGCAAGGTTACTAAATTGCGCCATAGTGTCGCTAGGCCCCATATTAAGGGCATTATCTTCTATCAAATTTATTACCGCACGATGAGGGACAACAACGCCTTTAGGCCTACCTGTAGTGCCTGATGTATACATCATATAGCATGGCCAGTCGGAAAAAATGGGGATGCTTAAATTGCTGTTGTCATATTTGACCGATTCCAAATCTATATCTTCAATAAAGCTGGTTGTTACATGGATACCTGCAAATATGGATGAATTAATTTTTTCGGTAAGAAGAAGTGTTGGTGCAGTATCAGAAAGAATGGCTTTCAAGCGACCTGCTGGGGCAAACCTATCTAACGGAACATAGGCTGCTCCTACCTTTAAAATTGCTAAAAGGTATAAGATGAAGTTAGCACTCGGCTCTAAATAAATAGCAACAAAATCCCCTGACTTAATTGATTTTTTACTTAACCATAACGCAAGTTGATTAGCCCTTTCGTTCAAAGCAATATAAGTATACTCAATTGATTGATCACGAAGGGCGATATAATTAGGATATTGCTCAACTTGAAACTCAAATCGACCTGCTACGTCATCAATGCGCGCAATACTTGAACACATCATTCTTACTCTAATCGTTAAAGGACGGCTTGTTGAGAGCAACAGAATTAAAGGCAAAACAAATAATTAAATCCATCTCAAGGCCGTAAATAGCGAATAAATTGTGTATTTTACACTAAAATTAACCAATTGAGACGAAATTTATTTAAAATATTTCAATTTGGTAGGTCAGAAGGGGAAAAAATATTTCCTGACGCATGGTTCAATGGGTTTATCTGTATCGAGGCAACGATAAAGAATGCAACGCGCTTGATTTCCTGCTAGTTGGATAAAGCTGATTTAGATGGTATTGAATTACAACATATGCTCAAAATGGGTCAGCCTATCCAATAGGCCAATCAAACTATTTTTGAACAGTTCTATGGACTGGCGGCATAAACTCGCCCAAAATAACGCCGTTCGTGGTCTAAAAATATTTTTGTGACAGAACCTCCTCGGTCTTGGGTTTTTCCCTAAGTCCTGATGGCTATCATTGCTATTGTTATTAAAAGGAAATTGTTGTTATGCCACTACATATTGTCATTCTTGCTGCAGGTCTTGGGAAACGCATGCATTCTGCAACCCCAAAAATATTGCATTGTGTGGGTGGGAAACCCATGCTGACTCGAGTTGTGGAAACGGCGCTCACGTTATCTCCAGAAAAGATTCATGTGATCATCGGTCATGGCGGTGAACGTATTAGAAACGAATTGTCCGAGCTGCGGGTTAATTGGGTGATACAAGCCGAACAGTTGGGTACAGGTCATGCGGTGCTCCAAGCTTTACCGCATGTTGCTCCTGAGCATCAAATATTGGTCTTATGTGCGGATGTGCCGTTAATTCAGACAACGACGCTGAGATCATTAATCGACAGTTGCAATACAGGCAAGGGACAATCTAGTCCCTTAGGATTAATGTTGGCGGACATGCCGAATCCTTTCGGTTTAGGTCGGATCGTGCGAGGTTCTCAAAGAGAAATTCTGGCGATTGTTGAAGAAAAAGATGCAAGCGAACAGCACCGTAAGATCACTGAAATTTACAGTGGGATTTGTTGTGCTCCGGCGGCAATGCTGCATAGGTGGTTACCGAAACTTAGCAATGAGAATGCTCAAGGTGAGTATTATTTAACTGAAATCATCACCATGGCGGCAACAGAAGGACATCCTATAGTTTCATTTAAGGCAGATGACCCTGTTGAATTGCAAGGAGTCAATAATCGTGCACAGCTGCAGCAGTTAGAACGAGTGTGGCAGCAGCGAGTGGCGCAAGAGTTAATGTTATCCGGGGTAACCCTTGCCGATGCCATGCGCATCGATGTGCGCGGTGAGTTGAAATGCGAACCGGATGTGTTCATCGATGTGAATACAGTTTTTAGCGGTAATGTTCAACTGGGCAACGGCAGTAAAATTGGACCTAATTGCGTGTTACACAATGTGGTTTTAGGTCCTAACAGCGAAGTATTGGCCAATAGTGTTTTAGAAGATTGTGAAATTGCGGACAACTGCCAAGTTGGTCCTTTTGCGCGAATTAGACCCGGCACCAAACTTGCCGCTCACTGCAAGATTGGTAACTTTATGGAAGTTAAAAACTCCGTATTTGGCGAAGGTAGCAAAGCGAATCATTTAAGTTATGTGGGCGATGCCGTAATTGGCAAGAACGTCAACATTGGCGCTGGAACTATTACCTGTAACTATGATGGGGTTAATAAACATAAAACCGTTATCGAAGACGGAGTTTTTATAGGCTCCGATACTCAGCTTGTAGCTCCTGTCATGATCGGCGAAAATGCCACCATAGGCGCTGGCAGCACCATACGTCGCAATGTCCCTCCTGGTGAGCTGACACTTACTGAAACTAAACAAAAAACGATTTATGGGTGGGAGCGACCTAAGAAGAAGGGTGCGTAGGTATCTTTATGGCGTTCTTGATTGCGCTTGCGGCTGCATCAAGGCTGCTCGGTTTTATCTCGATACTCGCATAAATCGCGTATCACACAACTAGTGCAATGCGGTTTTCTTGCAGTGCATACATAACGGCCATGTAAAATGAGCCAGTGGTGGGCGTAGGGTAAGAATTCTTTATCGATATTCTTTAACAGGCCCTCTTCGATTTTTAGAGGTGTTTTTCCTTTGGCCAGACCGGTACGATTGGCCACGCGAAACACATGAGTATCTACGGGCATGGTGGGTTGATGAAACGCGGTATTCAATACGACATTGGCCGTTTTGCGTCCCACACCAGGAAGCTTTTCTAGAGCTTCACGTTGTTCCGGCACCTCGCCTTGAAATTCTTCCAACAAGATTCGACAAGTTTTAATTACGTTGGCGGCTTTAGTATTAAATAAGCCAATCGTTTTTATATATTGTTTGAGATTTTCTTCGCCCAAGGCCAACAATGTTTGCGGGGTGTTTGCTACTGGGAATAAACGGGAGGTAGCTTTGTTTACGCTTACATCCGTTGCTTGTGCAGATAACATGACAGCAATGAGCAGCTCAAAAGCTGAGTTGTACTCAAGTTCCGTAGTCGGATGGGGATTTTGCTCGCGTAGACGTTCGAAAATACTACGGCGTTGTTGTTTGTTCATGTTTTATGTTTTGCACGTGCTAAGGCTTGTAAAATATAATCTTGTTTTGCGTTTTTGTCTTGCTGTTGATCCATGGTAGGGGGAACGAGCTTGCGCTTTTCCCTATAACTTTGTTGATGCTCATGTTCCTCTCTCAATTTACGAATTTCACGTGCCTGATAACGCGCACGTGCGGTATCCCGATCATAAAGAGGTTCTGCTATCGAAACTAAATCAATGCAATCCACAGGACAAGGCTCGATGCAAAGTCCGCAGCCGGTGCATTCATCGCCTAAGATGGTATGCATCCGTTTCCCCGTTCCAATGATGGCATCGACGGGGCACGCCTGAATGCATTTGGTGCAACCAATGCACTCTTGTTCACGAATGATTGCGGTTGCTGGCGGGCGCGTGCTGAGCTTAACGGCGTCAAGATAAGGGCTTGCATCAATATTTAGTAATTTTCCTAAAGCCATAGCGGTCTTCTCGCCGCCTGGAGGGCAGCGGTCTATGGGGGCGGTGCCTTGAGCCAGAGCTTGCGCGTATGGCAAGCAACCTGAAAAACCGCATTCTCCGCATTGAGTTTGCGGCAATAGCTTATCAATGGATTTTACATCAGCCATTGCTTGCTCTGGTTTGCGCCAGCATGGCTTCAATTTTTTCTTTCTCTACGCGCATCATCAGCGGTGTAAAGGTGTTTATGGAATGATTCAGCAATGGCGTATCAATACTGGTCCACGTCAGTGAGCCGCAATTTAAGAATTGTTCACTGGCTAGCGCCATTTGCGGTAGTACTGGCTTGAGGTAGGTGATAAGTATGCGGAATAAATTTAAGCCCACGCTGCAGATGTCTTGTGCTTCTTGTAAACGCTCGGGCTCTTTAGCTAAAACCCAGGGTTTTTTAGTATCAATGTATTGGTTTACCTTATCCGCCCCTTCCATGATGATGCGAATGGCACGTGCATAATCGCGCTCCACATAAGCATCAATGATGCTTTGCCGTAAACTCAATAATTGCTGATATTCGTCGGGTTCGGACAATTGCGCGGATAATTGGTTGTCAAAGCGTTTATTGATGAATCCTGCGCAACGACTGGCAATATTGACGACCTTACCTACTAAATCTGCATTCACGCGGTTGATGAAATCGTCAAAATTCAAATCCAGATCATCAACGCGACCATTAAGTTTGGCCGCAAAATAATAACGCAAATATTCTGGGTGCAGATGTTCTAAGTAAGTTCTAGCTTCAACAAATGTTCCCCGCGATTTGGACATTTTGGCGCCGTCCACGGTTAAAAATCCGTGAGTATAAACAGCGGTAGGTAGTCTATGATCGCTTCCCGATAACATGGCGGGCCAGAACAGTGCGTGAAAATACACAATATCTTTGCCTACAAAATGGTACAGTTCGGTGGTGGAGTTTTTATCCCAAAATTCAGCAAAAGAAAGCCCTTTCTCCTCGCAGTGTTTTTTAAAGCTGGCCATATAACCAATGGGAGCATCCAGCCATACATAAAAGTATTTATCCACGGTTCCGGGAATTGGAAAACCAAAATACGGGGCATCGCGAGAAATGTCCCATTGTTTTAGCCCTGCAGCAAACCACTCACTCAATTTGTTGGCGACTTCGGTTTGTAGATGGCCTTTATTGGTCCATTCTTTTAGTAGCTCTTCATACTTTGGCAAATCGAAAAAGTAATGCTCCGAATCTTTCTCAATTGGTTTTGCACCAGAGATTGCCGAGACAGCATCGATTAAATCCGTTGGTGAATAAGTAGCACCGCAAGCCTCACAGTTATCCCCGTACTGATTTGCAGTTTTACATTTAGGACACGTTCCTTTTACATAACGGTCTGGTAAGAACATCTCTTTTACGGGGTCAAACGCTTGGCGAATGGTTTTTTTAACGATATCACCGCGGTCTTGCAATCGCGTATAAACCAAATTGGCCAGTTCTTGATTTTCCTCTGAGTGGGTAGTGTGATAGCAATCATAAGCAATTTGAAAGCCAGCAAAATCTTGTTCATGACTTAATTTCATTTCAGCAGTTAACCGTTGCGGGGTAATCCCTAACTGTTCCGCTTTGAGCATTATTGGCGTTCCATGGGCGTCATCACCACATATCGCTATGCATTCATGTCCGAGCATTTTATGAGTGCGTACCCAAACATCGGTTTGTATATGTTCTACCAGGTGACCTAAATGCAAATGCCCATTTGCGTAGGGTAAAGCGCTGGTAACCAGCATTTTGCGAACTGTGCTCATATATTATGCCTGCATTAAAATGCAGAATTATAGCTCAATACCTTACGTCATTGCGAGTTTGACGGGAATGCCCCAGTTTTTCCGCTGATTAAGGTAAGTTATACTACAAAAAAAATACTTAAGGCGCTCCAAGTGCAAAACACACGTCTCATCATTGGAATCAGCGGTTCTTCCGGGATCATTTATGGAATTAGGCTTTTGCAAGTTTTGCAAAACTTGCCGGTAGAGACTCATTTGGTCATCAGCAAAGCAGCACAATTAACGCGAACTTTGGAAACCAATTTGAGTCACGATGAGCTCAAGTCTTTAGCCGATGTTTACCACCGTAGCACCGATTTAGCGGCTCCAATCGCCAGTGGTTCGTTCAAAACCCTAGGCATGATCATCGCCCCCTGCTCCATGAAAACGCTAGCTGAGATAGCCCATGGCACGACCAGCAGTTTATTAACTCGTGCTGCAGATGTAGTGTTGAAAGAACGGCGTCGTTTGGTATTAATGGCGCGGGAAACCCCTCTGCATTTAGTGCATTTGCAAAATATGGCGACCATTACGCACATGGGCGGCATTATTTTTCCGCCAGTGCCTGCCTTTTATCAAAAGCCGCAAAGTCTTGATGATGTAGTGAATGATAGTATTGGCAGGGTTTTAAATTTGTTGGATTTGGACAGTGGATTGGTAAAACCTTGGGAGAAATAAAAAACGCGGCATAAGCCGTAATGCCAGTCAGTTAAACTGACTGGCATTTTTTATGTTGATATGAACAGGATATTTTTGAGGTCTTCTTTTAACGATTCTGGGATATATTCTCTCCCTCCTGTCAGGCAAAACAAAAGATTTAGCCATCATGGTCATATCGTTAATTACTCTAGGAATTTTTCCTGGAGAAACGTTTGGTAATGTAACTA
>CAMAYX010000016.1 GCA_945862405.1 Legionella genomosp. 1
GTTCTGGTAATACCACAGGCATACGTGAATGGAAGCGTACAATCTTTACATGAGGTATTTCTTCTAACTGGGCACAAAGCTCAAAGATCACTTTATCCGACGCCAGCAAAGGATCGCCGCCACTAAAAATTACTTCCTTGATGCTAGGGTCATTCTTTATATATTCAACAACAGCCCGCCATCCTTCTCGACCGGGATTATTGTTCTCATAGGGGAAATGGCGGCGGAAACAATATCGACAATTAATCGCACAAGCACTGGATATGGTTAACAATACCCGCCCATGATATTTGTGCAGTAAGCCTTTTACCCGATTGGTTTCTTTTTCACCTAGCGGATCTTGTGCGAATCCGGGAATTTCTTCAAGCTCATCCCTTGCCGCCAATACCTGCATTAATAGAGGGTCATTTGCATTCCCGACCTCCATAAGATCTGCAAATGCTCGGGGAACGCGGGTTTTAAATTGTTGCTCAGCGGATTCATGAGCTAAATCGACCGGCAGTTTTAAAAATGCGAGCAGATCTGAGGCATTTGCATAGCCTTGCGCCAGAATTTTTTGCCAAGAGGGTATGGAATCTCGCATGCATTATATATAGACTTGGAAAACTTCACGAACTTTAACTAAATTGAAGCAAAATCTCAACCAGTGGAACAATCTACTTGGTACAAAGAGAGACAAAACTTGGAGTCCCAATGGCAACTTATAGTACTAATGATCTAAAAAACGGCTTAAAAGTAATGGTCGATAATGCACCTTGCAATATTGTAGAGTGCGAATTTGTAAAGCCCGGAAAAGGGCAAGCATTTACCCGCGTTAAAATTCGCAATCTCTTAACCGGGAGAGTTGTAGAACGCACTTACAAATCCAATGAATCATTATCTTCAGCAGATGTTAATGATGTTGAAATGCAATATCTTTATAACGACGGTGAACATTGGCATTTTATGGTTCCTGAAACTTTTGAACAATACGCCGTTAATGAAGAAGCCATGGGTGATTCTATACAATGGTTGAAAGAACAAGACATGTGCGTAGTAACATTATGGAATAATGAACCCATTCAAATTATACCACCTAATTTCGTTGTCTTAGAAATTACCGAGACCGATCCAGGTCTTAAAGGTGATACTTCGGGCGGTGGCGGAAAGCCAGCAACCTTAGAAACTGGTGCAGTGGTTAGAGTCCCTTTATTTGTGCAGACAGGTGAGCTAGTTAAAGTAGACACGCGCACTGGAGATTACGTTTCTCGCGCTAAAGAATGATGTTCAGCACTGGTTTCTTAATTTAAGAAACCAGTGCATTCCTTACCAAGCCCGCCATACGCTTCGATTGTACCTTGGTCCGTACAAGACATTATCACCAACATAAAAATCAGAATCATAATAACGGTAACCAGCCCATCGTGGTCCATTATAGTAAGCAGGATATGCATTGTAATTATCATAGCCTACAGTGTAAGTAGTATAAGCAGGACCTGTATCGTATGACGTAGTTACCACAGAGCAACTGCTCATAATTATGCTGGTAGATAATAAACTGAAAGCCATGAGTAATTTTTTCATATTGCTTCCTTGCTGTTGCTTGTTATTGTATATTAATTATAATACATGATTAATATACAAACAAATCAACAAAAGAAATATTGTTGGGTCAATGACCCAAGCTGCGACACCTTCTCCCTGAAAGGTAGAAGGAAAACACTGGATTCCTGCCGCGCATGGCTCGCAGTCGCAATGACGGGTAGGGAAGCGCTTTAAGAAACCGACTTCGGTGAGCAAAGCGAAACGAGAGGTTTCAACGAGCTATCAAAGAGCGTAGAACCGTTCAGATTTGGTGGAGGTTGAACGATCTCGCGGGTAAAAAAAGCGCAGCATACAAATAGTATGTGAGCATTTTTTTACCCGCGAGATCGTTCAAGATCCGCCAAATATGAGGGTTCTAAGCGTATTGGAGCATTTTTACTTGCGCTTGTAGCTGATTGTATCCCGCCTCGACATTGATGTAGTCGCGCTTGGATAAATATACGGATAACGAGCCATCATCTTCCGGTTTTTTAGTTTGCAAAACTTGATTAAAGTTCCATTTTTTTAGACGTAAATAATCTTTCATTTGCGTGACTAATAAGAAATTACGACAACGACAAGTATCTTTAACATTGACATGTTCAGCTTGAGACGCCAAGCTGTGTCCAGGCAAATAATCGCCAAAGGAATACGTTTGCTTGTTATTGTGCACTGCAATAATTTTTCCAGGCGGTAAGCTTTTTACAATTGCTTTTGCTAATTTTTTTACTTGTTTATGCGCTTCAGGACTGTAAGCGCCAAATTGAGTTAAGGATTTGCGAATGCCTTTGTCAGAAAAGATTCTATTGGGGTCGAATTCATATGTCTTATTGTTAAGATGAAATACAACGTTCCTAGCCCCGCCAGGATGAACTAGGGTCATAATACTACCGCCATCTTTCGCAACTATATATTTAGCAGCTTTTAATGCGGTAACCTCATTTTGATGCAAATGCACAAACGATTTTCCCTTTCCATGGTGTATCTCTTTAATGAGAACTTTGGTGTCACCAACATGAACCGCTTGATCGGCACATACAGAATTCACTAGAAAGAGTAAACATAAGCCTATGTATCTCATGAAGAACCCGTCCAAATGGTTAAATTTCAAACATATTAATGGATGTACTTAGGAAGTTCAATCATTACGATAAAATACACAGACTTTTGATGGGGTTAAGTACAGGTAATGATTTCCTGAGCATCTGAGCCGTAACATTGCTTGACTATGGTGATCTATGAAGAGCTTTAGGTTCCCTAATAACTAAGTCTACACACGACCCTTCAAACTAATCTCCCTATATGAAACCGGATTTTGGTTCAGCCAGGAACAACCATTACCTATATATATTAAATATAGACCATACAACATCTAGTTTTCAAGGAAATGAAAATCAGTCGCGAAAGTTATTAAATTGCAGTGGTAGTTCTATGTCCGATTTTTTTAATAAGCTGATAGCTTCTTGTAAATCGTCTCTATTCTTTCCATTAACTCGCACTTTGTCACCTTGAATGCTGGCTTGAACTTTCATTTTACTATCTTTCAATAACTTAATAATATCTTTGGCTACAGGTTGCTCAATTCCCTGCTTAAATACCATCGTTAAAGAGTATGTTTTTCCGCTATGCACGGGTTTGTCGTTAATCTCAACTCCAGCCGTGTTTATATCTCTTTTACTGCAATGATTGCGAAATAAATCTTCCAATTGGCGAACCTGAAAATCAGATTCGGTCTTTAAAACAACTGAAAGTTCATCCAGTGTAATACTGGCATTTACACCACGAAAGTCGAAACGATTGGTCATTTCTCTAGTTGCATTATCAACCGCGTGTCGTAATTCAACTTCATTTATTTCAGAAACTATGTCAAACGATGGCATTTTAAAGACTCACGAATAAATTTATTTTATTGAACAACCCGTTTTATTTATGGTAATTAGGCTACCTTTTTTGACTTTTGCTTGCAAGTTTTGACAACTGGCTGCATTGAAGGGGTAACCCTTCTTTTGAGTCTCAGCATTAAGGCTGATCTTAAGGAAATAAGTATTTTGCGTGGTAAATTGACCGTTTAATTTGGGGATGTATTGGGCTATGAAACCAACCATATTTTGCGATGTATAGGTACAATCTATAGAAGGCGTCGGGTATTTTGTCGGACAATTACCTTTTTGTTGGCGCCAAATAATATCGATTTTATCGGTATTTTCTAAAGTGCCTTTTTCAAATTTAAACGTTCCTCCGGCTTGTAAAGAGCCAGTAATCAGCATAAATCCCATGAAAACTGTAGTAACAACCTTATTCATATCTCTCTCACTTTATTTTAAGTTCACGTAATTGCACTGACCGGTCTTTGTCAATGACCAGAAAATGGTTCGGGGGAACATCTTGCCATTCAGCATTGAAATTATTTAGCTTTTCCGAGGTGACAAGGATACAGTTTTGCGGACCATCCTGCAGCATATGGAAATGTCCGTGTTTAGCCATAAATTTGCTGCCTAATGAAAAATGCATGGATTCGGGGACTATCCTTTTATTAGAACAAAACCGGCTTGCTACCAGACGTTTTCCATCGGTAAGGCAAATATTAAAAAATGAAGCCCCATGCTTACTGTATTGTTTAACCAAGTCTAGAATTGTTTGCAAGGTTAATTCTAAGGTATCGACTACCACTTTGAAATCCGAGAGATCTTTTCCTTTTGCCAATTGCAGGAATAATCCAAACAAATGCTCAGAATCGGTTTCACCCTGTATCCAATGATATATGTCATCATCTAATAAATGGCGCAGATGGCGCTTTACAACGATGAAATCATGAATCTCACCATTATGCATGAGCATCCAGGGTCCATAGATAAACGGGTGGCAATTTGAGTTGGAAACACCTCCCGAACTAGCTGCTCTTACATGAGCAAAAAAGGCGGGCGAAATAATTTTTGCAGTTAAATGCAACAAATTCTGATCATTCCAGGCTGGGAAAATTGAGGTAAATAAAGCTGGAGCAGGACTGATGGAAGGGGTATACCATCCAAGCCCAAATCCATCCCCATTCGTGGGGATCTGCGATTCTCGCGCATGCAAACTCTGCATGACAATAGAGTTTATTGGTTTAACTAATACATCTTCTAGTAATTGATCGGGACCTAAATAAGCTACTAAACGGCACATAATAATCCCTTTTGGCTGCTGGGCTTTAGCCCAGCTTATGGCGTTAAATAATTGATGATATTATTTTAATTGGATGAATTACCAGAAGTTTGAGGAGTTCTGGAATCTTCTTCTTCATCGTCATCTGAATCATCATCCTCAGAATCATTTTCCTTTGAACCTGACGTGGCATTGGTGTCTGAGTTTTCCGGAGTCGTTCCGGCCGCTGGAGCCCCTTGCCCTACAGTTAACTTATCATTAACTTTAGTAACCCCTTTTATATTCTTAACGGTAGCAATCGCTTTTTGTTTGTCTTGTTCAGTAGAAATGCTGCCAGAAAGAAAAACCTGGCCGTCTTTGGCTTCCACATTAACAGTCCACGTAGAGGCATCAGTACCCTGGAGCCCTGCTTGAATTAGTGCCCCCTTTACCTTTGCGGCGAGATAAGTGTCGTATAGAGGGAGAGCGTTGTCTTTAACCGTGAGTTTATCCACATTGACATCGCTGACGCCTTTCACAGACTCTGCCAAAACGATTGCTTTTTCATAATCAGTATCTGCAGGAACTTGTCCCGCAAGCGAGACTACGCCCGCTTTGACAGCAACATTAATTTTACCGGAATACGCTCCTAACGCAGCATTTACTGCCGTTGCTAACTGAATATCCTCTGGCGAAGGTGCTGTTGAAGCCGCAGTTGATGATGCTTTAGAGCTTGATGAACGTGAATAAGCATTACCTGCAACTATTAAACTAGCCATTCCACCACAGATTAGAAGTGCTGCGATTCCTATTTTTTTGCTCATACTATTTCCTTATAACTGGTTTAGGGTAAACCTAATTATGCCTACAGAAAAATAATGATTAATTAAAAAAAATATGAATGCAAGATTTCCGTATTAAATAATGCAGTAATCGCATGCTAAGCGAAGTACCCAATAATTTCCTATAATTAATGTATATGAGATTAGATTTATAAATTTAGGCGAGTTCAATAACTAGAAGGATATTGTGAAATGGATACTTCAAGTAGATCTAAACGCCACAATGGTCACAGCAAAGACCATCACCCACATCATCAAGAAATAGAAGACACTGCTCATACTTTGCTAGACGATGGGAACAAGGTGGCAAATTACATATATAAACATGGAAAAGAAACTCTAGACGAAGCTAATACAGCTGTAAAAAAGTACTCTAGAGGTGTTTGGTCGCAAGCCAATAAACATCCTGTGCTTGCAACAGCTATTTTGGGTGGAGTAATTGGGGCATTGGGTACATTGTTATTTGTGATGAAAAGGAAGTAATAGTTAAGATCACATAGGGAGAAGAATCATGTTAAGTTGGGCGATTTTCTTTTTTATTATTGCAATAATTGCTGCCCTTTTTTGGATTTGGCGGTATTGCTGCCGCTGCAGCAGGTATAGCAAAACTATTGTTTTACCTATTTATTATTATTTTCGTTGTATTACTGTTACTAGGGCTTATTAATGGACGGAAACCGCCGCCCATTTAATTATCAAAAGCCTCAATTGAGGCTTTTTTTCTCAATTGATAATTATGAATATTAGTGCTATTTGTTAAATGCTTATTTTAAAATGAAATAAGTATGTAACAAGGAATGGAGTTGGAATGAAATTGGACAAATACCATTTGTCATTTCATTAAAACTATTAATAATAATTGGAGAAAACGTTATGAAAGCAGTATTTATCAAACTTTCAGCTTTGATTCTTATGATGATGAGTTTTTCGTCATTTGCGGATAAAATTACCATCACTGGAGCTCCTGTCGTTCTAGAACAGCGTGGAGATGTTTATTATGTGCCTAGTACTTACACAAGTACTACTGCGTACAACTACGTAACTATTGGCGGTAAAAATGAAGTTTGCTATTTAGAAAAGCAACCTACTTTAGCTTCTGTTACTGCAACTACTGTTAACGTGAATGTTGGTGGAACTACTGCAGTTTGGAATTGCTACGACGCTACTAACGTTGAATATTTCGACATCGCTTCTTAATATCTAGCAGGACTAATGGGTTCACGCATTAGTCCTGCCTTTCTTGCTTTACTCTCAAAGAGATTAGTATGGATAAATTTTTAGATAGGCAACATGCCGGCATCTTACTAGCTAAAAATCTGTACCATTTCAGAAATGCAAACAACACAATCCTACTTGCTTTACCTCGGGGTGGAGTGCCTGTGACGTATGAAATTGCAAAAGAGCTTTGCCTACCACTTGATGTGTTAATCGTCAGAAAATTAGGAGTCCCTGGGCATGAAGAATTAGCCATGGGCGCAATTACGTCGGATGGTACTGTTATTTTTAATCAACATATTGTAGATAAGCTTCATATCGCCGATGAAGCCATTCAACTTACGGTACAAAAAGAGCAAGAGGAGTTGCAGCGAAGAGAATTACTCTATCGTGATGAAGCGACACGCCTTAATCTAGAGGGAAAAACGGTAATTTTGGTCGATGATGGCATTGCCACAGGGGCTACCACCAAAGCTGCCATTACTGCAATTAAAAAACAATCACCTGCACAGCTTATTTTAGCGGTTCCAGTAGCTTCGTCTCATACTTATCAAGAATTAGCCGCTGAAGTCGATGAGTTTATTTGTCCTTTACAACCGATTGATTTTCATGCCGTAGGCTTATGGTATGAGGATTTCTCGCAAACGACGGACCAAGAAGTGGCACAATTTCTACTGGATGCAAAACGCTATGGATTCCCGCCTACGAAGGAATGACAAGGTTCTTTGTGGGTGTGAGAGATACTACTGGGCTGTATTGCCGTGCTTTTTAGTACTCCATGTGTAAAACGCAGGAACGAACATTATGGTAAGCACCGTGGCGGCTAATAAACCACCCATAATTGCAGCGGCCATAGGAGCCCAGAAAATGCTGGATAGCAATGGAATCATTGCAAGAATAGCCGCGGCAGCAGTTAAAATGATCGGTCTAAAGCGCGTCACCGTGGCTTCTATAATGGCTTGGCGAGCCTCCATATTTGCAGCGATGTTCCTATCAATTTGATCGATTAAAATGATTGAATTTCTCATGATCATTCCAGCTAAGGCAATTACCCCCAACATGGCAACAAACCCAAATGGAAGATGAAATAATAACAAGGTGGCCGTAACGCCAATTAAGCCCAATGGAGCTGTAAGGCAGACAATCATTACACGTTTAAAACTATGAAGTTGCAGCATCATGATCACAATCATTATCGCTAAGGCAATGGGCAACACTGCAATAATAGAACTAACCGCGGTTTGACTAGACTCCGCAATACCGCCCTCTACAATTTGGTATCTAAATGGTAAATTGTCTTTTAATTTTTTCAGCTGTTGATTTATTGAATTCGCCACATCAAGAGCCTGCACTGGGCCTTGGACGTCTGCTTTTGCCGTAATCGTTGGTAAACTGTTACGTAAGCGAATAATCCCTTCTTCAGAACCATGCTGCAGATGCGCAATTTGTTCAAGAGGGACATAACGTCCATTGTTGGTGTATACGTTCGTATCTTTTAATAAACTGAGGTTATTTCTATCATTATTGATTCCGCGAATTTCAACACCAATCAGTTTGTTGTCTTCACGGTATTTAGTAATTTCATATCCTGTAATTGCTGCTTGTAAATTCGCGGTAAACTTTTGCCAAGAAATTCCTAAACCACGGCTTTTATCCGAATCAATCTCTAAACGTTCATTGGGAATTTTCTGCCAATCTTGATGAATGTTAACGGTGTAAGGGTTCGCATATATAATATTTTTAACTTCAGTGGCAATATTACGCACTTGCTCAGAGTCCGGCCCCGAAATACGGAATTGTACGGGGTAATCTACTGGCGGGCCGTTTTGCAGTAGTGACACTCGTGCACGAACGTCGGGAAACGAAGTATCTAATTCCTGTTTTATGGCTTTAATAACCTCTTCACGTTTTCCTTCTTTCGTCATTAAGATAATTTGTGATTGATTGGGGTTGTTTTCCTCAAGGCTTAGGCTTAAATAAAATCTAGGCGTATTGCCTCCCACATAACTTGTAAAGTATTCAATACCGTCCAGTTTGGCCAGGAAAGTTTCCATTCGTTTAATTTCACGTTCCGTCGCATTGTAGGTACTTCCCTCTGGTAACGTCATGTTAATTATTACTTCGGGTCTTTCTGATTCTGGGAAAAATTGATGCTCTACAAATTTGAAACAAAACAGTGATACTAAAAATACTGCCAAGGTAACCAACAACACCAGTTTATGATGGTCAACACAGTATTCAACAGCATGGTGTACTTTGGTGAGGATTTTACTGGTTTGCTGGTGATGTTCCTGCTTTGGCTTTTTTAACAGGTGATACCCGAAATAGGGAGAAAATATTACTGCCACTATCCAGGAAACCAATAATGATATGGTTACAACACTAAACAATGAAAACGTATAAGTTCCAGCGTCGGATTTTGCTAAACCTATGGGCATAAATCCGGCGATCGTTATTAAAGTACCACTTAGCATGGGAAAAGCCGTTGATGTGTAGGCAAATGTAACCGCATTCACTTTATCAAACCCCTCCTCAAGCTTTCGCAGCATCATTTCTGTGGAAATCATCGCATCGTCTACCAACAAACCTAGAGCAATGATCATGGCACCTAAAGAAACTCGTTGCAGGTCTTGACCAAAGAAGTACATGACTAGAAACGTCATGCACAGTACTAAGGGTATAGACAAGGTCACCACCAACCCTGCGCGCATTCCTAAACTAACAAAACTAACTAAAATAATGATAATTACCGCTTCCAATAAAGAATGCATAAATCCATGAATTGCATGATTTACTACCGCAGGTTGATCGGTAAGTTGATGAATTTCTATGCCCACGGGTAATTTCGCTATAACCCCTTCCATGTAGGTGGCCAGCGTTTTTCCTAATGTAATAATATTGCCTTGATTGGTCATGGAAATTGCCAGACCAAGTGCTTCCTCGCCTTTGTAACGAATCTTAAAGCTTGGGGGGTCTTCATAGCTGCGATAAATATTAGCCACATCTCCTAAGCTAAAATCACCGCTGGCAGTATGAATGTTGAGATTTTGGATATTATCTAAGGAATCAAAATTTCCAGTAGGTCGTAGAACTATTTCTTCATTGCTGCTGCGCATCAATCCTGCTGGTTGCAATGCATTTTGATCGCGAATTGTGCTAATGATAGCTTCAGGGTCGATTCCTAAAGTAGCTATTTTGATGTGTGAGAACTCAACATAAATCTTTTGATCTTGCTCGCCTATGATATTAACTTTCGCAACATCGGGTAGTGACAGCAATTGCAGGCGAATTGCATCGGCATAGTCTTTCAACTGCTCATAATCAAACCCATCGCCAGTGATAGCATAGATCGAACCATAAACATCACCAAATTCATCATTAAAAAACGGGCCTCGCAATTCACTTGGTAATTCACGCTTTAAATCACCTATCTTTTTTCGCACCTGATAAAATGACTCACTGGCTTGTTGTTTGCTTGTGCCCTCATTTAATTCCACATAAATCACCGCGCTTCCAGGACGCGCATAACTGCGCACAGCTTTCAGACTAGGCAGATCTTGCAAGCGCTTTTCAATGCGCTCTAAGACTTGGCGTTGAACTTGAAAAGCAGTAGCACCAGGCCATCCGGCCGTTACTACCATAGTATTGAAGGGAAAGTCGGGATCTTCTTTTTCACTTAATAAGTTATAAGCAACAAAACCTCCCAATGAAAATAAAATGATAAAAAACAATACTAAAGCTTGGTTTTTTATGGCCCAGGCTGATAAGTTCATTGAGGTTTATCCCGCATAATATTGACTTCTTGACCACGATTTAACTGATGAACACCGGCTGTAACGATGATTTGACCATTAATTAATCCGCTTTTGACCAAATAGTTATCTTGATCTGCCCACTCGCCCAAGGTGACTGCTTGGGGTTGTACTGTGGAGTCTTTAGGGTTAACAACCCACACATAAGGTTGCTCGCTAATATAAAAAACTGAAGTTAACGGGATTGCAATTTGCTGTTTGGATTTTTTTACAGCAAACGTTACATTTGCTGTCATGCCGAGTTGCATTTTAGCGTCAGCATCAGGAATTGTGAGTTTCACCAAAAAAGTTCGCGTTGCAGGATCCGTATCCGAGTCAATTTCTCTAATTTTAGCTTTGTAATGTTTCCTTGGGTAAGCCCACAGCACCACATCAACATCACCTTTTCCTTCCTGCCATTGAGCAATTCGTTGCTCGGGAACATTTATTGCAATTTCAGTTTCATTCGTCGTTGCCATTTTCAAAACTGGCTTTCCCGCAGAAACAACTTCTCCAGGGGAAGCAAGCACATCAATGATTACGCCTGCTTTTTCACTGTATAATTGGGCATATGATAATTGGCGTTCTGCTTCGTCAAGATCAGCATTTGCTTGATTATAATCGGCGAGTGCAGTTTCTTGTTTTGCGCGAACTTGATGAAGCTGGCTTGCAGAAATGTAGCCATTTTTAACCAAAGGTTCATAGCGTTTTAATTCGGCTTGCGTAAGTTCCAAATTAGTCTTTGCCGAAATTAATTTTTGTTGTCGTATGTGCAATTGAATTTTTAAATCATTCGCATCGAGTTCAGCTAATAATTGTTGGGGTTTTACTTTATCTCCCACCTCAACCAAGCGAGATGCCATTTTACCGCTTACTTGGAAGGACAAAGGAATTTCGTAACGAGCTTTTACCACACCGGCATAAACATACTTGGATACTACGCCCGTGGCTTCCACGGTAACTGTTCGTACTAACCGAATAGGTTTTTTTGCTGGCGGCTGCGAGCAGGAAACCAGCAGCAATGCAGAAAGCCATAATATCCCTATTTTTTGCATAATTTCCCAATAAGTGATGAAGAAATATATCTTTGTTAAGCTTATCAACTAGGTAGGGGTAATATCAAGGGATATTAAATTCAGCTGATTTTGTATATAATGCGCGCATTTGTAGCATTTTGCCAACAATTCCAGGGGTGATGTTATGACCGGTACGCTTGAAAACCCTAAAGTCCCTTACGCTGAATTTTATGCAACCGTTCGCAAGCACATGTTTGAAAAAGCTTTCGGGCGGCAGCGACTCACCAATGACGTTCAAGCTTACGGAACCGATTATGAAAGCATCATCCCCTTATATGAAGGAATGATCTCCTTGGTAGGGCGAGAAACATTATATTACGAAGAAAAGTTAGATGTTTTGCGCCGATATAAAGAAAAATACAAAGAATTGGAGCGTGAAGAACAAGAAACTGGGACCTTGGGCAAATCAATCGCTGATTATGGTGAAGATTTACGGAGTTTAGAGACCAATCTAAGCAATGAGCTAGCCCGGCAGGCCAAATATTTATCCGCTTTACAAGCGAAGCTCGCCGATGCAAGAGCATTAACCCACTTGTTTTCCTTAAGCGATGAGCAATTACTTGCAGAGGCTAAATCTAACAAAGCCTCTGTTCAACTCATTTTAAAAACACCCCAGTTGCTCGCTAGGATCCCCGATGAAGAATTTGCCAATATTACCCATAATGACGGGGAAATTGCCCGCCCACTTGCCAAAATTCTAACTTCTCGCGAATACACGCTTGATCTGCACAACAAGTTTCTAGGCTTACAAGAACAACTCTCCACCAGCGATGATCTTAGTTTTATTACGCAACAAGAAGCGGATTGTTTGACGGTTTTGTTGCGCAAAATAGACGCTTATATTGATGGTAAAATTGAACGAGCTCAGCAGGAAAAACGAAGCCCCTGGGCTTTAGGCTATTTCGGCTCACGCTACAAATGGGAAAAAGGAGAGCAGCAAATATCAGTCCCTCAAGGAATTTACGAGCTAAAAACTCATTTAAAAGAAATTGGAAAAATCCCCCCGCAACAAATTCTAGATAATTTAAAAACCACGATTCAAACTAAATTAAATGATATTGAAGACGACTCCTTTTTTAATTTGATTCGACGGTTTGTTAATTATCTATTTGGATGCGCACGCTCCCAAGAAACCATCAGTGATTACCGCCATATATCGACCCTAATGGCTGGTTGAATCGGCAACTAATTTTTTGACATGGGCCACAAAAGTAGGTCCGGGATCCGTTTTTTTGGTTTGATAACTAGGGTCTTTCTCCAGCCACAATGGGGTATCTTTAAATTGGAGATATTCATTGTGGCCGATAACGTACTGGATCGTCGGGTATTTCTCCATTAAATAACAAACAAGAAACGCATTCGCTTCGGCCTGTTCTTCGGTTAAGTCATCTTTGTCGTCCACCCCACCCACGTTCTCAATACCAATCGCATAGTGATTTAAACCAATGACGTGTCTTGCCATCCAGTTATCTGGCATAAGTTGAAAAATACTTCCATCGCGATCAATGAGGAATTGGCTGGAGACATTTAAATCACCTGGCAACTCACCTCGTCTAGTTTCGGGCAGCTCGGGAGGGTAAAACGTTTTGAAGGTCGAATCAAAATTAGGTATCACCGTCCAATGTAAGATTATCATTTTGGGTTCAATTTCTATTGATTTTGAATCAATTCCGTAATGGCTAAGTTGATAATCACGCGTTAACTCAATACGGCGTTCATTGAATTGAATTGGTTTTTGGTGGATTTTCTGTGGGTCATGGCACGAGAATGCATGACAGCTGGCGCTGACGGTGTAGAGCAATATGAGTAGGTATTTCATTGTTTTATCCTTGCAACGAAAAGCTTGGTTCGGAAAACCTTGATTACACCTGCGGCTGCATCAAGGCTACGATCTTAAGGAAACCTTAATTTATTTCATATATTATGCCTTCGCTTTCAGTGTGATAGGATCACCTGTTTTTATCAACCATCGAGGTGCTAAATGCGCAAACTATTGATGTCAATTTTTGTTGGATTTTCACTGCTTTCTCAAGCAGCTCTTGCCAGTTTACATGAAGCTCAGCCGTACAATTTTGAAATTTCAAAAGATGTTCATAAGTTATCTGAAATTTATCAAATCATGTCACCCCAGCAAGAAACTTATCCGGGCTCGATTAAAAAGAGTGCTTTCCGTATCCGTACTAATTATGACTTATCCGATGTTAATGGATGGCAAGCAACTGGGATTACCCGCCTTATTTCCTTAGGTACCATTTATCCTTGGGCTACTGATATTGATATTTATGATACTCGTAACGTTCAAATTGGTTTAATTGATGGCGACTTAGCAACGCTTGAATCTGCAAAATTCAATATTTACGAATACGACGACGCAGGTAATTCAACACAAGTAGGTGTTGCTTATGCCAATCCTGAATTTACGCGCTTTGTGATTCTAACCTCTAGTGATAATCCACATCCTATTGCTGAGTTCAATCGCAACTACAGCAAGAATAAGTGGGACGTTGCTGTTCACTATCCAGAAAAAATTGATGACCGTATTGTGCGCATTTTTGCAGGATTCGTAGTGGATTTCCAAGATAAATTCTTGACTCCTATCGATCTTGAAACTAAGAAATAATACAGCTCTTTATGTGTTGGGCTTTCCAGCCCAGCAGACTCTCCTTAAATTGACTCTTCAGTTGACTCATACCTCTAGAATCGGTAAAATTTGCTCATATTTTAAACTAGGGGATGTTATGCGTTTTAGGAATTTAAGCAAAGTATTGCCGTTTGTTATTAGCTTATTACCGATCACATCGGTCTTTGCAGACGATGTTAATGTTGTAGGTAGCAAAGAGCAGACGCTTAATATACATGGAAATAAATCGGCAGCTGCGAAAAGTGCTGAATCTAAGAAAATTATTCAGTTGTTACGCGTTGAACTTACGCCTGAAGCAAAAGCACGCTTACAACGCGAAGCGAAAGCCATAACTTCTACTCCTGTTGCAAAGAGGTCATTCTCGGCTTTACCAAGCAGCACCCAACTTGGGATGAGTAACGTTCCTGTATTAGATCAAGGCCAACATGGAACCTGCGCCACGTTTGCAGTTACAGCCGCTATCGATGCTCGTTTGAACAAAGGCGATTATGTTAGTCAGCTTTGTTATTTACAACTTGGAAATTATCTGCAGAAAAACGGCCTTGGGCTAAGTGGTTGGGATGGTGAATACACCGTTAACATCATCAACAACATTACCCAGTATGGTGTTATGAATAAGAGTCAGCAAAAATCGAAAGGTTGTGGCGGATTGTATGAATACCCAGGCAATTCTAAGAGTCCTAAATCATTCATTGAGCCAGCCGCTTATCAAGCTATGAGCGAAATGGTGTTTGGTACTGCCATCAATTGGGCTGAAATTCCGACCCTCAATTCTGAAGCTAAATTTAATGAAGCAAAAGAGGCTATTGCCTCTGGCGATCGCTTGATATTTTCAGTTCTTTTACCACGTTTGGATTTAGGTACTGCAGGTGCTGTCGGCCGTCATAAAAATTGGTTTTTCCCAGATTCTTGGATACTTTCTCCAGAGGTTATGGCAGGCATAGAAGATATTGAAGCTGCTCACGCAATGGTCATTACCGGTTTTGATGATAATGCAATTGCCCAAGATAGTCGTGGTAATAAACATAAGGGCTTATTTAAGTTACGTAACTCTTGGGGCAGTGATGCCGGCGATTATGGTGAGTTTTATATGTCGTATGACTATTTTAAATTACTTGCTTATAACGTAAAGAAAGTTTACTAAATTTGGCGATAGCAACGGTTTAAAGCCGTTGCTATCAGTAATTCATTAACCAGGTCCCATGTTACCATTTTGAGAAGATTGATCTTCTTGCTTTTTAGCATGCCTGACAACAGATGTACTCGCTAGTGGATTGGGACTAGTACCGAAGAACATAGCGTTCAACAATAAGGCCAAGCCCATGCTAGGTTGAACATATGTTCTCACAGTTGGTTTGTTCACCGTTAGGCCTAAACTACTTAATTCACTCACATCGGTTGCTGAAAGAGTACCTGACATTGGCTTAGTTGCATGGTCAGCTAAACTCAAGGCTTCTGCTTTCGTTAATCTACAGTCTAACAAGCACTCTTTTTGCAATGAACTACCGTAAAATT
Organism: Legionella genomosp. 1; assembly: GCA_945862405.1. Lineage (GTDB taxonomy): Bacteria > Pseudomonadota > Gammaproteobacteria > Legionellales > Legionellaceae > Legionella_A. The sequence goes on from CAMAYX010000016.1 coordinate 15,767, forward strand.
CTGCGTAAAATTGAGTGAAAGCGTGTTGAACATCTTTTGCCGTACGCGCATCAAAAAATTGATATTGCTTGTCTTTACTATGATCTTTCTGCGCTTGGATTAGGCCTGCTAGAAATTCAGCCAGCATCGTTGGGTTTACATCCCGATCAAAACTTATATGTTGATGGGGAATGTTTGTTTCTTGCTGAACGCCATGATGCCGTTTAACGTGCTCGTTATCTTCTCCTCGAACCATATTGCTTCTATGGTCCATTTCAAAATGCTCTAGCAAGTGGCCAAAATCTGCTCGAACTTGATATGCCTTTGCTTCATCTTTTTTAGCATCAGATTTAGGGGCAAAGTTAATATTAATTTGATCACGTACAACTACTAAAAATACACCTACACCATCTTTCTGGCCAAGATCAATCCTAAACGACATGTAACTAACTCCAAATATAATTAGGAGTTGAAGTATAAAAAATACAGCTTAAGGAATGCTTAATTTATGTCCTTAAAGTTAATTATTTACTCCTTTTGATTCCAGTTAATGACAAACCCCTCTGCTGGCTAAGCGTCAAGAACTCCTTTAGAATGAATTAATTGACTGAAGTGAGGGGTATCAATGAAACGCACATGGATAGTGGTTTTAGTAGTTTTGCTATTGGTGGGAGCCTATGCTATTGTCGGGCTTAACAAAATTCCACGTTTGGATGAAAAAGTTAAAGCTGCGTGGATGCAAGTACAAAATCAGTATCAACGACGAATGGATTTGATTCCTAACTTGGTAAATACCGTTAAAGGGTATGCCAATTTTGAAAAGCAAACGCTCACCGATGTTATTAATGCCCGCGCAAATGCTACTAAAGTAACAATTTCCCCAGAAATGCTGAACGATCCTGCAGCCGTGCAAAAATTCGAGCAAGCGCAAAATGCACTTTCATCTACCCTATCCCGTTTGATGGTGGTGGCCGAAAAATATCCCGATTTAAAAGCTAATCAAAACTTCCTAGCATTACAATCGCAACTTGAAGGAACCGAAAACCGCATTGCTATTGCCCGTAAAGATTATATTGATACGGTACAAGAATATAATACGACCATCCGGACCTTCCCCGGAATACTCTGGGCTAAACTATCTGGGGCGCAAATCAAGGCCTCATTTACAGCAACAGCAGGTGCGGAACAGGCGCCTCAAGTGAGCTTTTAATTGATGGTTAATAAACGTTGTTTTCTTTATGCGTCATTCCTATTAGGACTTCTATGGAGCATTGCAATTGCAGCTGCTCCAACATTCCCTGCCCTTAGTGGTCGTGTCGTCGATGATGCTCATTTATTGTCGCCTGATGCAATCCAGCAACTTGACCGCATGCTGGCTGAACAAGAAACGGCAACCACTAATCAAGTCGTCGTTGTGACTATCCCCTCTTTAAATGGATACCCGATTGAAGACTATGGATATCAACTGGGCCGCCATTGGCAAATTGGCCAGAAAGGGAAAAATAATGGCGTGCTTTTAATAGTAGCCCCGATAGAACGTAAAGCAAGAATTGAAGTAGGTTATGGATTAGAGCCCATTTTAACGGACGCTTTATCCAGTGAAATTATCCAAAGCATTATTCTTCCACGATTTAAACAAGGTAACTATCAACAAGGAATACTTGATGGTACTAAAGGTATTTTGGATGCACTCGGCGGAAAGCACCTTGTTAAACCACCAAAGAAGAAAACGTGGGGAGGATGGGGTTGGATATTTTTTATGCTTGCTGTACTCCTTTTTATTCGTAATCCTGGATTAGCTTTCTTAATCTTTTCAGGATCCGGGGACCGCTTTGGAGGTGGAAGCTCTGGTGGTGATGATAGCGACGGCGGTGGCTTCAGCGGCGGCGGCGGGAGTTTTGGCGGTGGGGGAGCATCAGGATCATGGTGAAGGTATTTACAACAAGCGAGAAAGAACAATTATCTGCCGCAATCTACAAAGCTGAAAAACGTACAAATGCGGAGATAGCGGCGGTGATTTTGCCCATAAGCGACCGCTACATTCCTGAAATGATGTTGTACGGTTTTATGCTGGGAAGCTTGGTGGCCATTTTATTGTGGGAGATGTCGTGGGTGCTATCGTTCCCTCTTTTATTCTTGATCCAACTACTGGGAATTTTTACTGTCCCCTTTTTGCCAGGAGTAAATAAATGTTTTCTTCGTTTACTACCACAAAAATTATTATTCCATCGCGCTGCTCATTTAGGTGCTGAAGAGCTGTTGGCCATCCATCATAACGTCCCTCATAACACCCCTGTTGTATTATTATTTATTTCTTTGGCAGAGCATTACGTGCATCTTTTTCCAAATGCCGTGGTAAAAAGCAAAATTAAAGACGAAGTCTGGAAGCCAATAGTGGTGGAGTTTTCTGCAAAGCTATCGGAGGCAACACTAACCGGTGCTTGCCTTCACGCCATTGATGCCATTGCAGATGTTCTGGAGCCTCTTTTCCCTGAGGATAAAGGAAAAAATCAGTATCATGACGAGCTAAAATTATACTAGCGTGAGAGCGATAACGTGCGAGTTTTGTTCAAATTCTCTTCTCGCCAATCTTCAACAAACGATTTAGCGGCTGTAGGTGTGTTAATTCCCAAGGAATTGCTGGCTTGAAGCCCTAAACCCAAACTAGCATTATGGATGGAGTATTTGCTGCTGGTTAGATACGCTTCAGCAGCATCGCAAGCTTTTAAAGCAGCAGCTACCGCAGAATTGGCGTGAGCGATATCATCATGATCTACGCACCACTTAGCGTATTGGATATAGGCCTCTGTCAACATCATATAAGCATATGAACCATATGGCTTGAGCATGTTTTTACAGTTTTTTATCGCCTCTTTTAAAAGCTCTTCACCTTCCTGATCGCTACCGTACAAACCTCGCTCAACTTTAGAGTATAGGTGATCATTATAACGCTGCACGGCATGGATGGAGTTGAACTGCACTGCTTTACGTAATAAATATAGCTCGGTCTCACTGCCAGGATCCGCGCCCTCTTTAATTACATAGGTTGAGATCAAGAATAAGTAGGCGCCTTTTACCATGTCAAACTTATCCATCGAGCTGATGTCGTGTTTGAAGAATGGAACCCGATTTCCTTTACTGGCCGACAAATATAGACCTAAGCCGGAATACAATTTATCCCATAAATCATCATTTTGGTGTTTTTTACACAGCTCATTAAAATGGGGACTATTTGCAGATATGCGCGTGAGGAATGCAAGGGAGGCAACGTTATTGACTCTTGAGAAAAACCCTTTTTCATCAAAGGCTTCTTTTTGAGCTTCCGCAATAAAATACTTGTCTCCGGGGTTTAAACTTGAAACTAATTGCAAAACGTTTAAGGCTAAGTCATCTTTTAGATCGCAACTCATTTGTCGATACCCCTGCCGAAGAGAAAGTCCAACCATTGTACTACATGTGAGCACTTAGCACAACAAATGAAATCGAAATTTACTCTGCAACAATTCACAATTCATCTTTCGCGTTGAAACCAAAATCGTAGAATTGCGGGAAATGCGTTATGGCCAGACAGCTTCAACGGTAGTAAGAAAAGGAAAGCAATTCCATTCTGTTTTGATACCGTGAATAAGAATATTAATGTGGGAAGACATTTCAAAAATATCCGAAGGAGCTGAATTAAAAAGGCAAATTTTATTAACCCCGTCCATCGTTATGTAGATATAGTTTGTGTCAGGTGAGATCGAGTACGTTTGAGGTAAGTAATAAAAGTTATCTCTGAATTCTAATGGGCTGGGTTGCCCTTGAATGATTACCGTTTCTGCTACCGAAACAGCATTTATCAACAGCAAAACCAAAAAAGCAATTTTCTTCATGGCTACATCCATTTTTAGCCGCCCTTAGTTTCAAGTATAGGAAAAAAAGGGCACTTTATCTTCGCGCCCTTAACTTTGATAGTTTATTCTATCTCGTTACATTGCATAAATTAATTCTTTTGCAGTTAGCGCTGGTTTCCTATCTGGCGATACTGTGCGGAACATCGAATGACGATTTGATGTAGTATACATCGTTAATAAATCTTGTAGATCTGCAACACTTAATTTTAAACCGCTGAGTTTATCTTTCCATACATACTCATTCCCTAGACTTTTCTCAGCGCAAGATACTGCCACCAATACAAGTGCCTTAAATCTTGATAGCCTGCATGCCATCAACGACGTGGTTAATTTAGTATCCACAGGAAGCTCAAGTAATTCATCTTTCGCTAAGTTAAGGAGTAGGCAAAGCTCGTTAGCTACCTTCATTTCTTTAGTTTTTTTAGTGTTATTATTTTTTAATACCACCGTTGCATTGAAATAATCTGTAAATTTAGAATTATTAATTACCGTGCGTATTCCACTGAACGTGAACGGTGATTCTAACTGATGGTGAACGGTGCCATAACTTTGGAATTGCTGGTGTGATTATTTAAACCTAGCGTTCACGATCAGTCAATTTTTTTCTTTTC
>CAMAYX010000017.1 GCA_945862405.1 Legionella genomosp. 1
GTTGCACTCCAGCAAAATTTCTAATCAAACTGCAAAAGCAATTTTTGCACGTCTTGTCGATGGAGAAGAAACCGTTGAATCACTGTTGTCATCGCAAGAATTCGCAACAGAAACTGACACCAAAGGCTTAGAGGAGTTCGTTACTAAACTGATCCAAGCAAATCCGCAACAAGCCGAAGACTATCGAGCTGGTAAAGAAAAACTTCTAGGCTTCTTTGTAGGCCAGGTCATGAAAGAAATGAAAGGAAAATACGATCCGGCGGTAGTGAATGAGGTGGTTAAAAAGTATTTAGTATAATTAGAGATTTGAGCAAAGCGAAAATCAAACCTACCACACCGCACCAGGACAGATCAGATTTGCGTGTAGGTTGAACGATATCGGCGTTAAAAAAAGCGCAGCATACAAAAGTATGTGAGCATTTTTGTAACGCCGATATCGTTCAAGATACACCAAAGATGACTGTTCTAAATTACCTTTCATCTGCCGACTGCAGGACCTTTATTCTTTTAGCCTGGCAGAACGTTTACTAAAGCTCCTGCCAGGTTTGTAAGACATCTTGAAGAGCAGATGAAAGGAATACTCGGTATCATTAACTGTATGGTTTAACAACTACGGTTGTACCAATGTCAATGAAGTTTTGGTTTAACCATTTTGCAGCACTTGGCAACACTCTTACACAGCCGTGGCTAGCATTCCAGTTTGGAACTTCATAGGCCGCGTGTATTGAGTAACCACCGTTAAAGTGCATGCAGTATGGCATTTTTGCACCACCATTCGTTTCAATGGGGTAAATGCTTGACGTGCAATCTGGACCTTTCTTGTTGTACACATGGAAAGTACCCGTGACGGTATGGCATGGACGGCCAATGTCTTCACAGAAATCTTTTCCACCTGAAGCGCTACCAGTCTTCACACGATTCCCTTGAGCATCATAAGCTGCCCAAGCGGTTGCTTTGGGGTCAAAAATGAAAACTTTACGTCCTGTTGCTTCACGTTTTTCCGGAAAATAATTTGATCCTTTAGTATCATCCAGATAGTTCATTGTGTAATGAGTATTACCTGCATCATCAACAACTGGAACAGAATTGTTGGTGGTGGTACAAGCTGCTGTTACTACACATAATGGAACAAGTAAAAGTTTAGTATTCATTGGTCAATCCTCCCTCCTATACACTCATTTTATCGGAAGGATCGCCAAAAAGGTTTAGCTTTTTTTTGTAATTTTTTTAACTATATGATTATATTGAAATCTATGAGTTCGTTTTAATGGCAAAAATAGCTATTTTTGCTTAGGCAACATGGAAGCAATCGCAAGCATAAGTTGCTCGTCGCTGCATTCGAAGCATCCGCCGCGAGCAGGCATTGAATTATAACCTTCATTGGTATGTTCAAATAGTATTACGGTGCCCTGCTGCTCGCGTGTTTGCCAATCGCTTTTTATACCTATGCGCGGAGCACCTAGCTGGATAAGAGGCTTTTCGGCATGACAATTAGCACAAAAGTGTTGGACAATTTGCTCGCCCTCATCACTTTTCCCCTGAATTTGCTGTAGAAAATCCTGAGGATTATGACTAGCAGCAAATGCAGTGGCATTGAATAAAAAGTGCAGTACTATTAAAGCCAGTGCTCGCAAGATTTCTCCCCTTACATTACGAGGGGAGGACTTGGCTCGTCACGAGTATCGTCCTTTACTTTAACTTCCAATAATCGTTCTATCAGACTAGACAGTTTCTTTTCTTCTTCACCTTGCCAGCGAAAGAAAACTGACGCTAAAGTTTTCAGCGCTCTTATGATGAAATGGTCACCATCTTTTTGCATGATGTTATTAAATCGCTCACCCAAGCCATAATCAGCTGCTTTATGCATACGTTCTTTTGGCGATACTTTAGTATCCTTAATAGTAGTCATCATAAAATCAATTTGAGCTAATTTATTTTTGTTAATGTCGGAGTCAGCGTCTGACAGCTCACTAATATGCTTTCTCATATCCAGTAACAGATCATGAGTTGCAATCAATGCATCATAAGATTTTGTATGTTTGAGAACTTTTTGTGCTTGATTACGGTGTGCATAGATTTCAACCACAGAAATTCCATCAGGGAAATTAGCTTTATTTAAGAGACGATCCCGTTGTAGTTGGAAATTGCCAACCTTCTCTTTACGAAGAGGATTCGTTAAATCTGTGTCCTTTTCTAAGATACTCTTAAGCGTTTGAAATTCGACGTTCAAATCTGCATAAGCTTTCAAATGTTGCGCATGCTTCTGTACCACATCGATCACAGCACCATCTACTCTAGCTGCAATTTCCGCTTCAATATCATCCTCTAGAGTAACACCGTCCAGTAAACTCTTTTCTAATTCCTTTAAATCCGGGAGAATTCTATCAAAGAAATTAGCAGCATATGGCCCTAATTTTTCCACAAAACTGCTGGCAACACTTGTATGAACATAGGCCAAAAACACTTTATGCTTAAAGGCTTCAACTTTTTCCAAACCTTGTTCTTGTTCTAGCCCCAATTGCTCTTCTAAAAAGTCAATTCGACGTTGACACTGAGCCATACGGTGTTCACGTGAATTCTCACGCCCTTCAACTAATTCCACCAGTTGATCTCTTACTAAAGAACTGGCCTTAGTTCCAATTGTCATCCCTTTAACAATATCACCTGCAGATTCTAACACCCCTTTTGGACCGACCATCGTATGCAAAGCTGCATCGAAATCTTTGGCAGTGCGTAATTCACGCAAAAAGTATTTCATATCATAGCGATAGTCAATTTCGAATAAATAAGGCTGAAGCTCCTTATAGATTCTTAAAAATTCATCACGTTGTGGATTAGGATTCTTTGATGGGTCGGTAAAGGGCTCTCCAAAGTAAAACATAGCCGATAATTTATCGAACAAGCCAGCCTTATAATTGATTGCTCCATGCATGTCTTGCAGTTCTTCTACTGCAGCTTTCAGACCACTTTCGGTTGTAATTTTAGTAATATAATCCGGAGAAAATTGACGTGCTTGTTCCGTAGTTAATAGGTATGGGCGAATCTTAGCATACCAAGTCGCTAGTTCACCTTTCTGCGGTAGAAACGCATCACGATCTGCAACAATGTCTTCTAATTGTTCATAGAGAACATTAACGGCACCTAATCTAGGTTGCGCCTCTTGTAATTGCTCTATCGCTGCAAATAATTGGCTGCCATCACTTATTTCGCTGACAAAATTTTCACCAAATTCATCGGCAATATTTGACTCAACTAAATAAGGATGGAGTTTTTGATAGATAGCGGTGAATTTTCTTATCAAGTCAGCTAAGGTACTCTCAAATTCTTCACGATATGCATCAGGAGATTCAGCGGTTGTTGCAAACTCCCGCATTTCTTCTTCCCAGACACTTACTTTTTCTTGAAATTCCTCTAATTCGCTATATATGCTGTCAATATCGTTAAGCTCATCACTGTGCGTGCCTAAAATCTTCGCACGTACACGTTTAGGCTCTCTATCACTCTCAATGGACTGCAAGCGCTCACGTTCTTTAGCAAGTCTTTGTTCAGTAATAGTAGTGCTTACTTCCAGTTCTATTGACTGTTGATCTTGTTCAAACGGCAGATTCATCACTAAAGCATTGAAAAAGTCCGAAAATTGCTTTCTCAGAGGGTTGCTTAAAGCTCCAGGCTTATGGACCGCCTCGAATTCAACAGTATCAACAACCTTGAACACGTCTGCAGCAATTTTACTTTGTAGTTCGCCAACCCGCTCTAATACAAGCTCACGACTAACCTGCCCTACAGAACTTATTAAGGAATTTAACTGATGAATGTCTTGCAGCAACTCTTGTAAAGACCATGGTCCCTTTTTTAAACCTCGCAAGCTGGCAACAAGAGCTCTAGCTTGCTCATGCAACTCCTCATTATCAGGAGTCTCATTAGGTATCTTCTTCATTTTTTCTATAGCCGAAGGTATGGTAAAGAGCACTTCAGCTACCTTATCCATAGTCACCATGGCTAAAAGATCACGTTTTGGTTCAGAAACGGTCGGTCCGGTAGTGGTTGTTGGAATAGCTGTGTTCAGTGGCTGTGCGCTAGGCTCTAGTAAATGATCCGTTATGGTTTGCTGCAATCTCCAGGCAGCAACAACATCTACGTTCTGAGAAACACCTACAACTGGTCTTGTCGGTGCAGGGGAATCTTTCAATAAATCACCAATTATTGGTAAGTTTTGTAAGGGTTCTAATACTTGTAAACCTTCGTTTAGGATAGTTCTCAACCCAGGATTTTCAGTGGCTTCAGCCAGATAATATTTAGCAGAATATAGTTCATATACTAAAGGTTGAACCACGTTCCAGACATATTGCGAACGACCTAATAAATACTGGGAGCCGTCTTGCGATTCAGCTGCTTCCAAGGTAGCAAGCCCTTTATGTAAATGATAAAACGCATTAATAATACGTTTATACGTAGCTACATCTGGTGAATCTTTATGGAAGCTAAGGTAAGGCAAATCTTTTGTTTCAAACGATAGCTGCTCGAATACAGATTCATCCAAATTAGCGCGTAGATAAGGGATCAACTTATTCTTCATGAACTTATCTACACTTTCTGATAATTTGAGTTTATTCATCATTTCTACGAATGAACTATTTTCAGGACCAGTTTGCGTTGATGCCTTGAGCGGTTTGTCTACATTACCTTTTACTAAGGTAGATGCAGCATAAGCAGCGTATCTGGACTCGTGGTCTTGGCAAACTTCAATACCATCTTCTAATGCATCACCGATAACACGCTTTACCGCAAGCAATTCAGTAATTTTCAATGCATCTTTTGTAGTTTCTGGAGTATTGAGAACGTCTACCAAACGCTTATATAAGGTTTGATCGGCAGCAACAAAATGCGTTTGGAATTTTTGCAAGGCCCTACGTAAAACTTCTTGGTCAATTCTATCGTCGCGTAATTCTAAATTTTGATGTTCGAAATGTTCCCTTAAATAGGTAAAAAACTCATGCAGACCTTCTTGGGCAGACTGCAATTTGTGGCGCTCCATTGCAGTCACTTTCTGTTGTTGAATGTAGAAAGCGTAAGACCTTCCTGGCTGCTCTCGGTAGAAAAGCGGAACATAAGGACCAGCGTTAGCATCTAAAACTGTTTCACTACCTCTGGCCACATAAAGATGCCGCTCGCGTAAAACAGCAGATTCTTTAATCAATGTAGCTTTAAACGCCATATGAGCTTGTTGTTGTTCTAAGTTTTGAACAACTTTATTTCTACAAGCTAAAATCGAGGCAAATTGATTACTGTCAGTTAAAGTCATGTATAGCCTTACCGCCCAAAATGGGCTGGCAGACGTGGATCGTGTCAGCGAATCAACAATGAGTTTATCCAAGCCAGGATTTACTCGAGCAAAATGAGCTTGAAACAGTTTGTAATCTTGGATTAAAGCTCGTTTATCTTCAGCTTCTAAATTGTATAAATTCCATTGGCATCGAGCTTGATACACTCGTCCATACGAACCTATTTTATCAAAGAACCGTTTGGCCGCATCTAAAGCTTGAGTATTTTGCTCGCCAATTTCAGCTTCGGCTAAACGTACAGAACGTTGCTCGCGAACTTGGCTCATAAACTCGTCATCGCGAAGAACTTCTAAATTTTCTAAAGGTTGAAGTGGTTGGCCAACATCTACGCGTTGATAGCTTGTAAATAAATAGCGCACCCAGTCAACAAAAGTGCGTTCTGGAACACCTTGAATTACATTGGCTGCTACTGCAATTTTATTGACTTGAGTAGCTAAAGTTGCATAGTAGGACTCCATTTGCTTAAGCATAGGCTCAGTAAGCGTCGAAGGTTTCAGACCAAGGCTTTCTTCAATAGCTTCGAGCTCAGCAATCAATTTGGGTAAGTGTTTGTGGCGGATATCATTTAGCTTTTTGACAGCTTCTTGATAAGCTTGTTTGGTAAGCGGTGCACCAGTATTCATTAGGTCAGCACTTTGTTCCATCAGCGACCCTAATGTTGAAAAATAGCTAGAGAATACACTCCAGCCACTTTGTGTAGCTGAAGTATTAAAATACGTAAAGAGCTCAGCAGCTCTAGCCTTCATAACTTTTTGATAAGCTGCAGCACTGGTGGTAGTAGTTAGGGTTGCTGCGGAGAAATTAATCAGCCCCTGCATTTTTTCAAAATAATGAGGTAGTCTTGCCACAGCATTACTTACGTGCAGCATCGTTTGACTAGTGCTAGGCTCTTCTGTTGGCATCATGGTAACTAAATCAGCTAATTTGGTTCCAACTGCTTCTTGATTTGCAGGGACAAATTGCTGCAGCCCTTGCATCGCTAAACCAACTTTTGGTAGTAATTCTTTTAAATGAGGCCCGACGATCAATTGCACATCTTGGGTGCTTTGATTTACAAGTTGTAAAACTGCATAGAATTCATGAATTGCATCCCAGGCAACATTAGCCACATCCGCAGTTATTCCTAAAGAAGTGCGGCTTCGATTGATGTCCATACCTTCGATTTTGGCAAAGCTATTCTGAGCATTTTCCAAAGCATTAAGTAATTTTTTGAGAGAAGAAATTTGTGGTGGATCGCTTTTTTGAATTTCGAAAGGAGTGCGGATAGTACCGCTGAAAGCAGACGTTACAGAATCTAAAAATATATCATCACGTCTCAGGTAGGTAAGCAAGTTGGTACGTGTTGTTTTACAAATATCCGACAAGCGTAAATCTTGCTTTAACCACATAATGTAACTTTCAAACAATCTTCTCACAGCCTACCCTCTATTATTCGGTACTGTCTTATATAAATATACAATATATAACGCAGTACTGCTTTGTTTTTTTGTAGCGATAGTTTATGCAATCTACGCTAGGAAATCCAGAATAATTGCCTAATTGAAAGGCATAAAGCATTAAAATTGGATTTCTTTTGCCCGCTATTTTCACGACAAGAAAAATATATCAGCAAATTTAAGGCTAGTTGCTTTCGAGATGCGCCATGGGCTTCGACTTTTTAAAGTCCACTTTGTCGCTGAAGAGCGTCAACATGGCACCGGTAAGAACAACAAATACCCCCACAACATGCTGCCAAGCCAAAGTTTCGCCCAAAAGAATAACACCAAAGATAACAACGAAGACTGGTTCAAGGACGGACAACAAGGATGCTTTTTCAGAGCTTATGTACTTTAAACTATACAACAGTAATAAAATTGGAATTGCGGTTGCAAAAGCCCCTATGCCCAATAGGTTCATCCAAATATTGAGGGTAGATGGAACCGCCCATGTCCCATTGACTAATGTACAGATGAGTGAGGTTACCATGCAACCTAAAGACACCATTAAAGCAGAGACTGTTGGTGATACGGTGCTTTTTTTGCTAGCAACCATGTAAGCCGCATATAATAATGCCGAAACAACCCCTAGTGCCACACCCATTAAATCCAGCTGTAGTTCATTAAGATCAACGAATAACGACATTCCCAGAATTACAATTGCTGCAGCTGCATAATACAAACGAGGTATGTATTGTCCGAATAGAAAATAATTAATTACAATGACCATAACTGGATAACTGAAAAATATTACCATTGCCAAGCCTGAACCAATATATTCAGCAGCACGAAAGAACAACATGGTGGAGAAAATATAAAAAACAGCGCCACAGAGAAATGCGAGCAATACTTGTTGCCATGACTCTTTTAGATCACGAAATTTAGGGATTAAAACTAATAAAATAAGAGCACTAGCAATCAAAAACCGCCAAAAAAGCATGTTGGTAAGCGAAATGCCTGAATGAGTTACGGTCAATCCAAAATAACCAATAAACCCATATAGGAAACCAGATAAGATGGCGTAAAATGATCCGCGTTTTTGTTTTGGCGTCATGTTGAGCTCAATAGATCGTGCATTAATAGAACGGTATTATATCATTTTGTACTAATTTAAGTCAAATAACCCCTCCTACTCTCCAGCTTGCACTCCAATAGGTACGATATGGCGGTTAATTTGTTTTAGAAAGCATCCAATTGGTAAATACAATTGCGATGGCGGATGCCAGCAATGTGAGGTGTATGATCACTTGCCAAAAAACGACTTCTTTATTTCCAGGGTCGATAAAAGTTCGCAGTAAATGAATGGACGATATTCCTATTAATGCCAAGGCTACTTTGATTTTCATAGCTCCTGCATCTAAATGGTCCAGCCATTCAGGTTGATCCGGATGCGACTCTATCTGTAGATGCGATACGAAGGTTTCATAGCCTCCCATAATGACCATGATCAACAAGTTAGCAATCATCACCACGTCAATGAGATCTAAGACTCCCAACATTATTTGCGTATCATTAGAAGTATTTATGGTCCACACTAAGTGGACTAGCTCCATAACAAAACGATAGACATAAGCCGCAAGAATAACCAAAAGCCCCAAATACAAAGGAGCTTGCAACCATCGTCCTAAGAAAATGATTTGGCTTATTCCACGAGTTAACTTATTTTTTTTATAAACGTTTGGATTTTCAAATTCGGACTTTGACATAAGTGTTCACTTTATTTATTTAGGGTTAAATATCTCATTTCAATTTTATGCCTGCAATTGGGTTTGCACAGCTTTCATTGACGCTATTACTAGTTGCAGTTTGGTTCTTCCTTGATATTCATTAATATCCAATTTATAGGCAGCATGAAGATAGCGCGCATGATGATTAGGCCAAGCATTTAAATCCACATTAAATGCAATTGCATCGAGGGTATTACCTCCATCAACATGCATTAAGGTTAATTTTAAATGATGCTGTCCCACCAAACGCTGCTCAATAATTTCGAATACATTATCAAAAATTGGTTCAGGAAACTGTTGTCCCCAGGGTCCCGACTCTTGCAGCAACTGAGCTAGCTCTTTACTGATGTCCGTTGTTTGCAAAGGTCCATCACTTAATAATTCGTCTTTACAATGTGAGGCATCAATATGCTGATTCACTTCGCGAACAAAAGCTTGTTGGAATTGTGAAAATGACTGAGGAGGTAAGCTTAAACCAGCCGCCATAGCATGGCCGCCAAATTTTGTTATCAAGCCAGGATTATCTTTATCCACGGCAGCAAGTACATCACGTATGTTCAAACCAGGAATGGAACGAGCCGAACCTTTCAATTCGGTGTCGCTGACTACTGCAAATACGATCACCGGACGGTGGTAGCGATCTTTAAGCCGCCCTGCCAAAATCCCAATTACACCTTGATGCCATGCGGGATCAACCAAACATAAAGCCATGGGTAACTGAACTTCCTTATGGTCAGCCGGCAATGCTACTGCATCTAGTGCATTTAATGCTTGCTCCCGCATTTCCAGCTCAATCTTTCTACGTTCAACATTCAGTTCATCTAGGTGCTGCGCTAGTTGCTTTGCCTTTTCCGAATCTTCGCACAACAGGCATTCTATTCCTAAGGACATATCATCTAATCGTCCAGCCGCATTCAATCGCGGCGCAACCGCAAAACCCAAATCATTTTCGCGCAATTGTGCACAGTTTCGTCCAGCGACTTCAATCATAGCTTTTAGGCCAGGCCGGCATAAACCTTGACGAATACGAGCCAGCCCTTGGTTCACCAAAATTCGATTATTTTTGTCTAAGGCCACCACATCAGCAACCGTTCCAAGAGCCACCAAATCTAAAAATTGCGCCATGTTCGGTTCGGCGATATTTTGCGCCTGAAACCAGCCTTCGCTAATCAATAGACGCCGTAAGGCTAACATCACGTAAAAAATAACGCCTACACCAGCAATGGATTTGCTGCTGAATAAATCACCTGCTTGATTTGGATTCACAATTGCGCAGGCTTGGGGTAAAGTTTCCCCAGGTAAATGATGGTCCGTGATGATCACATCAATTCCAGCCTCATTTGCTGCCTCAACACCTTCTATACTGGCTATGCCATTATCCACAGTTATGATGAGTTGCGGTGACCACTTTTTTGCAACTTCAACAATGTCCGGTGTCAAGCCATAACCAAATTCAAAACGATTCGGCACTAAATACTCAACGTGTAACGCGCCTAATGTGCGTAGCGCCGATACTGCCAATGCACTTGATGTAGCGCCATCGGCATCAAAATCACCAACAACTAATATGCGTTCTTGTGCAGCTAAAGCACGGTACAATCGTTGTGCTGCTGCTTCTATGTTCGACAAAGAACTAAAAGGCAACAACGCTTGCAGACGCTTATCAAGCTCATCTGCATGCAGCACGCCTCGTGCGGCAAATATTCGTTGTAAAATTGGATGGAATGTGGAAAGAGATAGTAAATCTGAAGGCAATTCGCGCTGCTTAATTTCCATTTAAAATCTCCATATACGTGACCACCAATTTTTTTTCTGAGACTGGTAGGCAATATCATTACCATACCAACTTACACTTTTATTTTGTAATTGCCGCTGCAGTGTCACACGATCATTTTCCGCGGTATTTTCCCATAGAATTAAAGCTTCATCGCTGGCTACATTTTCTGCAGAAAACGGACTTACCCGAGAAGAAAGTACGGCACCTAACTCAAGCAATTTTTTTTGATTCGCAAGCAATGGAATATCCCCTTTCGCAAGCAAGCTTCCTTGTCCCCAGAACCACACACCATTAATCAGTTGCGAAGATTCTACACCTCGTGAGGCGAACAACATTTGACACTCAGTAATTAACTTTTGCCAATACAGCGTTTCATCTAATTGTTGCAGCTCAGGTAGCAATGAGCGTTGCAACATACTATGGACCGGTTTGGCATAAAGTTTAGGTTTATCGTTGGGTTTAAGCAGCCAAACCTCTTCATCATAAAATTGGGCTTCCATCCCTTCTTCTGCTACAAATTTCCTCCACTTCTCAAAACTCCGGTACGATTCTCGCTCCGTCAAACACAGATTTTTGCCAGAACCGGCAATCACTGCATTATTATGACTAGCTTGCCAGTGTACTGGTGTGGCAATTACCCAATCACCTTCCAGCTGCATTACTTGTCTTATCAAATCTGCAACTGGAGGAAAATCAGCATCAAACCCTAATTGAACCAAGATATTATGATAAAAATTACCTTGGGTGAGAAGCGGTTTACTGTATTGCGGGGAAGTTTCCAAATCCCCATTCATGATAACATCCATCATACGACCTGAGACAACCCATCCCGTCTAAACAGCTGCTTTAGATTGCGTAAAGCCTGGCGAATCCGTTGTTTGTTTTCAATTAAACCAAAACGCACAAATCCATCACCTTGCTGGCCAAATCCAATCCCAGGAGAAACAGCTACGAATGCGTCGCTCAATAAATATTTACTGAATTCTAGTGATCCTAAATGACGGTAAGCGGGCGGAATGGGTGCCCAAACAAACATTGTGGCTTTAGGTTTTTCAACCCCCCACCCAATTTCTTGTAAACCTTCACATAATAAATCACGCCGCTCTTCATAAAGTTTGCTGATTTCTTTCACACAATCATCGGGCCCTTCCAATGCTGTGATTGCCGCTACTTGAATAGGAGTAAATGTTCCATAATCTAAGTACGATTTAATGCGGGCTAGTGCATTAACAAGCTCTTCATTTCCACAAGCAAATCCCACGCGCCATCCTGGCATGTTATAAGACTTTGATAAAGAATAGGTTTCAATTGCAACGTCTATAGCGCCAGGGACTTGTAGAATGGATGGTGCTTTATAACCATCAAAAACAATATCAGCATACGCCAAGTCATGGATCACCCAAATTCCATGACGCTTCGCCAAAGCAACCACTTGCTCGAAGAATTCAAGCTCAACGCAGTGGGTGCTCGGATTTGCTGGAAAATTAATGACGAGTGCTTTAGGTTTCGGCCATGTCTGTTGAATTGCCTCTTCGATGTCCTTTAAAAATTGAGTTTCATTCGTTAGTGGGATCTGTTTAACGTTGGCGCCGGCAATTACAAAACCATATGTGTGAATTGGATAAGCAGGATCGGGAACTATGATGGTGTCGCCAGGCTCAGAAATTGCTAACGCTAAATGCGCCAAACCTTCTTTTGACCCTATGGTAGTTATTACTTGTGTTTCTGGATCTAAGGTCACGTCATAATTGCGTTGATACCACCCCGCCATTGCTCTACGTAATCGTGGAATACCCTTCGACATAGAGTAACGGTGAGTGTCCGGGCGTTGCGCCGTTTCAATTAACTTATCCACGATATGCTGCGGGGTTGGTTGGTCGGGATTTCCCATTCCAAAATCTATGATGTCCTCTCCACGCGCCCGTGCCTCTGCCTTTAATTGTGTTAATGTAGCGAAAACATAAGGCGGAAGACGTTTGATGCGTGAAAATTGACTCATGATTAAAACCCCTATGATATACTGACAGCCAGTATATCATCGAACTGTCAAAAAACATGCATATTCAATTGGAAAAAGCAAGCCAACAGGCAATTCAGTCCTATTGCGACCATGAAATTAGGGTGAACAACGAAGTTTACCAAACCAGTATAATTATTGGGCAAGATAAAATTATTACCAATTGGCCGGTGCACGTTGTGACGGAATTAAGCAGCACTCTAATGAAGCCGCTTTTAGATCTGAACCCTGAAATAATAATATTAGGGCATCCAAACCCAGGAAAACTTCCGCCTATAGACCTCGTGCAACAGTTATCGCAATTGCGAATTGGCCTGGAAATTATGAACATTGGCGCTGCTTGCCGCACCTTTAATGTATTGTTGAGTGAAGATAGGGTTGTGGTCGCAGGGTTTATTTTTGATGTTATAACGCCAAGCTAATACGTCATTCCCGCCAACGCGGGAATGACAAAGCTATTGTACTTGAATCTTATACCGCAACTGGAGTTTCAATAGTTCTACGTAATTCAGCCTCATCCGGTAAGGTATTGGTAGTAGAAGTTCTGAAAAAACTAAAGTAAGGTACGTCTCTCGGAGTGTCCAAATCCAAAGGCTTAAAGTCTGAACGTGTAACCGCTGCAGCTTGGTAAAACGACAATTTATGTGATTTGCCAGCGTGCGCAACATTATAAGTCTTGGTCAAATTGCGCGCTAACTCTATTTCGCGCCGTTCATCTGACATAGGCCCTTGCATGGTAAGCTCTGCATCAATTTTGTCTAAAATATCCTGCATAACCTCAGCTTTCTCTTGCGCCGAAGGATTGTCCATGAGCTCCAATCGAGTAATACTGTTCTCACATTTGGTATGTAAATCAGCATCCACTGCTTGCACAGGGTCATTGTTCATGAACAATGTTTGGAACCCACGAGATAGGAATTCAAATCCTGTACCCAATAGGTGAAAGGCCTGCACACTAAGGCTTATTAACTTGAAGAATGCATAAATTGCTGTGGAGACTGCAAGAATATCATCCAATAACAAGATGCCAATACTAAGGGTGCTTAAGATGCTGCTCGCAATTGTGTAATTTCGATTATGAATCAAAGACGAGAAGAATGGAGCAATTATACATGCCAACATGACTAAACCAACCCACGCTGGCAGTAAGGTAAATACCAAGTGGTTCACTAAAGAAGACAAGGTAATACCAAGGCTGGCAATTAAAATAAATTTGCCAATTTGGTAAATCAATGCCAGCAACTCATCAATAAATTTCTTTAATTGCAGCCATATTTGTCTGCCGTTTTTAAAGGCGCCTGATGTGGATTGTTGGTGTTGCACCATAGCAACGAACCAGTTTTCTGAATTGGCAAAATAACTAGTCGCACTGTATCCATAAGGATCTTCCTCAGCATTGTAACGGATTTGTTCAGAGGCTAATTTACGCAAGCTTTCTTTCTCTTTATTCCAATCTTTCCATTGGAACCCACTTGCGATTAACTTATCTTTAAAGCTAGTTAATCCGCTTTCGGTGAAATATGGTAAAGGGGCATAATCTTGTTCCTTTCTATATTGCACAATTTTCAGTAATTGGTCTGGACTTAGACACTGTGCAAGTTTCGACACTTCGGCCAAGCTCAAATTTGTCTGCTGAGTTGCCAACTGATGAACGGCAGTGATGGTATCAAGCATTGCTGAGAGGTGATCAACATCGACCAATTGCTCCGCTGATAACATCGGCAACAAAGTTCGCAATGAATAAGGTACTTTTTCAATTCCCTGAGCTAAAACAAATGCTCCTGCCTCTGCAAAATTCGCGGTCCAACCTAATGATTTAAAATGCTTTCCTTGTAAGGCCAGCGCTACGTAGAAATCGTTAACCTGGAATTGTTCTGGCGCTTTAAGTAAAGCAAGTGAGTTTTGTCTTACCGCCGCTTCTACAATATCAGCCTGATCTCTTAAATGCTCAGGAAGCTTATCTAAAAATAAACCATTTTGGCTAACAAGGCGTTTTGCAAAGGCTTCTACTGCAAATAACTCTTGCGGTATCTTCGCAACCAGCTCAGGCGAGTTTTTGATCATTGGAGTTAAATACGTTGAAAGCTCTTCAACGATTTCGGGTGCATCTTCTTCAACCTTAACCAAAATAGCCTTGCTGATGGCGGGCAATAACTTTTCTACAAAAGAAATGTTTTGTTTCATCGCTCTTGGCAAAATGCGCAGTAGTTGAGGATGCGTCTGCAAAGTTTCTGCTAGCAAATCTGGATGCTTCAGCAGAAATGTTTGGTGTTGTTGCAATAACTTAGCTGCCTTCTCAGGATGTTCTACAAGTTGATCAAGCGCTTCTTTGAGCTCAACCAAATCAGCAACGTCTATCCCACGTAATTCTAATTTACGTAAATTGGGGAGATTTTCACGAGTTAATTCTGCAAACGAAAGGAAATATTGTTCTTTCAGTAATTTTTGTTTAATTAAACCACGTAATACATCTAACATTTCCCCTTGATTTTTGACGTGGAAATTATAAGTTGGGACGCGCTCATTGCCTTCCCCATCTTCATCTGCATCGTCTAAAGTACCTAATTGATAAATCGTGCCAGCAGGAAGATCTAATCGATTTCCAACCACAAAATTACTAAACTCATTTACATCGGCTTGGTTAATTACTAACTCGGTTTGTGTCCAATCGCATTCTTGGGGACAATACAAGGCTTTAATCTTTAATAATAAATCTTGCGCCAGAATTTCAACCACTTGGTCTTCGTATTCAGCTTTAAATACTCTAGGCGCGTTTTTCTCAAAATAGTCAGCAATACCACTGCGGTCGGTCAAGTGAGCAAATACATCCATCATCGTATGTTCAATGGCAATACCGTATTGTTCCGATGCAAGATGCATCATGCGCTTTAAAGTATGGGTTTTTAAAGCATCACCTACTGTGAATTTTTCATTGTAGGCGTCTTGCAAACCAATGATCAGTTGATAACGATATTTAGCAAGAATGTTGGTTACCCAATTTAAGTCGGTACGGAATTGCTGTAGTACTAATTCAAAGCGGGTATTTATTCCCGTCTCGCAGGTACCCATCGCATCATCAATCCCTTCTAACAACTTTCCTTTTTGATGCGCTGATAATTTAAAACGCGCATCTTCTGTTTCATAAAGAAACGCAAAATTCTCGAAATAATTCAGACAATCTGCGAGGGATAGATTAAATAAACTAGCATCAGTTTGTTTACGAGTTTTACGGAAAGATTCAAATTTTTCAGCCATGTGCGGAGCTAGTCGTTTCATACGCTCCATAACAATGTCCCATTTTTCGGGTGTCGACTTATTGGTATAGCCTTGTGCTAAACCTGTCACATAAGGCGATAAAGCCTCGTTATACTCTTTTAATGACATGGTTTTATATAGCAAATTAGTAGGTAGCATAAATTCCCCAAATTATTTGGACATTAAGGCTAAAAAGCGCACAAAGCGTAACGAATTTTACTTGCAAAGTCAATGATTATTTGTTGCGCAGGATGAGCTATTTATATATTCTTTGGACAATCGCTTATGGCGCGCAACTCCGTCTGATCGGGTAAGAAACTAGACGTTGTTGTTCTAAAAAAACGAAAACAACCGATGTCTTTTAAGTCGACATCCAAGGGTTGTGAGTTCGAACGCTCCAGCGCTGCAGCTTGGTAAAATGAAAAAAAATGGGGTTTCCCAGAGAATTCTACTTTGTAGGGTTTTAACAAACCTTGAGCAAGCTCTCTATTTCGCTGACCTTCACCTTTTGTTTGAAGTGGTGAAAGATCTTCATCGACTTGTGTTAATACATCGCTCATTAACTCAGCTTTTTCTTGTGCAGACGTATTCTCCATCAATTCAAGGCGGGTAATGCTATTCTCGCAGTTAACATGCAGATCGGAAGTTTGCTGCAGTACATAATCGTGCCTAGAAAATAATGTTTGTAGCGAACGTCCTAGAAAGGACAAGGTGCTAAGAAAAAATGCGAGGCTAGATTCCGCTATAGTCATCAACTCTGTAATCGCAAAATAAGCAAGTACACCCAGCACGGTAGGTAATGGTAGTAGGATAAGATAACTTAAGACGCCAAAAGCAAAGAGACCTGTATACAGAGTAGGATTGTGCGCATCATACTGACTCAAAAAAAAGGGGGTGAGTAAACCGATAACAAAAATACCTCCCAACCATATTCCCAAAGTAGAGAACAAAAGGCTGGTAGCAAGTAAATCGATGGAAATATATAACTCAAAAAGAAAAAAAGTACCTAAAACCAACTTAAGCATTGAAAATAATGCATCGCTTAACTCAGCTAGCATTTTTTTAAATTGCAGCCATGCTTGTCGTTTTGTTTTGAAAGCACCTGTAGTAGAATTTTGATAGTGCACCATTGCCAAAAACCAATTATCGGTTTTGGCGAGACAGCCAATTACGCTATCTTCATAGATGTCTTCGTTTGGGTTAACCAGCAGGCGTTGTGAAGCTTCCATACGCAATAAATCGGTGTCGTCCGTATTAAAATTTAAACCTGAGGCCTCTATGGAGGATAAAAAATTATTCAGCATTTTTTGGTTGCAATAGGGCAAACGCGGTACGCCGTAAAGCTCTCTGAACTCCATAATAGCCATCAGTTGTTTTGGACTAAGGAAGTGCGTCATTTTAGACATTTTTGCCAAACTTAAATTCACAGTTTCAGCAGTAAGTTGCGTAAAAGCAGCCACTTCTTCCATTGCATAGGAAAGCAGCTGTGGTTGATTGAATAAGTTTTGGAAAGTTTCGCTGTCTGGATCTGGAAACTCTTGAGGGAAGGAGCGCGAAAGTAATAAATATTGCTCCCTATAGATAAATTCGACTGCCCCTTTAAAATTATGTGTCCAATTTAATTCTTTAAATATGGGATGTTGCAAGGCTAAGGTTTCATATAATGGCTGTAAATGCTCGGGGATCATTAACAATGCAAATGGATTTTGCCGGACCGCAGCTTCAATAATATCTTCTTGCTGCTTCATATTCTCCGGCAAACTTGAAAATAAAAGACCATTTTGCTGCATTAAGTGCAATGAGAACGATGGATCTATAAATAGGTCATCTTTCACAAATTTAACGGTGATTTCTGGTCTTCTGAGAAATGATGTTATACACCGCAAAAACTCTAAGTAATGCCTATTATCCTGCTCGTTGCGTTTAGCCTTCATAAGGCCAATCAAAGGATTCATTATCTTTTGAATAAAACCCAAATTATTAGTAAGCATTCTGGGAATGTATTTTATCATGCCAGGATGAATCTCAATCATTCTCACCAGTAACTCAGGGTACTGTAAGATGATTCTGGCATTTTGTTGCAACAGCAACCTTAGTTTTGCAGGATGCGGGACGGCAGCATCAAAAGCCTCCCTGAGTTCTACTAACTCGTTTACCTTTGAGCTTCTAAGCCCTAACTCCCCTAATAAAGATGAGTTCTCGCGAGTGAGATCTGCAAAAGAAACAAAATAGTGCTCTCTATATAATTTTTGTTGGATTAGGTATCGCAATACCTCTAGCATTTCGCCTTGCTTTTTTACATGAAAGTTATACGTCGGCACGCGCTCCGATTCAATGTCATCGTCCGCTTCATCTAAGGTTCCTAGTCGATAAATAGTATTAGGAGGTAGATCCAATCGGTTTTCAACCACAAATTTTTTAAACTCATATACATCTGCTTGGTTAATTACGAGTTCGGTTTTCGCCCAATCGCACTCTTCCGGGCAGTACAAGGCTTTAATTTTTAATAATAAATCCTGGGCTAATATTTCAACCACTTGTTCTTGATAATCATTGCGAAATATTTTTGGCGCGTTTTGCTGGAAATAATCCGCAATATTACTGCGATCGGTCAAATGAGCAAATGCATCCATTATGCTATGTTCAATAGCAATACCATAGGGTTTTGATGCTAGGTGCATCATGCGCTTTAGGGTATGAGTTTTTAAGACATCCTCTATATCGAATTGATTATTGTAAGCGTCTTGCAATCCAATGATCAGTTGATAGCGATATTTTGCCAGAATGTTAGTTACCCAATTTAAATCCGTGCGAAATTGTTGTAGTACCAACTCGAAACGGGTATTTATCCCCGTCTCGCAAGTACCCATCGCATCATCAATGCCTTCGAGCAATTTCGCTCGTTGATGCTCCGATAATCTAAATCGCTCATCCTCTGTTTCATAAAGAAACGCATAATTTTCAAAATAATCTAAGCAATCCGCCAACGATAAATTAAATAAGCTTGCGTTGGTGCCTTTACGGGATCGGCGAAATGTTTCAAGTTTATCGCTCATATGCGGAGCTAAACGCTTCATTCGCATCATAACAATATCCCACCGTTCGGGAATTGATTTATCAATATAGCCTGAAGCTAAACCTGCAACATAAGGCGCTAGCGCCTGGTTATACTCCGTTAACGACATGGTTTTGTATAATTTGTTAGTAGGCAGCATAAGAATTTCCTATAAAAAATTAGGGTATTTTGACAATTCTATTATCATGACCAAAATGAGCTGATACTGAGCTTCTGTGCTCAAAAATCAACTCATTTTGGCGTATGCTGGCGAATTGTCAACACATCCAATTTTTTTAAGAAAACATTTTCATGATCAGATGGAGGATGAAAAAGAAAAATATAACAGGAACAATTAAGGATACGAAGCCAGCATTGATAGGTTTTGGCTGCGAGTTGAGATTTACATTGAGTGCATTATTAGAGTCATAAAATGTATCCCTATCCGCAATGATGGCTTGAGGGATTAATTGCTGACTTTGCGTAGAAATACCCGATATTTTTTTCACCGCCGTCCCAATAGCAAGGAATTCAATAAGCCCATTTCCTAATTGATAGACGTAAGTTTTAACGCCTACAACATCATCCGCGCCAATGGCCCTAGCTTCAGAATTGATAATACCTAAAGCATTTTCTCTAGCATTATAAATAAGTCGGGTTAATTCATTAATTTCACCGCGCACAAACGATTTTAAAGCCGAAGTTATGCCGCCAACTAAGCCTAAGGAGTAAACGGACGTTCCTAAGAGTAGGCGAAGAGGCGTATAGCCTTTACTGGCCATATTCCACATTTCTATGTTGGTCATATCACTGGTGATAGGTTCAGCAAACTTATCACCAGGGAGTTTACTGTTTAGTGCGGCGGTCCCAATCATCAACATTTCATTAGCACCACCGAAAGGAAGAATGGTGGTTTTAATTCCCAGCACAGCGTTGGCCTGGTGCTCTTTTGCGTGAGCGGTAATGCGTGACAATGCTAAGTGGCGGGTGTGGTTAAAAATATCAGAATATTCTTTAATTTCGCCGCGGCCTAAAGTCTTTAAACTACCTAAAATACCGCGTCCTAATCCCATGGAGTAGGCGACGTTGCCAAACGCAAAACAAATTGGTGTGAAACCAGCATCAAGCTGCGCATATAATTCTTGCCCATCCGCAGAGGTAGAAAATGGTTTGGCAGAAGTCGTACTACCATGAACGGCAGAGCCTATGGCTAGAAACTCGATGTTCGCACCATGAAAAATCAATTGACTGTCAACACCGGTAATTCCAGAACCTTGATATTGAGCAGCCTCCTGCATCATCCGATCGTAAGCGGTTTTACGACCATCCTCGATGAGTTGAGTAATTTGAGTTAACTCCCCTCCTAGCATCGATTTCAAGCCTGTTCCTACAGTTCTCAACACCCCTAAAGAATGCACGCTGTTACCAACAACGATATTCCCGGGTGCAAATCCTTTTTCTGCAAGACAATAAATTTCATTCCCTGATAAGCCAGTGGTAACGGTCATAATGTTGCAATCCATGCGGAAGGTAGAATAATTATAAAACG
>CAMAYX010000018.1 GCA_945862405.1 Legionella genomosp. 1
ACATGGCAAAACAGCGACACGAATTTAATTCCCACCGAAGAACTACTAAATTGGCTAAATCAAAACATAGAAACGGATAAGTATTCTCATTATCCTTTAGAAGAGCTGCGTTTGTCTTTTTTGCAAGATGTGCAAGAAGCTTTATTGACGCCAGAAGAGCTCTTGGCGCAAAACAAACGAAATGCAACTCCATGGTATACAAATTCGCAATTTATAATCTTGGCCATTGCTGGCACTGTACTTGCATTCTGCGACGGGTTTAATGGGATTACCTCAATTCTTGCTTTATTTAATCCAGTTCCCATGGCTATTTTTACAGTTGGCGTAGCTTTCTCTTTAATATCTGTTGCGATATTCCGCGGATTAGATCTTGTAGAAATCTCAAGAAACGTTGGTGTTAAGATTAACAATTCAAAAGCTTTATTAGGGACTTTGGTAAAGCAAGTTGAAGTCATAGAAGAAATTCGTAAGAAAATTGACGATGTTTATGTTGATAGCGAAGATCGAGAACAATTAAAAAATTATCATCATATCGTCAAAACATTATTAACACGTTTTAACGAGATGGACGAGGCTAGGAAATTATACACCGATTCCATGAACAATCGCTTTATACATATGGCCCAGTTTGGTGCTGCGTTGGTTACTGGCACCTTGTTTTTTAGCAGTGGGTTCTTTGCTGGGCAATCACTAGCATTGGCAATTGCTGAGTTATTTGTAGCAACCGCAAGTGCGACGTTTTTCCCTGTTCTTTTAGCCAGCCTTGCCGTAGGGGTTGCCGCATTCTGTGTCTACTGGTATTTGGAGCGCCCTGGCGTTGAAAACATAGTCGGACGTATGTTCGGTTTGGATAAAGATCAGGTTGAAGAATTATCGGATGAAGAAAAAGTCCAATCCCAGCTGTTAGTATTAAAACAACTGGATAAAAAACTTGATAAATATTTAAAATCTCAGGACAGGATTGAACAGCTATCAACTGAAGTTCAGGACCTAGCTGAATTGAATAATGATATATTAACTCAAGTTACTACAGAACCAACGGTTCCTGCCAGCATAGGTAAAAGCCGCTATTCGCATTTTAATCCTCATTCTATATCGGATAATACGCATACTCTGGATGATGAAGAAAATCGACTAGAAATTACCTAGCGAATATCAATACAGTAGATAAGCTAAATTTCGAGTATGTCTTTAATAAAGGGTATGGTTAGTTTTCGTTGAGCTGCTAATGACGCATGATCTAATTGATTTAGCAACGCCAACAAATCATGCATGTTACGAGGACATCTTGTTAGCAAGAATTGAGCTACACTAGCTGACAATTCTAAGCCGCGCTTATGCGCCTGCATGGTCAATGTCTTTAATTTATCATCGTCAGTTAATGCGTGCAATTGCGTAATAAATCCCCAATTTAAGCGTGATTTTAGGTCACGCAAAGCTATTGCTACTTGGCTAGGTGGCTGAGTTCCTGCTATGAGAAGTAAGGTTCGTTCATTCGCTTTAACTCGGTTAAAGAGGTGAAATAAGCCTTCTTCCCAAAGTGAGTTCCCGGCAATACAATCTATATCATCAAGGCTAATTAAGTTTTGGTGTTCAATACCATCAAGAAATCCAGGACCCCACTCTTTCAAATTTTTTAACGGTAGATAGATGGCAGTTTGTGTTGTTGTAACGAAATGGCAGCAAGCCTGTAATAAGTGTGATTTTCCGCTGCCAGACTCACCCCAGAGGTAGAAGAAACGTTCCCCTTGCCCATGTAAGGCATGCATGAGTTGTTGTTGTAATAAATGATTATTTCCCCAGCAGTAATCAGCAAGTGTAGCTTCGTTGTTTAAGGGGATATTTAAAGCTAGCTGTTGGTTCATTCTGATAACTGAGATGATTTTGAAAATGCTTTTCTGCTCCAGGTCCAAACATAATCACAATAAGTAACGGTAGTGGTCACCGCAGTTATTAGGATCAGGCCTTCCACAAGGTAAGGAGAGAATCTAAAGAATGCTAACTCAAATAGACAAATCGTAACTAAAGCTAATTGTAAAAGTGTATTCACTTTACTAAGGAGAGTAGGCTCAAAGTCTAGATGACGGTGAATTCGCCAGTACCAAACCAATACACCGATTGATATGGTTAAATCACGCAGGAAAACTAAAACTACCATCCACCATGGCAATTTCCCTAAAAGAGCCAAGGAAATAAAGCTTGCCGCAATAAGGAGTTTGTCGGCGAGAGGGTCAATAAATGAACCAAATACACTCTGCCAGCTAAAATGTCGCGCTAGCCATCCATCAAGCCCATCGGTAAACCCTGCTAGCACAAAAGTATAAAAAGCATATACATTTTCTTTCTGACTTAGAAATATTAGAAATGGCGCAATTAGAAATAATCGCGTTAATGTAAGTACATTAGGTAAATATCTTAGAATCATAGGTTGTAGTCAGTGCTAAAAATCAAACTTCAGTCGGCTTGTTACTTAATAGAAGTAAGTCTACCAAATCATGCATGGTCTGTATGGCTACAGTGTATACAATACGAGCTCTTATGTCACGTTACTGAATAGAACCGCAGTCAAGCTTTGATCCAATTCCGCATATAAGACTCATACGGTTCCATAACCAGTAGATGAGCCAAAAGTAGGTCGTGGAGGAGCATGTGTCGTGCTCTCATTCTCTTCCTCTTCCTCGCCCTCATTATCTATAAAGAGTTGTCGCTGAACAGGAAGAGAGCCCGATCCAGTGACGTTAGTTCTTAAAAACAATGAAGCTGATAACGATCGGGCGTGCAATCCATCTTCAGGGGCTACGCCTAACTGCTCTAAAGTTTCGTCTTCATCATTAATGGGAACGGCCATAATTGCCTTTTGCGGAGTTAATAGTCTTAGGGCTTGTGCGGAGCTGGATAACTCTTGCCCTTTGGCTATCGCCTCTAAAGTGTCCGTTACACCTTTCGCTAAAATAACGATATCTTTTTCTCTAGAACCCAAGACAGTTTCTCTTTTATCTAACTCCTGCTTCTTTTGTTCTAGCTGAAGTCTAAGTTGTTCTAATGAGTTTTCCCGATCCTTCAGCATGGTGGATGCTTGAGCGCATTGCGGTGTTAACTCTGGGCTCTTATCGGACATCACGCCATCTCGTATGCTTTTTTGCAATCGATGAGCATAACTTTCGTGAATTCCTGCTAATAATGTTCTTTTGGTCAATGAAATCAGGGAAATTACTGCCATACTAGTCACGGTGATAATTAAGTTTGGCGGTGAGAAATTCCATACAACGACAGCGGCTGTGGTTAAAACCGCAGCAGCAAGCTTAATCCACACAGAGCTTAACGAGCGATAAGATAGATTTTTGGCGCGCTCAAGCTCTGCCAACTCCTCCCAATTTTGCTCGTGCTCTCTTGGCGGCAGACTCAGCAAAGCATTACTGGTTTGAAAATAATTATAAATACCTTTAATTACATCAATACTCGAGCCTAAAACAAATAAGGTAGCCGCTGGAACTGTTAATAACCCCTCAGCTAAGTAAGTAAGGCAATAGGCTGCTATTACTAATCCTGCGGTCAGTGTTCTAAACAGAAGATTTTCTAGTTTATATTGAGTAGTGGTCGTACCATTTCTGAACGTAGTGTACCAATAGGCTAATAAACCGAGCGAATTATAAATAATCCCTAGCAATGGGATATTGCGCAACATAGAAAATGTACGGCCTAGCCAACTGATAACTGTTGGAAATGTTTCGGTAGCCCATGCGAGTGCAGTATCAATGTATTCTTTTTTGAAATAGCCAAAAATACCTAAACTACCGCTCAACAAAGTTCCTAAGATAAAAATAGTGGCCCAATTTCTAGGTGGCTTGGTATTGTCAACGAGTTGCAAGAGATAGCCAACATGGTGATGGCCGTCATGATAAAGATTGAGTAATAATTCATGAAAATTTTTAGATTTATGAATTAATCGCTCATATTCACCCGAATCATTGCCAGTGGGTTTAATGTTTAAGCTGCCCAAAATTGCAGTTAAAAATTTATCATTTGTACATGAACGATCGATGGGCATAGCTTTATAAAGGTCATTACCATTTTTCCCAGAAGATTCGCTAACTTCAGCCAGTCGAATTTTTACGATTCGAATAGCTTCTCCCTGCAGATATTTTACGACGATATCTTTCAGCTCTTCATTTTGGTTATTGATCAATGTAGTAGGCATATCAATCAGTTCATAAATTGAAATTAGTGGGCAATTTTAACAAAAAAATCATTAAATTGCACTATTATTTTACAAGGGGGAGTTACTATATCATATCTTGGATAAGAAGAATAAAGAACTATACTAAAAAAAGAGGGAATTTTATGTCAAAGCATCCGCAAACAAATCAAATTCGCGAAATGATTGTAGATGAAGCAATTCAACTGGCGAAGGAGAAAGGAACATGGGAAGCTGTGCGTTTTGCTGAGCTAGCAAAGATATTGAATCTAGAACTTGTTGATGTATATCAACACTTCATTGAGAAAGATAAAATTATTGATGCTTTATTAGACCGCGCAGATAAAGCCATGATACAGGCTGCAGAAGATGTAGAGGTATATCATGGCTCGGCGCATAACTTGCACGCCTTACTTATGATTTGGATAGGTGAACTGAACGAGCATCGCATTATTGTTAAGCAAATGTTGTGTTCAAAATTTGAAATTGGACATCTACACTCTCAACTTCCTGCCTTGTTACGTATGAATAGAACTGTACAGTGGTGGCGTGAGGCGGCAAAGCGTAAAGCCAGCTTTTGCGCACGTATTTTTGATGAAGTTGGATTAAGCGCAATTTTTTTACTGACGGTTATGTTTTGGCTAAATGACGAGTCGGAAAATGCAAAAAATACTTCCGAATTTTTGCGCAATAGGCTAGATGACGGTGGACAAGTAGTTGGTGTATTGAAGAGCATGTTTAGTATGGATTTCGGAACAGTGCGCAAACCATCTTGTTCAGCAGATATCATTGCAAAGTGATCAATTTTGTCATTCCCGCCAGCGTGGGAATGACCGTGGGACTTTTCTGAAAATTTTATTTTTCTTCGTTTTTGCGATAAATGATAGATGTATTACCTATAGACTGCACAAGCTCTGCTTTTAATGCAGTGCACAATTCCGTAGTTATTTCACTGCGTTCTTCCTTCTCTGCCCCATTAATTTTAACTTTAATAAGTTCATGAGCTAAAAGAGCAATTTCGGTCTCATTAATCACAGCCGGTGTAAGTCCTTTAGAACCGATTAAGATTACAGGTTTTAAGTGGTGAGCTTTAGCTTTTAACGCTTGTCGTAACGAAGAGAGCACGCAAAATTCCTAGTTGTAACATAAAAATGGCAAATTATTGCACGTTTTGCTGGGAAATGACAGTAATATTCAGTATCATATCCATTTTTGCAGAAACTATTGGTATGCCTCGATCTAAAAGCAGTAAAAGATGGTTACAAGAACATTTTGACGATCACTATGTGAAGAAAGCGCAAGCAGAAGGCTATCGGAGTCGTGCCGTGTATAAATTAAAAGAGGTTGATGACAAAGAACATCTTTTAAAACCAGGCCTCACCATTGTAGATCTAGGTGCTGCTCCTGGAGGTTGGACACAATATGTTGCCGAAAAACTTCAAGGGCAGGGTACAATCATAGCTTTGGACATACTACCAATGGCTCCTTTGCCCGGTGTGCAAATCATCGAAGGTGATTTTCAAGACGATAAGGTATTGGCGGATTTGCAAAAATTAATTCCTGATTCGGGGGTAGACCTTGTTTTATCTGATATGGCCCCCAATATGAGTGGAAATGCCGCTGTGGATATACCGCGAGCTATGGGGTTAGTGGAGCTTGCTTTTGATTTCAGCCTAAAAATGTTAAATCCTGGCGGGAATTTGTTAATGAAGATATTTCATGGTACAGGATTTGATGACATGGTTAAGTTAGCACGTAACCAATTTGAACGCGTAGTGATACGCAAGCCTTCTGCCTCAAGAGCTCGTTCGCGAGAAACTTATTTGCTGGCTAAGGGCTATAATGTATAGTAAGTTTATCGTTCTCACGCCCTAGATTTGTGGCCTAAATGAGGTTATTACTTTGAACGACATGGTAAAAAATTTATTTTTGTGGCTAATAATAGCTATCGTTTTAGTTTCGGTGTTCAGCAACTTTGGTCCTCGCCATGCAACCACTGAAAAAATAGCTTATAGCCAATTTCTAAAAGAAATAGATCAAGGGATGATCAGCTCCGTTACCGTCGAAGACAATAAAGTAATAAAAGGGGTGAATAAGAATAATCATCGATTTGTTACTTACATGCCTATGCAAGACAATGCTCTTTTAGGCGAATTGTTAAAAAATAATGTAGAAATTAGCGGCCAAGAAAAACAACAGGAAAGCTTCTTGTTGCACCTGTTCATAAACTGGTTCCCTATGTTGCTATTAATCGGCGTATGGATATTTTTCATGCGGCAGATGCAAGGTGGTGGTGGTCGTGGGGCCATGTCCTTCGGTCGTTCACGGGCACGCCTATTAGGCGAGGATCAAGTAAAAGTTACCTTTGCTGATGTTGCAGGTGTAGATGAAGCCAAAGAAGAGGTAAAAGAGCTGGTAGATTTCTTGCGTGATCCGACTAAATTCCAAAATTTAGGCGGTCGCATTCCCCGTGGTGTTTTGTTAGTAGGCTCGCCTGGTACTGGAAAAACTTTATTGGCCAGGGCTGTTGCAGGAGAAGCAAAAGTTCCTTTCTTCACCATCTCTGGTTCTGATTTCGTAGAAATGTTCGTAGGGGTGGGTGCTTCACGAGTACGTGATATGTTTGAGCAAGCAAAAAAGCAAGCTCCTTGCATTATCTTTATTGATGAAATTGATGCGGTAGGTCGCCATCGTGGTGCTGGTTTAGGTGGCGGGCATGACGAACGTGAACAAACCTTGAACCAATTGCTTGTGGAAATGGACGGATTTGAAGGCAATGAAGGTGTTATTGTTATTGCGGCTACAAACCGTCCTGATGTGCTTGACCCCGCCTTGTTACGACCGGGTCGATTTGACCGACAGGTAGTGGTGCCATTGCCTGATATTCGAGGTCGAGAACAAATTTTAAAAGTCCATTTAGGCAAAGTACCTATTGATACAAACGTTGAAATTATGCCGATTGCGCGCGGAACTCCTGGTTTCTCAGGTGCAGATTTAGCAAATCTAGTAAATGAAGCAGCTTTATTCGCGGCACGAGCAAACAAACGTAAAGTCACTATGCAGGAATTGGATAAGGCAAAAGATAAAATCATGATGGGTGCAGAGCGCCGATCTATGGTGATGGATGAAAACGAGAAAAAGCTAACAGCATATCATGAGGCAGGTCATGCCATTGTCG
This sequence comes from Legionella genomosp. 1, assembly GCA_945862405.1. Classification (GTDB taxonomy): domain Bacteria; phylum Pseudomonadota; class Gammaproteobacteria; order Legionellales; family Legionellaceae; genus Legionella_A. The sequence continues at coordinate 7,374 of CAMAYX010000018.1, forward strand.
GTCTAATGGTTCCGGAACATGATCCAGTATACAAAGTTACCATCATTCCTCGTGGTCGGGCGCTTGGTGTGACTATGTTTTTACCGGAACAAGATCGCTACAGTCATAGTAAGCGTCGTCTTGAAAGTCAATTGGCTAGTTTGTTTGGCGGGCGTGTAGCTGAGGAATTAATCTTTGGAGCAGATAATGTAACTACTGGGGCTTCTAACGATATCATGCGAGCCACTGAAATTGCCCGAAAAATGGTTACAAGTTGGGGTTTATCCGGTCTTGGTCCATTAACGTTCGGCCAAGAAGAGGGTGAAGTATTCCTTGGTAGAACTATGAATCAAAACAAGGAAATCTCTGATCAGACCGCACAGAACATTGATGAAGAAGTGCGTAGCATTATCGACCGGAATTATCAAAGAGCAATGGTCATATTAACTGAACAATTAGACAAACTACATGCAATGGCAGAAGGGCTCATAAAATACGAAACGATCGATGCAAAACAAATCAGCGAAATCATGTCTGGAAAATCACCTAGCCCCCCAGATGATTGGGATGCATTAAAAATGATGGACAAAGACAAAGGAACAGATTCTAGCAATTCAGCTGGCAATGATGCTGCCACCAAAACAATTAATGGTAAACCACTGGATGGTTCCACCGGAAGCCATTGATTAGCATCCAAAAGGAATAGGATATAGATGAATAGCCAAGAGTTTTATCAATGGTGTGCTGCTCAGACTACGTTAAATCGCGATACTCACTCTAAGCCTCTTGTCATGGCCGTATTGAATGTTACCCCCGATTCATTTTCGGATGGAGGGGAAACCTTTTCATCCCAAAATGCTATTGAAAAAGCCTTGTCTTACCTGGCAGAAGGGGCTGACATAATTGACATTGGTGGTGAATCTACTCGACCGGGGGCATTTCCTGTCTCCGCTGAAGAAGAGCTCAATCGTGTGCTGCCCGTGATTAAAGAACTGCGTAAAGTTAGTGATGTATGCATCTCGATTGATACCTATAAGCCTGAGGTAATGCAAGTTGTGGTAGATGCTGGTGCATCGATGATTAATGATGTTACTGCCTTAACGACGGCGGGTGCCCCCGCTTTAGTTGCACGCTTACAAGTCCCTGTCTGCCTAATGCACATGAAGGGAGAGCCGGGCTCAATGCAAGAAAATCCCCAATATATTGATGTTGTGAATGAAATTAATCAATTCTTCGCAGAACGGGTAGAGTTTTGTCGTAATGCTGGAATTCCAGAGCACTATTTAATTCTGGATCCAGGTTTTGGTTTTGGTAAATCAGTAGAACACAACTTGTGGATCGTTAAACGTTTCAATGAGTTTCACAAACATGCGCAACCGCTTATGATAGGCGCCTCTAGAAAAAGTACATTAGGCGCAATTCTAAAAAAAGATGTTTCCGATCGTGTTGCAGGCGGAGTAGCGATAGGGCTAATCACCGCATTACAAGGTGTCAATATTATTCGTACGCACGATGTTGAACCTTTGCAACAAGCACTGAATGTATTATACGCAATTGATAATTTGAACTGAGGTATAGGATGAGTCAACGCAAATATTTTGGCACCGACGGGATTCGCGGGAAAGTAGGGTCATCCAATATTAATCCAGAATTTATGTTGAAGCTTGGCTGGGCTGTTGGTCGAGTATTTGCTAATGGGCATAGGAAAAAAGTAATTATAGGTAAAGATACGCGAGTTTCGGGGTATATGTTGGAATCTGCTTTGGAGGCAGGGTTATCTGCAGCCGGTGTGGATGTGCGTTTAGTAGGACCCATGCCTACTCCAGCTATTGCCTATCTCACCCAAACATTACGAGCGAATGCTGGTATTGTTATTAGCGCTTCCCACAATCTTTTTGAAGACAATGGTATTAAGTTTTTTTCATCCGAAGGCAGTAAATTGCCTGACAGCGTTGAACTAGCTATTGAAAGCGAAATGGAAAAGGATTTACAAACAGTAGCCTCTGCTCATTTAGGAAAGGCCATGCGAATCAATGATGCTCCTGGCCGATATATAGAATTTTGTAAGTCTACAATTCCGTCACTCACTAGGCTGTCAGGATTAAAAATCGTCGTAGATTGCGCAAACGGTGCAACTTATAATATAGCTCCCAATGTATTTACCGAATTGGGCGCAGACGTTACTGCCATTGGAGATAAGCCGGATGGCTTTAACATCAACCAAGGTTGCGGTTCCACTGCTCCAGAGCCATTACAACAAACAGTATTACAAGTTGGCGCAGACATAGGAATTGGTTTAGATGGAGATGGTGATCGCGTGGTATTGGTTGATGCTGAAGGTAATTTGGTGAACGGCGATCAGGTCATTTATATTATTGCCAGAGATAGGCAACAAAGAGGTTTGTTGCATGGGGGCGTCGTAGGAACTTTGATGAGCAACTTTGGCTTAGAGAAAGCAATGAAACAACTAGACATTCCTTTTATACGTGCTCAAGTTGGTGACCGTTATGTGCTCGAATTATTAAAAGAGCAAGATTGGCGGATCGGCGGAGAGTCTTCTGGTCATGTCGTCTGCCTTGACAAAACAACTACAGGGGACGGAATAGTGGCTGCATTACAGGTCCTCGCCATTATGATCAAGCAAGAGAAAACTCTGAAACAGTTAACGGAAGGCATTACCATGTTGCCGCAAACCTTAATTAATCTCAAAACTGATGATGCATCGGTACTTGCAGAAAATGCAAAAATAAAAAGCATCGTTGATGATTTGAACAGAGAATTTCACGGCGAAGGTCGTGTACTGTTGCGGCCATCAGGAACAGAGCCAGTCTTGAGAGTGATGGTAGAGGGTTCTGATACCGAAACAGTGCAAATAAAAGCCCAGCAGTTAACCGAAGAAATTCGCAATATTGCAGCAAAACTTAAAAGTGCCTAAGCAACATTTTTTCTGAGATTGACTCGGTCATTCCTGTGAGTACGGTAATCCTTGCTGTGCAATGTTAAAATAGCTGAATAATCAAGAGGTCCGAATGCGACAAAAATTCATCATGGGAAATTGGAAAATGAATGGGAGCCATCAAGAAATTTCTACTTTGTTGCAGGCTATTCAAGAACATTTACCCGCCAGTAAAGCTCAAAGTGTAGTCTTTCCTCCAAGCATTTTTATCCCTTTTGTTCGAGAATTGCTGGCGAACTCGCCCATAGCTTGGGGTGCGCAGAATGTATATCCGCAAGACGCTGGGGCCTATACCGGAGAAATAAGCGCACCAATGTTAAAAGAGTTTGCCTGTAAGTATATTTTGGTGGGTCACTCGGAGCGGCGCAGATTACTAAATGAAAGTGAAAAATTTGTTGCAGAAAAATTCCACCATGTAAAAGATCATGATATGATACCGGTTCTTTGCGTGGGTGAGACCCAAGAAGAGCGTTCCCGCGGATTAACCGAAGAAATATTATCGCAGCAATTGCTGGCGATAACCGAGATTGGAACCCAGGTTTTTCAAAGATGTATTATCGCTTATGAACCAGTTTGGGCCATAGGCACGGGGCTAACTGCCTCTCCTGAGCAGGCGCAAGAAGCGCATAAATTTATTCGCAGCCTGGTTGCAGGGTTTGACAATGATGCTGCTAAGAGTTTGCCAATACTGTATGGCGGCAGCGTTAGTGAAAAAAATGCATCATCGCTATTTGCGATGCCAGATATTGATGGCGGTTTAGTTGGCGGGGCTTCACTAAAAGCTCAGCAGTTTGTGGAAATAGTAAAATGTATCAATTAGTATTAATGATCCATGTAGTCGTCGCTGTGGCCATAATTGGCTTAGTGCTTATTCAGCATGGAAAAGGTGCAGATATTGGTGCAGCCTTTGGTTCCGGCGCATCGAATACCGTATTTGGAAGTCAAGGAACAGGAAATTTTCTGTTCAAATTAACAGGTGGGCTAGTCCTAACCTTTTTTGTGACCAGCTTAACGTTGTCATACATGGTCTCAACCCAATATCAGAAAGCGGAACGACAAGCTATTCCGCAGCAAACTCAGGTTCCTGTTACTAGTAAAGTGCCTGTGCCAGTTGATGGCGGGAAAAAATAAGCCGTTATAACCGTTATAAATTTGCCGAAGTGGTGGAATTGGTAGACACGCCGTCTTGAGGGGGCGGTGGCGTAAGCCGTGCCGGTTCGAGTCCGGCCTTCGGCACCATAATACGAGCAATGTGAAATGATGCTATCTGAATATTTACCGGTACTCGTTTTTATTTTAATTGGGCTTGCACTAGGGCTTCTGATGCTGGCAGGCGGTGCGCTCTTGTCCAAACATAAACCCGATGCGGAAAAAAATTCACCTTATGAGTGTGGTTTCGCAGCATTTGAAAATTCTCGCATTCCATTTGATGTGCGATTTTATTTAGTAGCTATTCTCTTCATTATTTTTGACTTGGAAACAGCATTTTTCTTTCCCTGGGCTTTAGTATTGCGGAAACTTGGCTGGTTTGGATTTTCGGCCATGATGATTTTCCTAGGGCTGCTTGTCATAGGCTTTATTTATGAATGGAAGCGCGGGGCATTGGAGTGGGAGTGATGACAAATTCCGAGTTAAAACAAAGTGGTTACAAAACTACTACCATAGAAAAATTAGTTGGTTGGGCCCAAAGCGGTTCAATGTGGCCAATGACGTTTGGTTTGGCTTGCTGTGCCGTAGAAATGATGCACGTAGGTGCTGCTCGCTATGACTTAGATCGATTTGGAATAATATTTAGACCAAGTCCTCGCCAGTCGGACGTAATGATTGTGGCTGGAACTTTATGTAATAAAATGGCGCCTGCATTACGAAAAGTTTACGATCAAATGCCAGAACCTCGCTGGGTAATTTCAATGGGTTCTTGCGCAAACGGTGGTGGTTACTATCACTATTCATATTCCGTTGTACGTGGTTGCGATCGTATTGTTCCGGTAGATGTTTACGTCCCAGGCTGTCCACCAACGGCAGAAGCGCTGTTGTATGGAATTATTCAATTGCAGAATAAAATTAGACGTAAACCAACCATTGAAGCTTAATATGGGATGTGTTGACAATTCGCTAACATGCGTCAAAATGAGCTAATTTTTGAGCACCGAAGCGCAGCATACATGTGGGTATGTGAGCATCGGAGCACAGAAAATCGGCTCATTTTGTACATGATAGTAGAGTTGTCTCTAGACCTAAGGTAATCATATGACAAGACATGAAACTTTAGCTGAACTTCTACAATCAGAATTTAAATTTCTTCAATCGGTTGTGGTAGCACAAGATGAAGTAACTGCTGAATGTGATGTGACGAACATCAAATCCCTCTTAATCCAATTACGAGATCACAAGTCATTTGCTTTCAATCAGTTAGTTGACGTATGTGCCGTGGATTATCTCCTTTATGGCGACTCCCAATGGGAAACAGAAAACGCAACAGAGAGTGGGTTTTCGCGTGGTGTTGAGTGGCAGGTTGCTAAAGAGTATGCCTTAAGCAAGCCTAGATTTGCAGTTGTGTATCATTTGCTCTCGATCAAAAAAAATCATCGCTTACGAGTTAAAATTTTTCTGGAAGAAACCAAATTAATTATTCCATCTGCGCATGACATTTGGAAAAGTGCAAACTGGTTTGAACGTGAAGCCTATGATTTATATGGTATTTTATTCGATGGTCATCCAGATTTGCGCCGAATTTTAACGGATTACGGATTCATCGGACATCCTTTCCGTAAAGATTTTCCTGTCAGCGGACATGTAGAAATGCGCTACGATGCTCATCTGCAAAAAGTAATTTATGACCCAGTGGACATCGTTCCTCGAACCTTGGTACCTAAGGTAATTCGTGACGATAATCGCTACATCGATATCCAAGGGGCAAAACATGATTGAATTACAACAGTACACACTTAATTTTGGTCCGCAACATCCTGCAGCACATGGTGTACTTAGACTCGTCCTTGAATTAGAAGGTGAGACAATTGTCCGAGCAGATCCGCACATCGGCTTGCTGCACCGAGCTACCGAAAAATTAGCCGAAACAAAACCTTATTTGCAAAGTATAGGGTACATGGATCGTCTAGATTACGTATCTATGATGTGTAATGAACATGCCTATGTAAGAGCGTTAGAAAAATTGCTAGGTGTGGAAGCGCCTATTCGTGCACAATACATCAGAACAATGTTTGATGAAATTACTCGTGTGTTGAATCATTTGCTATGGTTAGGTGCAACGGCATTAGATATTGGAGCCATGACGGTATTTTTATATTGTTTCCGTGAACGTGAAGATTTGTTTGATTGCTACGAAGCTGTTTCTGGTGCTCGCATGCATGCTACCTATTATCGTCCTGGGGGTGTTGCTCGTGATTTACCCGATTCAATGCCTAAGTATAAGGCTTCACGCTGGCATAACGAGCGCGAAGTTGAAAAAATGAACGCAGACCGTGAAGGAAGCTTGCTAGACTTTCTTTGGGCATTTACCGAGCGTTTTCCACGTTGTGTGGATGAGTACGAAACGCTGCTAACCGATAATCGTATTTGGAAGCAACGCACAGTTGATATTGGCGTGGTATCTCCAGAAGAAGCTTTGCAATGGGGATTTTCAGGTCCCATGTTACGAGGTTCTGGTATCGCTTGGGATTTACGTAAAAAACAACCCTATGCCGTATATGACAAAGTAGATTTTGATATTCCTGTCGGAAAAACAGGGGATTGTTATGATCGCTACTTAGTGCGCATAGAGGAATTGCGACAATCCAATAGAATTATTCGACAATGCATAGAATGGCTGCGCAAACATCCGGGGCCCGTAAAATTGGATGACCACAAGATTACACCTCCGCGAAGAGAAGTTATGAAACATGACATGGAATCGCTCATCCATCACTTTAAATTATTCACCGAAGGATTCTGTCTACCGCGAGGGGAAGTTTACAGTGCAGTGGAGGCTCCTAAGGGTGAGTTTGGCATATATCTGGTTTCGGATGGAGCTAACAAACCGTATCGTTTGAAAATTAAAGCACCTGGGTTTGCACATCTTTCTGCTTTCGATGAAATGGTAAAAGGTCATATGCTAGCGGATGGAGTTGCCATATTGGCAAGCCAAGATATTGTGTTTGGAGAAATTGACCGATAGGTTTCTCTAAATTACTCGTAATGAAAAGAAAAAGGTTGAAAATATGTCCGATAATTCAGCAAAGTTAATTCATAAGCTCATCAGTGCTGAAGGTATAAAGCATATGGATCATTGGATCGCAAAATATCCTGCTGATCAGCGCCAATCTGCGGTTATGAGCGCTTTAATGATTGCCCAAAAGGAACACGGATCATTAACCGCTGAATTAATGAATGCTATTGCTGATTATTTAGACATGCCGGCGATAGCAGTTTATGAGGTTGCCTCATTTTATACCATGTATGAGCATCAACCTTTAGGAAGACATCTTGTAAATGTATGCACCAATATATCCTGCAAACTTAGAGACTCATCTGCAGTGGTTAAACATTTAGAAAAAAAATTGGGTATTAAAATGGGTCAAACAACGGACGATCGCAGATTTACCTTACGATCCGTAGAATGTTTGGGTGCCTGTGTAAACGCGCCTATGCTACAAATTGACAATGATTTTCACGAAAACCTGACCCCAGAAAAGATTGACTCGGCATTGGAGCAATATCAATGAGCGAAACTGCCATGGTTGAAATGAATCAAGTTTGTTACCGTACTTTACATCTACCAAAGCCTTGGACTCTCGCTACCTATGAAGGTTTGGGCGGTTATGCGGTTTGGCGTCGAATTTTAAAAGAACAAACACCACCACAACAAATCATCGACGAACTAAAAATTTCAGCTTTGCGCGGACGGGGAGGTGCTGGATTTCCTACCGGGTTGAAGTGGAGTTTTATGAATCGCAATACTCCTATACAAAAATACGTAGTCTGCAATTCGGACGAAGGTGAGCCTGGTACTTGCAAAGACAGAGATATTTTACGTTATAACCCCCATCAACTAATAGAAGGTATGGCAATTGCCGGTTATGTTATGGGCGCTACGGTTGGTTACAATTACATTCGTGGTGAGTTTTGGGAACCGTTTGAGCGCATGGAAGATGCTCTAAAAGAAGCTTATGCTGCTGGGCTTTTAGGGAAAAATATTCTTGGGTCTGGTGTTGATTTCGATTTATACAATCACTTAGGCGCAGGCGCTTACATATGCGGTGAAGAAACTGCTTTGCTGAATTCTCTGGAAGGCAAAAAAGGAATGCCAAGGTTTAAACCGCCTTTCCCAGCTAATTATGGATTGTATGGCAAACCTACAACGATTAACAATACTGAAACGTTTGCATCTGTACCTTTGATTTTAGAGAAGGGCGGAGATTGGTTTTTAAAACTAGGTAAGCCAAACAATGGTGGGACCAAATGTTTTAGCGTAAGCGGTCATGTAAATAAGCCTGCTAATTTTGAGATTCCATTAGGTACCCCATTTAAAACCCTGCTAGAACTTGCTGGTGGAGTTTTAAACGGAAGAAAGCTGAAAGCAGTTATACCCGGCGGAACTTCTATGCCAGTATTACCTGGCGATATTATGATGAAATTAGACATGGATTACGACAGCATCCAAAAAGCTGGCTCAGGTTTGGGCTCGGGTGCGGTAATCATCATGGATGAGACAACGTGTATGGTAGATGCAATATATCGTATCTCCGAATTTTATTCCGATGAATCTTGCGGGCAATGCACACCCTGCCGTGAAGGTACTGGCTGGATGGTAAGGCTTATCCATAGAATTAAGGAAGGACACGGAGAGCCAGGTGATATTGAAAAACTGGTGAACGTTGCTAATCACATTGAGGGTCGAACGATTTGTGCTTTAGGCGAGGCTGCGGCTTGGCCCGTACAAAGCTTCGTTAAACATTTTTATCATGAGTTTGACTATTTTATCAAACACAAAAAATCTAGTGTTGCCGGGCATAAACCCAGCAAAAAAAAGAAGGTTAAGTAATGGCTACTATTGAAATCGACGGAAAAACTTTAGAAGCTGATAATGGCAAAATGATCATAGAGGTAGCTGATGATGCTGGGATATATATTCCTAGATTTTGTTACCATAAGAAACTGTCAGTAGCGGCAAATTGTCGTATGTGTTTAGTCGAAGTAGAAGGTGGTAGAAAACCAGTTCCTGCATGCGCAACACCTATTACCAACGGTATGAAAGTGCTGACCAAATCGGACGAAGCGGTTCGTTCGCAAAAAGCCGTTATGGAATTTTTATTAATTAACCATCCTTTGGATTGTCCTATCTGCGATCAAGGTGGAGAGTGTGAATTACAAGATGTCTCTATGGGGTTTGGGCGTGACTCTTCCATTTATGAAGAAAGCAAACGCGCGGTAGAAGATGACAACCTTGGTCCTTTGATATCTACTGAAATGACTCGTTGTATACATTGCACTCGCTGTGTGCGTTTTGGTGATGAAGTCGCTGGGCTTCGTGAACTAGGTGCGACAGGACGAGGAGAGGACACACAAATTGGTACTTATATCCAACATAGTATTACCTCTGAAGTTTCTGGAAATGTTATCGATTTATGCCCAGTTGGCGCGCTAACTTCTAAACCTTATCGTTTTACTGCCCGTGCATGGGAGTTAGTACAACATGACGGTTTGGCTCCGCATGATTGTTTAGGATCAAATGTCCATTTGCACGTGATCCGTAATAAGGTCATGCGTGCCGTACCTAAAGAGAATGAATCAATAAACGAAACGTGGTTATCCGATCGCGATCGTTTTAGCTATTTAGGTTTGAACAGTGAGGCTCGTGCTAGTGAGCCTATGATTAAGCGTAACGGGCAATGGGAGACAGTAGACTGGCCTACAGCCTTACGTTTTACAGCTGAAGGATTAGCCCGAGTTATTAAGACCCATGGTGCAGAACAAGCCGCAGCATTTGCTTCAAATTCTTCTACGATAGAAGAGTTGTACCTATTTCAAAAAATGATGCGCGAGCTTGGTGTACACAATGTTGATCACCGTTTACAACAAACGGATTTTCGCGATCAAGATCTACAGCCGACGATGCCGATAAATGCTTTACCTTATGCGCAATTGGACAACCAAACTTCGGTATTGCTACTAGGGTGTAATATAGACAGAGAAGTCCCGCTTGCTGGTATTCGCGTTCGAAAAGCATTTCGTAACGGGGCCAAAATTTATGCAGTAAATTGTGTGGACTATGACTACCGATTTAAACTTACTAATAAAATAATTGCTAATCCCCAAGATTTACCATTACAACTGGCCAACATTCTCTTGGCGCTTACTGATGATGCAAGTAACTTGGCTCCAGAAGTACAAAAACTGCTAATAGGGTTGAAGCCTGAGAAATCTGCGATTGAAATTGCAAAGGCCCTCAGCCAAGAAAGTGCCGTGATTATTACCGGCGCAATCTGGGAAAATCACCCTGACGCTGCATTGTTACGAACTCTGACTCATTTATTGGCAGAGAAAACTGGTTCTAAAATAATGCGGTTGACCTCTGGATCTAACAGCGCTGGTGCGTGGATGGCAGGGATGGTTCCTCACCGCGGAGAGTGCGGTAAGCCTATGGAAGCCAAAGGTTTAGACGTTCAAGCGGCACTGGATGCTAAGTTAAAAGCCTATGTTCTCTTAGCTGTTGAACCAGGATCTGATTTTGCTAACCCCTATCGTACCAGTCAATCTCTGTTGGGTGCAGAATTCGTGGTCATGTTGACTGCATTTCAAGGTGAGTCTATACAGGATTACGCTGATGTAATTCTACCGATAGCGCCTTATGCTGAGACTTCGGGAACCTACATTAACGTGGATGGAACATGGCAAACTGTTAAAGGGGCTTTAAGTCCACATGGTGAGTCGCGTCCCGCATGGAAGGTTTTACGGGTTCTAGCGAATTTATTACAGTGTAAAGGTTTTGACTATCAATCGACTGAAGACGTGTTGAGCGAGGTTAAAGCCAAAAATGAAATGACGTCCCTTCATACTTACACACCGTTCTATCCGGAATCATTACCCGCGGTACAACAAGAGTTAGTACGCATTGGGGAGTGGCCATTATACAGGTGCGACTCCATTGTACGTCATTCTAAAGAATTGCAATTATGTGCTGCTGCTGACACCGCCTGTGTGCGTATAAATCCCGCCACAGTAAAACGATTAAAATTAGGTGAGACGGCTACTATATCTCAAGGTCATATTGAGATAACATTGCCGCTTAAACAAGACGAGCGAGTGGCCATTGATGCTGTATGGGTAGCAAATGCTTTGCCAGAAACAGCTGATTTAGGTCATGCATTTGCTGCAATAACTATCAAGAGCTAGATAGGTATCATCATGCTACAAGATATAAGCATACTGTTGTGGATCATTATAAAGATCGTAGGAATTGTTATCCCTTTGCTAATAGTCGTAGCATATGTAACGTATGCGGAACGAAAAGTGATAGGGTATATACAGGTTAGAATCGGTCCAAACCGAGTAGGACCTTTAGGCCTATTCCAGCCTTTTGCCGATTTGATCAAACTGATCCATAAAGAAATCATCATTCCAACGCAATCAAATAAATATTTGTTTATTATTGCCCCCTTGTTTTCTTTAGCGCCGGCGCTTGCGGCCTGGGCAGTTATTCCTTTTCAACCTGGAATCGTGCTAGCCAATATCAATGCAGGGGTGTTGTTTCTCTTTGCTCTAAGTTCTTTGGCCGTTTACGGAATTCTCATTGCAGGGTGGGCGTCAAATTCTAAATATGCAATGTTAGGTGCGTTACGCAGCGCTGCACAAACAGTCTCGTATGAAATTGCGATGGGATTTGCTTTAGTGGGTGTATTGATTGCTTCCGGTAGTATGAATTTGAGCGAAATCGTGGTTTCGCAACAAGGCGGAATTTTGCATTGGTGGTGTATTCCATTACTGCCTTTATTTTTTGCGTTCTGGATCGCGGGTATTGCTGAAACCAATCGCGCGCCATTTGATTTGGCTGAGGGCGAGTCTGAGATTGTTGCTGGATTCCACGTGGAGTACTCGGCTATAGGTTTCGCACTATTTTTCTTGGCGGAATACGCCAGCATGGTTCTCATTTCAATGATGCTCTCAATCCTGTTCCTTGGCGGATGGCTATCACCATTTGAAGGGCTTCCAGCTCTAAATGAGCTGTTGGAAAAACATCAGCAGGTGGAGGGTTTGGTAGCGCAAGAATATTTAGAGGCCAGAGTTAACGATTATCAAGAACTATTAACCGCGTGGCTGCCAGAAAATAAG
>CAMAYX010000019.1 GCA_945862405.1 Legionella genomosp. 1
ATGAGTAACAACGCAAGAACTGCCCGCGGCGGTGCTTGAACCCCTAGCTGATTTTCGAGAAAACTGTGGGTGGTGTTGGTAATGGCAACACTGTACATAAGCAATATGGGATAAATCGCAAAGAAATATAACAAGGTCAGAATTTTGCCTGCGAAGCTACCAAAATGCTCGTCAACAACTTCAGTGATGTTGTTATTAGGGTTAGAACCTGAAAGCACAAATCGGCATAATGCTTGATGTGAGTAATAGGTCATTGGGAAAGCTAGCAGCAACATAATGAGCAAAGGCCAAATACCATGTAAGCCTGCATCAATCGGCAGAAATAGAGTGCCCGCACCTATTGCTGTACCGAACAGACTTAACATCCAAACAGTATCTTGTTTGCGTTCTTTTGAAATTTGGGCTCTAGTATCTAGAACCATAGCTACATCAGGTGGCATATGTATCCTCATTAAAAATTAAACCACGCCTATCCTTTTGCAACTAATGCGTATTTCCCTAATTTAAGTCAATATCTCCATATATTATGCAAGTTGCGCAAATAAAAGTCACTAACTTATTTAACAACTAAAATACCGCGAAGGTAATTCTTTGATTAAAAAGAAATTTACCTGAGTCCATTTGAAATTTTCCAGGATAACGATTCTAAGGTGTTGCCGAAGATCCAGCTGAACAAATTATCACTTTTTTTTTGAATAGAATAGAGTTTTAAGGTTTTTTTCCAAGAAAAAAAGCGAATTTGCTGGTTACCAATTGATAGGCTAATCTTTTAATTAAGAAATAAGCAAGGGATAAGCGATGGATATTTCTGAACTTTTAAACTTTACCGTAAAGAATAACTCTTCTGATTTACACTTATCTGCGGGTCAGCCGCCTATGATTCGTGTTGATGGAGATTTGCGTAAAATTAATGTTCCTCCATTAGAGCATAAGGATGTAATAAAGATTGTTTATGACATTATGAACGATAGGCAACGTAAAGAATTTGAGGAGCATCTAGAAACGGATTTCTCGTTTGAAATACCTTCCTTATCTCGCTTTCGGGTCAATGCCTTCAATCAAGCTAGGGGTGCCGCAGCTGTATTTAGATCAATTCCATCCAAAGTTCTTAGTATGGACGATCTTAATTTGCCACCCATTTTCGTGGAAATGGCGTGTTATCCAAAAGGATTAGTACTAGTTACTGGGCCAACGGGATCGGGTAAAAGTACTACACTTGCTGCGATGATCGATTATATTAACTCCACCCGTTATGATCATATTTTGACGGTTGAAGATCCTATTGAATTCGTGCATAGCAGCAATAAATGTCTGGTCAATCAACGTGAAGTTCACCGTGATACGCATAGTTTCAGTGCTGCATTACGTTCTGCATTACGAGAAGATCCCGACATTATTCTGGTAGGAGAGCTTCGTGACTTAGAGACCATGCGTTTAGCGATGACGGCAGCAGAAACCGGGCATTTAGTATTTGCTACCTTGCACACCAACTCGGCTACCAAAACCATAAACCGTATCATCGACGTATTTCCCGGTGATGAAAAGCCCATGATACGCTCAATGTTATCCGAATCTTTGCAAGCAGTGGTTGCACAAACCTTGCTTAAGAAAGTAGGCGGAGGGCGAGTAGCTGCGCTTGAAATTATGATTTGCAATTCGGCAATTCGCAATTTAATTCGCGAAGATAAAGTGGCGCAAATGTATTCCTCTATTCAAACAGGGCAAGCCCAGGGAATGATGACTTTGGATCAGCATTTAGGACAACTGGTGAATATGAATCTTATAGCAAGAACAACGGCACGTGATATTGCTATGAACAAAACCATGTTCTAACTGTCATTTTTGGAAAAATGAAATGTCATTCCCGCTCAGGCGGGAATGACAAAGCTAACTAACAATTTTTTTGTAATTCAATAAGTTGCTGTATTCCTGTTTCAGCCAAGTCCAGCATTTCATTCAATTGTTTACGGGTAAAATTGCTCTCTTCCGCAGTGCCTTGAACTTCAATGAAGTGTCCTGATTCATTCATAACCACATTCATATCGGTTTCTGCTAAAACATCTTCAGCATAATCTAAATCCAGAACAGGTTGACCGCGATAGAGACCAACTGAAACTGCACCAATATAATTGAAGCTAGGTTTTCTTTTGATTTTTTCTCGGGAAATCATCCAATCCAATGCATCTTTTAAAGCCACGCAAGATCCGGTAATAGCAGCGGTTCGGGTTCCCCCATCGGCTTGAATCACATCACAATCTAGAGTAATCGTGGTTTCGCCAATGAATTTCAAGTCAATACAAGTGCGTAAGGACCGTCCAATAAGACGTTGAATTTCTAAGGTTCTCCCGCCCTGTTTACCTTTGCTTGCTTCGCGTTCGCTACGGCTGTGAGTGGAGCGTGGCAGCATTCCGTACTCTGCGGTAATCCATCCTTGATTTTTCCCTTTAAGAAATCTCGGGACTCCTTCAATGACAGATGCAGTGCATAAAACTCGTGTTTGTCCAAATTCTACAAGTACAGAACCTTCCGCATGGGCAGTGTAATTTCGGGTAAGGCTTATTTGGCGTAATTGATTCGCTTCACGATTACTGGGGCGCATAAATGACTCATTCCTGATAAATGTTCAAGTATATAAGGACTTAGGCAAAAGGCCAATCTCTGTATTAGAAAAATGTAGGTTGTACTTGGCCTTTTGTACAATTTTAGAGTATATTCCAGCATCTATTTTTTGTGCGGTACTATAAATGACTTACAGCATGACAGCCTTTTCTAGGGTGCAACGACAAATTGGTGCAACCACTTTTTTTTGGGAATTAAAATCTGTAAATCATCGATATCTTGATGTTTCATTCCGACTTCCCGAAGCCTTTCGATCGTTAGAGATAAATTTAAGAAATAATTTAAGAGGGATAGTGCATCGAGGCAAATTGGAATGTCAGTTAAAATTCAATAATTGTACTGGAGATGCGCAGACCATCATTATTAATGAAAGTTTGGTAAAGGCATTGCTAACTGCAGGGGCTCAATTAGCTCACGATAATGAGATAGCAAATGATCTTACGGTTAGCGATCTCATATCTTGGCCCGGGGTAGTTCAAACAAGCTCGCAAGATATGGAAAGTGTGCACAAGCAAGCAGAAGAATTATTTCAAGAGGCCATTCAAGAATTATTGGCAACCAGACTAAACGAAGGGAATGTACTAAAAGAATACATTAAATCTCGACTGCTCAAACTCAAGGAAGAAATTGCAGGGGCGCAAGAGGTTGTGGGATTAATGTCTCATCAAACCCGCGAAAAATTGCTGAATAAACTGAATAATTTACAGATGGACGTAAACGATTCAAGAATAGAACAAGAAATTGCTATGCTCTTGACTAAATTGGATGTAAGTGAAGAATTAGATCGATTACAATCTCATGTTGATGAGGTAACTCGGACATTGCAAAAAGATGAAGCCGTGGGAAGAAAGCTTGATTTTTTAATGCAGGAGTTAAATCGGGAAGCAAATACGTTAAGTTCAAAATCGGATTCTGTTGAATTAACACAGCATGCAGTACAGATGAAGGTTCTAATTGAGCAAATGCGCGAACAAATTCAAAATATAGAGTAATTTCATGAATAGTTACTTAGGAAGCTTGTTTATCATTGCAGCACCTTCTGGCGGTGGCAAGACAAGTTTGGTTAAAAAACTGATTCAGGACATGTCGCAAATTGAGGTTTCAATTTCTCACACAACGCGAGAAGTGCGTTCGGGTGAAAGGGATGGCATTGATTACTTTTTTATTAATAAGGCTCAATTTTTAGAAATGGCTGGCACTGGAGCATTTGTGGAACATGCACAAGTGTTTAATAATTTCTACGGTACTTCTTTCAAGCAAATTGAACAACGATTGCAATCAGGTATTGATATTGTATTGGATATCGATTGGCAGGGTGCACAGCAAATTAAAGAACGATTTTCCGATGCAGTCGGTGTTTTTGTGATACCTCCTTCTTTAGAAACTCTAAAAACACGATTACAAACTCGTCAACGTGATAATGAAGAAATAATCCATGAGCGTATGTTACGTGCACAGGATGAATTGAGTCATTTTCCAGAATTTGATTATCTAATTGTAAACGACGATTTTGAAAAAGCAGCTTCTGAGCTGCAAGCAATTGTAACTGCCCATAGGCTTAGAATTGCGCGCCAAGCACAACAACAACGGAAATTACTTTCTTTCTTGTTGTCTTCGCAGTAAAATATACGGTTTTCCCACGATTGTTGAGGTATGATATGGCTCGAGTTACTGTTGAAGATTGTTTGCAACATGTTAAAAATCGCTTTGAACTGGTTATGGTTGCCTCCAAACGTGCCCGAGAAATTGCGGTTCGTGGTGCTCAACCTATGGTTGAATGGGAAAATGATAAACCTACAGTAGTTGCATTACGGGAAATTGCTGAAGGTTTGATCAATCCAGATATTATAGATAAAGATTAGAACGCACTGAAACTCTGCTATTACTGCAAAAATGAGGCGATTTTCTGTGCTCCGTAGCTCTAAAATCAACTTATTTTTGCACGTGCTAACGATTTTCCAACACGTTTACAAATTTTGATAACTTCTCAAAATAATTGCTTTATTCTCTACTTATCCTCTCGTTTCCTATAATTAAATATATAACTCCGCGCTTGAAGGCTCTTGAATAATGGGGTATTTTGAATCAAGTTGGGTTTAATTTATATTCCTCGGGGTAAAAGGCATGATGTTTGCACAATGTGGGATTTTTTTACGAAATATGAGTTTGCTAAGTGCAGCTGCTTGTTCGTATGATTTCCCAAGTGTTCTTGACAAAACGCATTATTTTAAGATTTATAGGTCCAAGCGGAGTGGGATGGCATGGAGTGCTGCGTGAATTACTTTAAGGAGTTGCAAGAAGAACTTGACTGTTATCTTGAACCTTCACAGGTAGAGAAATGTCATCAAGCCTATCTGGTTGCAGAACAAGCCCATCAAGGACAAATGCGCCGAACGGGTGAAGCCTATATTACCCACCCAGTTGCTGCTGCCTTAATTTTGGCAAGAATGCGGTTGGACTATCAAACTATTATGGCAACCTTATTACACGATGTTGTAGAAGATACTGCCATCAGCAAAAGTGATCTAATAAAACAATTCGGTGAAGAGGTAACCACACTTGTGGATGGTGTTACCAAACTGACGAAAATAAAATTTGAATCCCGTGCTGAAGCCCAAGCGGAAAATTTTCGCAAAATGGTTTTAGCCATGGTGAAAGACATCCGGGTGATCATTGTTAAATTAGCCGATAGGCTTCATAACATGCGCACCTTAGGTCCTTTACCACGTCCAAAAAAGAAGCGTATTGCTATTGAAACCTTGGAAATTTATGCTCCCATTGCTAACCGTTTGGGTATGCATGCTATTTTCACAGGTCTAGAAGACTTAGGATTTAAAGCCTTATATCCCATGCGCTACCGAGCAATTAAATCTGCTGTAGAAAAATCTCGCGGTAATCGTCGAGAGTTAATGCAAAAAATTGAACACGATCTTGAAGGTGCTCTCTCTACTCTTAAAATTCCTGTGGAACATGTGTTTGGTAGAGAAAAACATTTGTACAGTATTTACCGGAAAATGCGTCATAAAAAAGCTTCGTTTGCTGAAATCACCGATGTATTCGCGTTTCGCGTGATCACTAATGATATTGATTCATGCTACAGAGTTATGGGTGCTTTACACCAAACGTACAAACCTGTACCGCAACGATTTAAAGATTATATTGGCATACCTAAAGTAAATGGTTATCAATCTCTACACACCACTTTGTTCGGGCCTTATGGAGTTCCACTCGAAGTGCAAATTCGCACTCAAGACATGGACAATGTGGCCGAAAACGGCGTGGCGGCGCATTGGATGTATAAAACTTCTGGCGTTGAGGTTAATGAGGCACAGTTACGAGCACGTGAGTGGGTGCAACGACTTTTAGAAATGCAGAAAAGTACTGGAAACTCGCTCGAGTTCATTGAAAACGTAAAAATCGATTTATTTCCTGACGAAGTCTATGTATTTACTCCTAAAGGCGACATTATGGAGTTACCCAAGGGAGCAACATCTGTAGATTTTGCATATACTGTACACTCTGGAGTTGGGAACAGTTGTGTGGCAGCTAAAGTGAACCGTCGTTTAGTACCGCTGAGCATCCCTTTAACCAATGGGCAAACGGTGGAAATTATTACTGCTCCGGGAGCTCATCCAAATCCTTCTTGGCTCAACTTTGTAGTTACTGGGAAAGCTCGGAGTAATATTCGTAACTTTTTAAAATCACAACAGCATGTTGAATCGATAGTTTTAGGTCACCGACTCTTAGAACAAGCATTTGCTGAACTTGCCAGTGACTTTGCAAAAGTACCGCAAGAATCATTACAAGCATTACTGAATGATTTAAATTATAAAACAGTTGATGATTTACAATATGCGATTGGTATTGGCAATCAAATGCCTATGGTAATTGCAAAACGCTTAGTGGTAGCGCAGGAAAGTGGTGATTTGGTTAAAACTACCAAAAATAGACCTTTAGCGATTAAAGGGACAGAGGGAATGGTTGTGCACTTTGCTGAGTGTTGTCAACCCATTCCTGGTGATAGCATTGTAGGTCGGTTCCAGCAAGGCCGTGGAATTATGGTGCATGCAAGCGATTGTCCTGTAATAAAAAAAGCAAGAGGTAACCCTGAGCAATTCATTTCCATGCGTTGGGATGAACATGTGGAAGGTGAGTTTTGGGTGGACATCACTGTTGAAGTAGCAAATCAAAGAGGTGTTTTGGCGTCTTTAGCAACAGCTATCTCAGAAGCCGAATCCAACATTGGCAACATCAGTGTTGATCCCAGAGATGGCCGTCATAATGCAGTAACCTTCTCTCTTAGTGTGCTCAATAGAACGCATCTAGCAAAAGTTATGCGCCGCTTACGCGCCAATAAGGTAGTCATGCGGCTTTATCGAAAGAAACAAGGGGATTAAACATAATGCAACCTATCTTAACCGAAGCTGCACCTGCAGCTATTGGAACATATAGCCAAGCCATCCGTGTCGACAATACAATTTACTTATCTGGACAAATTCCTTTGGATCCAAAGACAATGCAATTGTGCAGCGACGAAATTCGTTTGCAAATTAATCAAGTGCTGGATAATTTATTAGCCGTGTGCCGAGCATCGGGAGGAACCTTAGCTGATTTGGTAAAGCTTAATGTGTACCTTACTGACTTAAATCATTTTCCTCTGATCAACGAGGCTATGAGTCGCTATTTTACTGAACCATATCCTGCACGTGCTGCGATTGGAGTAGCTTCTTTACCCCGAGGCGCACAAGTCGAAATGGACGCTATCATGGTGTTACCCAAGTGATGTATAAGGGCTGATGTTATCAACACTGTTAAAGCCCTGCTCTGGCCTACTATCTAACGTCCCACGGCTAGTCCGTGGGTTCACGTGGATCTCTGAAAAAACTGATCCCGCGCTTAAGTCGTGGGGGTGCCGTAGCCAGAGATCCATGTCTGTGTGGTATCATGATAGTTGATAATAGATTCCCGCCCTCGCGGGAATGACAAATTTTTTTAAATCTAGGTTTTTTTATGAGCATTCTCTCGTTCAATGGCGTGAGCTTACGGGTTGCTGGAAAGCAGATTCTCGACAACGTCGACTGGCAAATTCAAACGCAAGATAGACTGGGATTGGTTGGCCGTAATGGGGCAGGTAAATCCACCTTGTTGAAATTGTTGCAAGGTGAAATCGTGCAAGATCATGGACAAATTCATAAGCAAAATGGTTTGCGCGTTGCCGGTTTAACCCAAGAAGTTCCTATTCATGAGAATGCGTATGCCTATCAATTTTTAGTCGGTGGTTTGGGGGAAGTGGGAAGCGTTCTGGCTGATTTTCACCAATTCACTTTACAAAATAATTTAGAAGCGATGGCAATCTGCCAACAAAAAATCGATCAGTTGCATGCGTGGGAAATACTCCCGCAAGTGGAAACCATGGCGACACGCTTAGGCGTAGATAAAGATGCCACTATGGCTTCATTATCGGGTGGTATGAAGCGACGTGTTCTTTTAGGAGCTGCTTTGTTGGCTTCACCAAACTTGCTATTATTGGACGAGCCCACCAACCATCTGGACATTAATGCCATTGAATGGCTGGAGTCGTATTTAAAAACTTACAACGGCAGTTTGCTGCTGGTGACGCACGACCGTGAATTTTTAAGCCAAGTAACACAACAAATTGTGGAAATTGATCGCGGTAAGCTCTACTCCTATCATTGCAACTATGAAACTTATCTTGATAGAAAAGAGGCGCGCTTATTGGCGGAAGAAACGCAAAATAACTTGTTTGATAAACGCTTGAGCGAAGAAGAAACGTGGATTCGTACAGGAGTTAAAGCACGTAGAACACGAAATGAAGGCAGGGTACGTGCGTTAAAAGCCATGCGTGAATCTCATAAAGCTCGACTTGAGCAAATGGGGAAAGTGAGGTCACTAACCTTAGACACCTCCCGCTCGGGAAATCTGGTGATTGAATCACAAAATGTAAATTATAAGATTGGTGATAGAAATCTAATTGATAATTTTTCACTATTGCTTACCCGTGGCGATAAAGTGGGGATCATTGGTCCCAACGGTTGCGGCAAAACAACCTTAGTCCGTTTGCTCTTAGGAGAGCTCAAACCTGATTCAGGTGACATTCGCCATGGAACTTCGTTGGAGGTTGCCTATTTCGATCAGCTTCGTCGACATTTGCAGGAAGATAAAACGGTGATGGAAAATGTTGCCGATGGTTCTGACCACGTAACTATTCAGGGCAAAACAAAACATGTAGCTAGTTATTTGCGTGATTTTCTATTTTCTCCAGAAGTGTTTAATCAACCCGTTTTTTCTTTATCTGGTGGTGAGCGCAATCGCTTGTTGCTCGCTAAATTATTCGCTAAACCGGTGAACTTTCTGGTAATGGACGAACCTACCAATGATTTGGACATTGAAACCCTTGAGCTGCTCGAAACAATGTTGATGGAGTTTTCTGGAACGTTGCTGTTGATAAGCCATGATCGTGCTTTTATTAATCAAGTGGTTACCAGTGTATTAATTTACGAAGAAAATGGTAAATTTAATGAATACGTTGGGGGTTATGATGATTATCGTGCTGCCAAAAAGCAACGGACATCACCTACACCTGTCCCACAACCAACAAAAAAGCGCGCTTCTTCTGCAAAATTAAGTTTTAATGAACAGCGTGAATTAACCCAACTACCACAACAGATAGAACTTTTAGAGAAACAAATCGAAGAAATGCAGCTGGAAATGACGGCTCCAACGTTTTATCAAAAAGACAACGACGCAATTAGTCAATTTAATTCGCAATTGGAAACGAAAGAAACAAAACTTGCGGAATTGTACGAGCGCTGGGAGACGCTAGAAGGACAGGGGTAAGAATGCTCCGTCATTTGCGAGGAGCAAAGCGACCAAGCAATCCAGTATCTTATGGATGATATAACCAACAAAGTCATTCTATAATTGGTATAAAATAGAACTTTTGAGCAAAAAGAAACAGAGTATTTACAATGTACTTATTGGTATTAGTAATTTTATCCGCGACCATTGTGGTTTTTTTCTCGCAAGAGTTTGCTGGTATGTTCAAACGAATATTAGCTATCCGTGGCTTTAAATTACTATTGCCTCTAGCGGTGGTTTCTTTAATAGTGGAGTATTATCAAGACTGGGGCATTTTGCTTTTACTCTTTTATAAGGATTACTTGCACATTTTCATGCACTACACTGCAGGTCTTTTGCCGTTTGAAACAGTAGCAATTTCAGTTATCCATATCGTCTATCTGCTCCTAATACCGAGTTTAACTATGTTGGTTTTTTATGGCTGGTCCTGGCATAAAAGAAGACCAAAACCCTGGCCGCACACCCATCAATTAGCGCTTATCCTATGGATAATAGCAGCGGTTCTGCTGACGGTTCATGCTCCATAGAAGCCTAACAGTTAATCTGTAGGTTCTATCGTTTTCTTAAGTGCAGACTCATATCTAGCTTGTAGTTCTACATCGATGTAACGATCGGTGGTGGCGCTTGAACTGTGGCCGGCATCATCGCGTACATGCTCTCTTGGTCTAGATTTAACATCTTCAGAAATTCCCGTATGTCTGAGCCAGTGGACGGTGGCGGCGCGTAGGTTATCTGCTTCTTCTGGTTGCTGTTGACGGCGAAGCTCATCCGCGGCTAAATCAAAACATACTTGCACGATACGACGTAAAGGCGCGGTATCGCTCATAGGACCATTACCGCGAATTCTAGGGATGAGCGGCGAATTATCGGCTGGGGAGGGTAGAGGGGTTAAACTCAAAAACATACGCCAGCGCATCAAACTCTCCAACATAGCCTCGCTCACCGCAATTTGGCGCTCTTTATTGCCTTTACCTACCGTGGTGAACCACCATGATCCATTACTGTCTTTGGCAAAATCGTTCATGGTAGGAATCCAACGCTCGCTAGCGGCTAATTCGGAAATGCGCAGGTACATTCCATATAAAAGGCTAAGTATAAAACGAGTGCGTTCATGTTTTTCAGGATTATCCCGCGCCAACTGCTCTGCTGTCTGTAACACCATGTCCCATTGCTGCAAACTTAAACGACGGATGGGTGCATTTTGCTGACGCTTACGAATGAATTTACTTTTTTGACGAATTAGCGCGACGGGATTGGAAACTAAATATTCTTCAGCGATGAGAAAATTAAAGAGCGTACTTAAAATGGCAAAAATTTCTTGTACTGCACCCTGGGAAAGATTAAAGCTGCTAATCTTGGGTTGCTCACCAAGCTGGCGTGCAGTTTTGCTAATAGTAACTACAAAAGGCCTCCAATCAGGATTCGGAGTACGCAACCCTGCATTTTCTATATAACGAGGTACTTTCTTTAAGCTTATCCAATCAGCGGGTGGATGTTGGCTAAATCGAACGAACTGTTCGATGTCATCCCGCTTTAATTCCTTTAAGGTCACTTTGCGTACATGCCAACACCATTGCAACAAACGCTCAGCTTCGCGCCTATAGCTATTGAATGTCCCTAGGCTGCCACTATAACTTTTTAAAAAATTCAGTGTGTAATAAAAGTCTGGTTGAAATTTTCCGTCAGGGAGTACTACGTTTTCGCCGTTTTTATGCAGGTGAGCTAAATTATCAAATAAGGGTAGCAATGGGATTTTCATGGGTGAACTCACTACAACGGCGGAATCAAAACTATCATAGTACCGTAGCAGGAGGCTTGCAACCAGGTTACTTTATTAGCTGTCGTGCCCGTGAGCGTACCCATCCCGTGAGCGCTCCCATCCCTTGGTTTAAAACATAAAAACCGGGCACGGACACGCTCACGAGCAAGGGTAAGATGGTTTAATCAAATAAATCGTAATATTTTCTGCAGTAAATATTGACCTAGGTACTAGGTGCTAGTATTATTTCCGCTCTGTCCTATGGATGGGTGACGGGGTGTAGCGCAGTCTGGTAGCGCGCCTGCTTTGGGAGCAGGATGTCGGGAGTTCGAATCTCTCCACCCCGACCAATTTAATTGCGCCCGTAGCTCATCTGGATAGAGCATCGGCCTTCTAAGCCGAGGGTAGCAGGTTCGAATCCTGCCGGGCGTGCCAAACGTCAGCAGTGTTCTTTAATTTAGGGTATATCAGGTTATGGTGGGCGTAGCTCAGTTGGTAGAGCCCCGGGTTGTGATCCCGGTTGTCGTGGGTTCGAGTCCCATCGTTCACCCCAACTCTAAAAAAACATATTGTCTGTATCCTCGATTTACTACAAATCTTTACAAGACAATGCTACTGTTTGATAATTCCACCCGGTATGCGAAAGTGGCGGAACTGGTAGACGCGCTGGATTTAGGTTCCAGTGGGGTAACCCGTGAGAGTTCGAGTCTCTCCTTTCGCACCATTTCTAATAATCAGTTAAATTCCAAGAGGTGACTTAGATGCAAGTTTCGGTTGAAACCTTGAAAGGTTTAGAACGTAAAGTAACGATTTCGGTACCTTCCGAAAAAGTTGAAGAAGAGGTGAGCTTGCGCCTCAGAAACCTAGCTCGAAAAGTTAAGGTTGATGGTTTTCGACCAGGAAAAGTACCATTTAACGTAATTCAAAAACGTTACTCCGACAGCGTTCGTCAAGAAGTTGCTCGTGATATGGTGCAATCCACACTGTACGAAGCATTAAAAGATAAAGAATTAGTACCTGCCGGCTATCCTTCAGTGGAGCCTGAACAAGTAGAATCTGGAAAAGATTTTCGCTACACCGCAACCTTTGAAGTATTCCCAGAAATCAACATCAGTGAATTGAATAAAGCGGAAGTCGAAATTGTCAAAGCAAGCATTACTGATAAAGATGTGACTAACATGCTGGACAAGCTTCGCGAACAAAATAAAGAATTCGCTGAAGTTAAACGGGCTGTAGAAAAAGATGATAAAGCCGTAATTGATTTTGAAGGTTTTGTTGATGGTGGCGCATTTGAAGGTGGTAAAGCTGCTGATTTTGAAGTAGTAATTGGTTCTGGCTCTATGATTCCAGGATTTGAAGACGGCTTGGTTGGCAAAGAAATAGGTGAAGAGTTCGACTTACCTGTCGATTTCCCTGAAGATTATGGTCATAAAGACTTAGCCGGTAAGAAAGCTACCTTTAAAATTACCGTTAAAAAAGTTATGGAAGGAAAGCTGCCAAAATTGAACGATGAATTTGCTGTTAAGTTCAATATTAAAGAAGGCGGCGTTGATGCATTAAAAGAAGACATCAAACAGAACATGACGCGCGAATTAGAGCGCCGTGTAAGTTCTATGAATCGTGAGGCTGCTTTTGATAAATTAATGGAAGTAAATAAATTTGATCTACCATTGTCATTAGTTAATCAAGAAATTGAGCACTTAAAGCATGAGATGTATCATCGCTTATTTGGACCAGAGCACAACGACCATGAACAAATTCCAAACTTCCCTCGTGAGTTGTTTGAAGAACAAGCGCAACGTCGTGTTCATTTAGGTTTATTATTCTCTGAATATGTTAAAAAACATGAGTTAGTTGCAGCAAAAGAACGAGTAACCGCTATGATTGATAAACTAGCGACGGCTTATGAGAATCCAGAAGAATTACGCACATGGTATCAAAGCAGTAAAGAACGCATGGGCGAAATTGAAGCCTTGGTAATGGAAGAAATGGTTTCAGATAAGATTCTGGAAGATGCTAAAGTTGCTGAAAAAACAATGAAGTACGATGATGTTATGAATCCTAAAAAGGATGAGCCTAAAAAGGAAAAGGATAAAAAAGGAGCTTAAGAATGAGTCAATATTCAGATAACTTGATTAGAAACGCCAGCGGTCTGGTGCCGATGGTAATAGAACAGACATCAAGAGGTGAGCGCTCCTATGATATTTATTCTAGACTGTTAAAAGAAAGGATCATCTTTTTGTTGGGAGAAGTAGAAGATCACATGGCTAACCTTGTGGTGGCTCAGCTTCTTTTTCTAGAATCTGAAAATCCTGACAAAGATATTTCTTTGTACATTAATTCTCCAGGTGGGGTGGTGACAGCAGGATTGGCCATTTACGATACCATGCAATTTATAAAGCCCGATGTAAGTACATTATGCATCGGTCAAGCTGCAAGTGCTGCTGCTTTATTGCTATGTGCAGGTGCTGACGGTAAACGTTTTTGTTTACCAAACTCACGAGTGATGATTCATCAACCTTTGGGTGGCTATCGCGGGCAGGCTACAGATATAGAAATTCATGCACGTGAAACTCTGGCGATTCGTGAACGTCTCAACAGCATTATGGCTAGTCATACCAAAAAAACATCCGATCAAATTATGAGAGATACTGAGCGCGATAATTTTATGAACGCTCAGCAAGCTGCAGAATATGGTTTGATTGACAAAGTACTATACGACAGAGTTGCTTAGCAGCTCTGTCGTTAATTTGCATTGTAATCACGTATAATACGTGATGCTAATTAATGCAGACTAAGACACACATTAAATATGCTAGTTAACTGGCGATAAATTTCTAATTGACTAAAATTTTACTAGATAGGTAGAAATTCCTAGTAAAAAAGGGGTTTGTAGATGAGTAAAACCGGTAACGGAAGTAATGATAAAGTTTTGTATTGTTCTTTTTGTGGTAAAAGTCAGCATGAGGTAAAAAAATTAATTGCTGGTCCTTCTGTTTTTGTCTGCGATGAATGTGTTGAACTTTGTAATGATATCATCCGCGAAGAAACACAAGAAGTTCATGAAGAAACTACAACGCCATTACCCACACCGAAAGAAATTTCAGGTTTTTTAGATCAATATGTAATTGGACAACCGCATGCTAAGAAAGTTCTGTCCGTAGCAGTATACAATCATTATAAACGTATGCATCGCAAAACTGAGGATGGAATAGAGCTAGGGAAAAGTAACATTCTTCTCATCGGTCCAACGGGTAGCGGTAAAACGTTGCTAGCGCAAACATTAGCAAGACTGCTCAACGTCCCATTTGCTATGGCGGATGCAACTACGCTCACCGAAGCGGGTTATGTAGGTGAAGACGTTGAGAACATCATCCAAAAATTGCTACAGAAATGTGATTATGATATTGATAAAGCACAGCAAGGCATCGTCTACATTGATGAAATTGACAAAATTTCGCGTAAATCAGACAACCCTTCTATAACACGTGACGTATCTGGTGAGGGTGTGCAGCAAGCTTTATTGAAATTGATTGAGGGTACGGTTGCGTCCGTTCCGCCTCAAGGCGGTCGTAAACATCCACAACAAGAATTTCTGCAAGTAGATACTTCCAAAATTTTATTCATATGCGGTGGTGCTTTTGCTGGATTGGAAAAAGTTATTCGCGAACGTAGTGATAAATCAGGAATCGGTTTTTCTGCACAATTAAAAAATAGTAAAGACGCTGTTGAAGTAGAAAGAGTTTTAGAGAATTTAGAATCTGAAGACTTAGTCAAATATGGTCTGATTCCAGAGTTCGTGGGTCGCCTACCAGTAGTTACAACTTTGCACGAATTGAATGAAGAAGCGTTAATTGAGATTTTAACTCAACCGAAAAACGCCTTAACCAAACAATTCCATGCTTTATTTAAAATGGAAGATGTAGAGTTAGAATTCCGTGAAGAAGCCTTGCATTTGATAGCAAAAAAAGCTCTTTCGCGAAAAATTGGTGCGCGCGGATTGCGAGCGATACTTGAAAATATTCTTTTAGACACCATGTATGAGTTACCTTCATTAGAAGAGGTTAGTAAAGTTGTTGTTGATGAAAATGTTGTTAATAACGACGGTAAACCGATTTTAATTTATGAAAGTGAAGACTCTAAGCAAGCTGCTGGAGGGGCGGAATAGCTGGTTGTTAGGAATCTTCAATAATAGAATTAAGGGATCATAATGGCTAAAGATAACGAAAAAACATCCAGCGAACCCATGAGTATGCCTGTATTACCACTGCGTGATGTAGTGGTATATCCTCATATGGTTATTCCATTATTTGTAGGACGTGAAAAATCCATCAAGGCTCTTGAAGCGGCGATGGTGAATAGTAAGCAAATCTTTTTAGTTGCCCAGCGTAAATCAGCGCAAGATGATCCAAGTTCAGAGGATTTATACGAAATTGGGACCATTTCTAGTGTTTTACAATTATTAAAGCTTCCTGATGGCACGGTTAAAGTATTGGTTGAAGGCGAACAAAGAGCAAAAGTTAGTTCGTACGTGCAAGAAGTCGGCTATATGTCAGCTGTGCTGAAAATAATTGACGAAGAAAATAAAACATTAAAAGATCAAGAAGTAGAAATATTGATGCGGTCTTTGATGTCACAGTTTGAGCAGTACATAAAATTAAACAAAAAAATTCCACCTGAAGTTCTAAGCTCTATGGCCGGTATCGAAGAACCTGGCCGGTTGGCAGATACAATCGCTGCACATCTAACACTCAAAGTTGAAGACAAACAAGACATATTAGAAACTCTTGATGTTGGCGGACGACTTGAACGATTAATGGCTGCCATCGAAACAGAAATTGATTTATTGCAGGTAGAAAAACGTGTTCGAGGTCGCGTAAAGCGACAAATGGAAAAAAGTCAGCGCGAATACTATTTGAATGAACAAATCAAAGCAATACAGAAAGAGCTTGGTGAGTTAGGCGAAGAAGGAAATGAGGTTGAGCAACTAGAACGTTCCATCGAAAAAGCAGGAATGCCTAAAGAAGCCAAAGACAAGACGATTGTTGAGTTAAATAAATTAAAATTAATGTCGCCTATGTCGGCTGAAGCAACCGTGATCCGAAATTATTTGGATTGGATGTTGTCGGTGCCTTGGAAAAAGCGTAACAAAATACAATTTGATTTAATTAAAGCTGAAAAGTTATTAGATAAAGATCATTATGGTTTAGAGAAAGTTAAAGAAAGAATAATTGAGTATCTAGCAGTTCAACAAAGAGTAAAACGATTAAAAGGCCCTATTTTATGCTTGGTTGGTCCTCCTGGGGTTGGTAAAACTTCTTTGGGTCAATCCATTGCGAATGCAACTGGCCGGACGTTTATCCGAATTGCTTTAGGTGGTGTTCGCGATGAGGCTGAAATACGTGGCCATAGACGCACTTACATTGGTTCAATGCCTGGGAAGATAATTCAAAAATTATGTAAAGCTGGCGTTAAAAACCCGCTGATCATGTTGGATGAAGTCGATAAGATGGCGATGGACTTCCGTGGTGACCCAGCATCTGCACTTTTGGAAGTGTTAGATCCTGAGCAAAACCATACCTTTAACGATCACTATTTAGAGGTAAATTACGACTTAAGTGATGTAATGTTCATTGCTACAGCGAACTCTCTCGAAATACCTGCTCCATTATTAGACAGAATGGAAGTTATTAGATTGGCGGGTTATACAGAAGATGAAAAAGTGCACATCGCTGAAAACTATCTTGTGCCTAAACAACAATCTGTTAACGGACTAAAGCTGGATGAGATAGACATTAATCAAGGTGCGATTCATGAAATTATTCGCCACTATACCCGCGAAGCCGGTGTACGGAATCTTGAGCGTGATATCGCAACAATTTGTCGCAAAGTTGTGAAAGATATATTAACTCGTCCAAAACGTGGCAAAAAGATTAATGTCACGCGCAACAACATTGAGAAATTTTTAGGGGTTAAGAAATTCCGCTACGGTTTAGCCGAATTATACGACCAAGTTGGTCAGGTTACTGGTTTAGCATGGACAAGTGTAGGTGGTGAGCTGTTAACCATTGAAGCTTCAATGATGCCGGGTAAAGGTAAAACCATACATACAGGTCAGCTGGGTGAGGTAATGCAAGAATCAATTCATGCAGCGATGACAGTTGTGCGAAGCAGAGCTAAATTGTTTGGGATGCCTGACGATTTTTATGAAAAGAACGACTTTCATATCCATGTGCCTGAAGGGGCAACCCCCAAAGATGGCCCGAGTGCTGGTATAGGAATGGGAACGGCTTTGGTTTCCATCATAA
This sequence comes from Legionella genomosp. 1, assembly GCA_945862405.1. GTDB lineage: Bacteria > Pseudomonadota > Gammaproteobacteria > Legionellales > Legionellaceae > Legionella_A. Next base: position 17,566 of record CAMAYX010000019.1, read on the forward strand.
CGCAAATTCCAGTGCGAGCTGATGTTGCAATGACCGGAGAAATTACTTTACGGGGTCAAGTGCTACCAATTGGCGGATTAAAAGAAAAATTATTAGCGGCCCATCGTGGTGGAATCAAACATGTGATCATTCCTGAGGAAAATCGCAAGGATTTAACTGAAATTCCAGATAATGTTTTGAAAAAATTAACAATTCATCCCGTTAAAACGATTGAACAAGTGTTGCAAATTGCGCTTCAAAAAAGTCCTTTAGTTCATCCACCCATCTCAATACCGTCAGGAAGTGAACAAAGTTCAAAAAAAAACGATAATAAGGATTTACACGCCTGATAATAACGGGTATATTCTCCTCGTTGCCCGCTACTGGCGGGCTCTCAAGGGTGTTGTAACAACTTGACTAGAGTAGATGAATCTGATTTAATCAGCTCCGAATAAAGGACGAACAACTGCAAGGGGAAAAGATGAATAAAAGTGAATTGGTTGCGGCCATTGCAAATGGTTCAGGAGTTACAAAAGCTGACGCTAACCGCGTGTTAGATACGTTTATGCAAACAGTAACAGATGCACTAAAAAGTGGTGATCAAGTAGTTCTACCAGGGTTCGGATCTTTTTCAACTGGTAACCGCTCTGCGAGAACTGGGCGTAACCCGCAGACTGGCCAAACAATACAAATTAAAGCTTCACGTGTTGCTAAATTCAAAGCTGGCAAATCACTGAAAGAAGCTGTACAGAAATAAAGATTTGGGTGCTTAGCTCAGCTGGGAGAGCATCGCCCTTACAAGGCGAGGGTCGTAGGTTCGATCCCTACAGCACCCACCACGAATAGGAGTGGTAGTTCAGCTGGTTAGAATACCGGCCTGTCACGCCGGGGGTCGCGGGTTCGAGTCCCGTCCACTCCGCCAGCATAACGCGCCGCAAGGCGCGTTTTTTTTAACATGAATTTGATGTCTATCAATGACACTCACATGGAATACTTTAAATGCTGCAGAAGTTAAATGAACGAATTCAAGGTGTAGTAGCATGGGTAGTAATTATTCTGATAGCGGCTACATTCGCGCTGTTTGGAGTTGATTATTACATGCAGAATCACCAAACGAACAACGCGCAAGTTGAAGTAAACGGTGAGCCAATTACAAAAGAAGCTTTTGAACTTAGTTTCCGACGAGCTCGTCAATTCCGTGAGCCATCACAGATGGCAGCATCTAATGAAACACAACTTAAAAAGCAAGTCATCGATGAAATGATTGCGAATACGGTGAGTGTACAAGCTGCTAAAAAGAATGGTTTTGAAGTTAGTAGTGAGCAAGCCAATGCAGCTATATTAAATATTCCCCAATTCCAAGAAGATGGACATTTCTCAGCAGGAAGATACCAACAGGCTTTAAGTGGTGCTTTTTTTACACCTGAATCATTCCAAAAAGAGGTTCGTCAAGGCATGTTGTTGAATCAACAGCGTTTTGCATTTATTGGTACTGCGTTTGCGTTGCCGAATGAAATTCAACGATTCGTCAAACTGTACATGCAGACACGAGATTATGATTATGTAGTTATTCCCGCGCTTCCTTTTACTAAAGGAGCTACTGTTTCAGATCAGGAAATCAATAGCTACTATCAAGAGCATCCAAATGAATTTTATACTCCTGAAAAAGTAAGCATTGATTTCATTCGTTTATCCATGAAAAACATTAAAGATCGAATTTCCCCATCCGATGAGCAAATTCGACGTTATTATGATGAAAATGAAAGTAATTATACTACTCCTGCACAGTGGCAAGTAGCGCATATCTTATTCGCTTTTCCCCAGGACGCATCCAGTGATGACCAAGAGCAAGTTAAGTCTAAAGCGGAACAAGTATATAAAACCTTGCAACAAAGCCCGGCACAATTTGATGAGCAGGTTAAACTCTCGGATGACAAAATTTCAATCCGTAACCAAGGAGTTTTACCTTGGATAGTAGCGGGTCAGTCA
>CAMAYX010000020.1 GCA_945862405.1 Legionella genomosp. 1
TTGTCGCTAAACCCCTGTAACCACACTCGCAATCAGGCTCTCAGCACTAATGTAACGCCGGCTTTTACAACACAAACATATCGTTGGTGATTTTAACTCAAAAAAGTTCTTTGCAGATGTTTGCCCCGAAGGGGCTGGGGCGCTCGCAAGGAAGAAACATGTCTCAGCAAATAGGATTTGCGGCAGAGGCACATGCCCATGAATTTTTAAAGGGGCAAGGCCTCATTTCTGTAGTCAGTAATTATCGCTGTAAAATGGGTGAAATTGATCTCATCATGCGCGATAAAACCCATCTAATTTTTATCGAGGTGCGGGCTCGGACCAACAATAGGTTTGGCGGTGCCTTAGCTAGCATAACCCACGATAAAAGAAAGAAATTACAAAAGACGGCGTTACATTACCTATCAGCGAACCGTCTGCACGAGAAATTCCCGGTTCTTTTTGATGTTGTGGCAATAGACGGTCAAACTCGAGAAATCACTTGGTTACAGAATGTTTTCGTGGATTAGAGCCAGTTGAAACAACGAAAACTACGATTATGCCTTCAGCTGCGTCCGAGCGACGTAAATTTTAATTTACACACTGTAATATTTGCGCGATGATTCAAATCCTAAATTTGTCAGCAGGTATGTTTGAGGATGTACATGACCCAAATGGAAGATAGAGTTAAGCATCTTTTTGGTATTAGTATTGAGACAAAAATCGCCGCGGCTGATTCCATGGGGGCAGAAATTGCTAAAGCTGGTTTACGGTTAGTTAATTGCCTACTAAATGACGGTAAAATTTTGCTGTGTGGAAATGGCGGTTCGGCAGCGAATTGCCTGCATTTTACGGCAGCTATGTTAAATCGTTTTGAAGTGGAGCGCCCTCCTTTGCCGGTAATGATGTTGACGGCAGATATTTCTACCATGAGTGCGATATCCAACGATGGTCATTATGAGCAAGTATTTGCCCGGCAAATACAGGCTTTAGGCCAGGAAGGTGATGTTCTTTTGGCCATAACTACTTCTGGAAACTCTAATAGCCTCTTACATGCGGTGCATGCCGCTCATGATCGAGGGATGGACAGCATTGCATTAAGTGGGCGTGATGGGGGTGTTCTCGCCAATCATCTAGGACCTGAAGATATTGAATTGCGGGTCCCAGGAGATACAGCAGCACGAATACGCGAAAATCACCTGTTCATGTTACATTGTTTTTGCGATTTAATTGAACAATCTTTATTTGGCCAAATGTTGGGGTAATTATGAAGCATTACAAGTTAATTTTTCTTTTGATCAGTGCTTTGTTAAGTGGCTGCGTGGCTGTAGTAGTAGCCGGAGCTGCTGCAGGCATGGTGGTCTATGATAAACGTAGTGTTTCCATGTTGGATAATGATGCACGTATTTTTTATCAAATTAATAATCGCATTGCGGCGGATCCAAAATTCCACAACTCACATATTGTCATCAGCAGTTTCAATCAAGTCGTATTATTAGCAGGTCAAGCTCCAGTTGAATCTACGCGTACTTATGCTGAACAAATTGCTCGCGCCACCCCTAAAGTAGTCCGCGTTTACAATCAAATAACCGTTCAAGATCCTATCTCATTGGCCCAGCGTAGTAAGGACACGTGGATTACGGGGCAGGTTCGTGCACAAATGCTAACCAAGAAAGGGTTAGAATCTGGTTCTATCCGCGTAATTACTGAAAATTCGGTTGTATTTCTCATGGGAATTGCGACGCGCGAACAATCTAATTTAGCGGTGGATGTAGCTCGGCATGTTAAAGGTGTAACAAAAGTGGTTAAAGTTTTTCGGTATATTGCCTAAATGCTATCAAGAACGTTAGGGTGGTTGATCATCATGAGCGGTATCCTGTTGGCAGGCTGCTGGGGTAGCAGCCTGTGGACAGGAGCAAACCTAGTTTACGATCGCTATGATGTGTACAAAGAAGTGAGCGATTTTGAATTGTCCGCAGCGGTTAATCGCGCCCTTTATAAAGATAAGGTCTTCAAATGTGCCGCCTGTGCTGTAGACGTCGCAGTTTTCAATGGCGACATCCTTTTGGCAGGACATGTACCTAACGTGCATTTACGAACAGAGGCACAAAAAAGAATTACTATTCCCGGCTATCGTCGGATTTTTAATCAACTGTCCATCAGCCCCTTAGCCAGCAATACGGTAGAAGACAGTTGGATAACTGCAAAAATTCGCAGCGGAATTCTAAGAGATGCAAGCATAGACCCTGACCAATTTAAAATCGTGACCGCAGATAACATCGTTTATCTGATGGGCGATGTAATCCCAGGCCAGGCGCGAAATGTGGTGCTTATTGCCCGTTCTACCGATGGCGTCAAGCGCGTAGTAAAATTATTTAAATATTATCATTTAACCGATCGCGACAAACTCTAGAACCGTCAGATTTGGCGGATCTTGAGCGATCTCGAGGGTAAAAAAATGCTCACATACTGGAGTATGCTCCGCTTCTTTTACCCTCGAGATCGCTCAACCTTCACCAAACCTGAACGGTTCTGGGTAGGGGGACAGGAAAATAAAAACCTGTTCTAGGTAGGGTGGCAGGAAAATAAAATAAGATTAGGGTGAGGCAAAAATCATCAGAACAGTTCAGATTTGGTGAAGGTTGTACGATCTTGGGAGTTAGAAAAGCGGAGCATACTCCAGTATGTGAGCATTTTTTTACCCTCGAGATCGTGCAAGATTCACCAAATATGACTGTTCTAATAAAAAGGCCTGATGTATTATCAGGCCCTGCTGCTATTCCCAATCAGGAAAGTGGCTAACCTGATGTGGATAGATATACTTTATCAATGGAAGCGACCTTTATCCAGTCGTTTGCGAATTTTTCGTAATTTATACTCTCGTATCTGTCCCGTCGACTCTTTTAATTCCTTTTCTCCATCAATAAATTCCAGATTCTGGTTTGGATGCGTTCGAAAGTGTTTTCGGTAAGCTAGGTGTAGTTTGTCGTGTTTGTGATGGAGTCCGTCGCCATAGCGACTTAACATTTTATCCCGCATACTCGCAGCGGTGTGCTGTTTTTTTTCAGACATAAATTAAATCCTTACGCTTAAGACACAAATTTTGAAGGTGCAATGACACCCTCTAGTAAATTATAGTTGAAGTTTCCCGTCTTGGCGTTGCTTATCCATATTGTTTACTTTATAATCCGCGCGAAACGATGGGTGTAATGTGAAAAATCAGCAAGGCTTGCGGGGAGCGCGCCGTTTATTTTTTTGTCAATTAGGTGTGTCTCTACTTATAGCCAGCGTTATGGCCGTTATTTGGAGCAGCCAAGCGGCGTTGTCGGCGATGCTGGCCGGCTTAGTAAGTGCGGTGCCCAATGCCTTCTTAGCGCTGAAGTTGTTTAAACATCAGGGTGCGCAGTCCGCTAAAAAAATAGTAAACAGTTTTTACGTAGGGGAAGCGCTAAAAATAGTAATGTCTATTATACTGTTTGCGCTGGTATTTATTTTTTTTCGCGTAGTCCCATTAGTATTCTTTACCACATACATTGTGGTGCAAATGATGGTTTGGTTTGCACCTCTAATTTTTACTAATGATAAAGAAAAGGCCACAAAGTGACTGAAATGGTATCAAACACTGATTATATTAAGCATCACCTTACCTACTTAACCTTTGATGTTAAGAGTATGGCGCTTGGAGCCAATGGTGGATTTTGGACTTTAAACCTAGACACCTTATTCTTCTCAATTGTGTTAGGAATATTGGCCCTAGGATTTCTTTATTTTGGCGCACGCCGGGTTACCACTGGAATTCCTGGGAAAATGCAAAATTTTGCAGAGATAATGCTGACATTTGCTGACAATCAGGTTAAAGATTGTTTTCATGGTAAAAATAAAGTCATAGGTCCATTGGCACTCACAATTTTCATGTGGGTTTTCTTAATGAACTTCATGGACATAGTTCCGGTTGACGTATTGCCGAGCTTGGCAAAAATGGCTGGATTTCATTATTTAAAAGTTGTGCCAACAAACGATCTTAATTTGACGTTTGCACTATCATTATCGGTGTTTTTCTTAATTTTATTTTACAGCTTAAAAGTTAAGGGTGCTAAAGGGTTTGTCAGAGAGCTCACCATGCAGCCGTTTAATAACCCAATTTTCATTCCATTCAACTTGCTCTTGGAGTTGGTGGGTTTGATTGCAAAGCCAATTTCGTTGGCACTGCGGTTGTTCGGAAACTTATATGCAGGTGAGTTGATATTCATTCTGATTGCATTACTCACACTGCATGCTACAAGCGCCACGGTTGCAAGTTCAGCAACCTTGGGGGTTGCACAATTTATATTGTCGCTGGCCTGGTCGATTTTCCATATTTTGGTTATCACCTTGCAAGCCTTTATATTTATGGTTCTAACCATTGTATACCTAAGCTTGGCTCACGAAGATCATTAGGATTTAGTTTGCTTTATTTTTTTTATTAATCATTGTCCATTAAGGGGATATATATGAATGCTGCAAGTTTAATAGCACAAGTTCAAAGCATGACGGTTATTGCGGTTGCGTTATTGATTGGGCTAGGTGCGTTAGGTACGGCTATTGGATTTGGATTATTAGGTGGAAAATTCTTGGAAGGCTCTGCGCGTCAACCAGAAATGGTCCCTATGCTTCAAGTTAAAATGTTCATCGTTGCTGGTCTGTTAGACGCTGTAACCATGATTGGAGTAGGTATTGCATTATTCTTCACGTTTGCAAATCCATTCTTAAGCAACTTAGGTTCTTGATAACAGGTCCAAAAGGGGATGTCCCCAGAAATGTTACAGGAGAAGAACCTTGGATATTAACTTAACTTTGGTTGTACAAATGTTGGTGTTTGCAGCATTTGTATGGTTTACAATGAAATTTGTGTGGCCGCCGCTTTCAAAAGCTTTGGAAGAGCGCCAAGATAAAATCGCAGATGGTCTGGCTGCCGCTGAACGTGGTAGGAAAGAACTAGAGCTTGCTCAGCATCGTGTTAAAGATGAGATGAAGCATGCTAAAGCACAAGCTGCAGATATTATTGAAAAAGCTACTCGCCGAGCCGCGCAGATTATAGATGAAGCTAAAGATGAAGCTCGTCAAGAGACTTTAAAGTTAGCTAAAAATGCGCAAGAACAAATTGCACAAGAAGTTAATCGTGCGAAAGACACCTTACGCAAGCAAGTTGCCTCATTAGCAATTGCTGGTGCGGAAAAAATTCTTATGCGTGAGATTGACGAGAAAACTAACAGTGCTTTGCTCGATAATTTGATCGAAGAGATTTGATATGTCCGATATGACCACCATTGCTAGGCCTTATGCCAAAGCGGTTTTTGAATACAGTCTGGCAGCCAAAAATATGGCTGCTTTGTCTAAGTTGCTTAATGCATTAGCCCTAGCCGTACTTGATCCGCACGCGAAGGAATTTCTTGATAACCCTGCCACGATGATCGAGCGTAAGTGTGAAATTTTAAACTCAGTCGCCGTAAAATCATTGACAGGTACGGAACTGAAAGCTGCAGAAAATTTCATTGCACTGTTAGCAGAGAATAAGCGCTTAATGGCTTTATCTGATATTAGCGTTCAATTTGAAGCTCTGCGCGCAGAACAAGAGAAGACACTACAAGTACATGTCGTTAGTTATTCTCCGTTATCGCAAGAGCAGCAAGCTAGCTTAATGAAGTCGCTAAGCCACCGTTTACAGCGTCAGATAACACTCGATGTGAATATTGATAAGTCGCTTTTGGGCGGGGCAGTGATTCGTGCAGGCGATTTAGTTATAGATGGCTCGGTGCGAGGCAAATTAAACAAACTTGGCACCAACATAGCCGCGTAATTTAGAGGATACATTCCATGGCAGAACAAATAGCATTAAATCCTTCTGAAATCAGTGAATTAATCAGAAATAAGATTGAACAATTTAAAATGGTTTCTGAAGCTCGCAATGAAGGAACTGTTGTAAGTTTGAAAGACGGTATTGTACGTCTGCACGGACTTGCGGATGTTATGCAAGGTGAGATGATTGAATTCCCTGGCGGCGTTTATGGATTAGCTCTTAACTTAGAAAGAGATTCCGTAGGTGCGGTAATATTAGGTGAATCTACCAGTTTGTCCGAAGGCATGAAAGGCAAATGTACTGGTCGTATTCTTGAAGTACCTGTAGGCCGAGGCTTATTAGGTCGGGTGGTAGATGCTTTGGGCAATCCTTTAGACGGTAAAGGCCCGATACAGCACGATAAACTTTCCCCAATTGAGAAAGTAGCTCCTGGTGTTATTGCTCGTAAATCAGTAGATCAACCTGTACAAACTGGCTTAAAAGCAGTTGACGCGATGATTCCTGTAGGTCGTGGACAGCGCGAGTTAATCATCGGTGACCGTCAAACCGGTAAAACAGCGATCGCGATTGATGCCATCATCAATCAAAAAGGCAAAGGCATTAAATGCGTTTACGTAGCAATCGGCCAGAAAGCATCTTCTGTAGCTTCCATTGTGCGTAAATTAGAAGAACACGGTGCTTTAGAGCACACGATCGTTGTAGTAGCAGGTGCTTCGGATTCTGCTGCATTACAGTTCATTGCCCCATACTCTGGTTGTACCATGGGTGAATACTTCATGGAACGCGGTGAAGATGCGCTGATTGTTTATGATGATTTGACCAAACAAGCTTGGGCATATCGTCAAATTTCATTGTTGTTACGCAGACCGCCTGGTCGTGAAGCGTACCCTGGCGATATTTTCTATTTGCACTCTCGTCTATTAGAAAGAGCAGCTAGAATCAATGCTGATGAAGTAGAGAAATTAACGAATGGTGAAGTTAAGGGACAAACAGGTTCATTAACTGCATTACCGATCATTGAAACTCAAGCAGGTGACGTTTCTGCGTTCGTACCTACCAACGTAATTTCGATTACCGATGGACAGATTTTCTTAGACGTCGATCTGTTTAACTCTGGCGTAAGACCCGCAATTAACTCTGGATTGTCAGTTTCTCGTGTGGGTGGTGCTGCGCAAACCAAAATTATGAAAAAGCTTGGGGGTGGTACACGTCTAGCTCTAGCTCAGTTCCGTGAGTTGGAAGCATTCTCACAATTCGCATCAGATTTAGATGAAGCTACACGCAAACAGTTAGAGCGTGGGCAACGAATTACTGAGTTGATGAAACAAAAGCAATACGCGCCATTTTCGGTTGCAGAAATGGGATTATCCCTATTTGTCGTAGAAAAGGGTTATTTGGATGATGTTCCAGTTTCTGAAGTTTCTTCGTTTGAATCGTCTTTGAAATCTTACATGAACAGCTCGCATGCAGCATTATTGCAAAAAATCAATGAAGCTGGTGCCTTTGATGATGAGATTGAAAAGCAATTACGATCAGCTGTAGAAGAATTCAAACGCACTGGAAGCTGGTAAGTATCCATAAATTTCCTGCGAAACCCACTGTAGAATAGGAAGTGATTCTAGCTGCAGTAGGGTTATCGTATTAAGGTGAAGAGAATATGGCTGGAGCAAAAGAGATCCGCACGAAAATTGCGAGCATTAAAAAAACGCAAAAAATTACCCGTGCGATGGAAATGGTAGCAGCAAGTAAGATGCGTAAAACGCAAGAAAGAATGCGTGCATCAAAACCCTATGCCAGTAAAATTTACGATGTGGTAAAACACATTGCACGAGCGAACTCTGAGTATCGCCACCCTTTCATGAATCAACGTGAGATAAAACGTATTGGTCTGATTGTGGTAACAACCGATCGTGGCCTGTGTGGTGGATTAAACACCAATTTGCTGCGTGAAACGGTATTGCATTTACGTTCTTGGCATCAAGAAGGTAAAGAAGTTGATTTATGCGTTATTGGCCGAAAAGGTCTAGCATTTTTTAAACGGGTCGGAGGTCGTGTAGTAGCTTCCATCGATCATTTAGGGGATGCTCCTGGAATCAAAGACATCATCGGCGCTGTTAAGGTGATGTTAGATTCGTTTTATAACGGGGAAATAGATTCCTTGCACGTTGTGTATAACGAATTTGTTAATACCATGACCCAACAACCGCTCTTCAAACAATTACTGCCTTTACCTATCTCTGAAGAAGACAGTAAATCCTTAGGTCATCATTGGGATTATATATACGAGCCTGATGCTAAAGATCTACTGGATGATTTATTAGAGCGTTACATCGAATTACAGACATATCAGTCTGTTGTTGAGAATATTGCCTGTGAGCAAGCAGCGAAAATGATTGCGATGAAAAGTGCGACGGATAATGCAGGCGAATTAATTAAAGAATTTCAATTGGCGTACAACAAAGCCCGGCAAGCCGCAATTACACAAGAATTGTCGGAAATTGTCGGTGGTGCAGCCGCTTTATAAAGAGGGTAAAAGATGAGCTTAGGAACAGTAGTGCAAGTAATTGGTGCCGTAGTCGACGTGGAATTCCCGCGGGATAATGTACCTAAAGTTAATGATGCGCTGAAACTGGTTGAAGGTAACTTGGTATTTGAAGTCCAACAACAGTTAGGTGATGGCGTGGTTCGTACCATTGCAATGGGAACTACTGACGGTTTAAAACGCGGTGTTCAAGCGGCCAATACGGGCGAGCCAATCAAAGTTCCAGTAGGCAAGAAGACGCTAGGCCGAATTATGGATGTATTGGGCAATCCTGTAGACGATGCCGGTCCAGTCGACGCAGATGAGCATTGGTCAATTCATCGACAAGCTCCAAGTTACGAAGAACAAGCTGGAAGCCAAGAATTATTGGAAACTGGGATCAAAGTTATTGACCTGTTATGCCCATTCGCTAAAGGCGGTAAAGTTGGTCTGTTCGGTGGTGCGGGTGTAGGTAAAACCGTAAATATGATGGAGTTGATTCGTAACATCGCTATCGAGCATAGCGGATATTCAGTATTCGCTGGTGTGGGCGAGCGTACTCGAGAAGGCAATGACTTCTACCATGAGATGAAAGACTCTAACGTACTCGATAAAGTATCTCTGGTATACGGACAAATGAACGAGCCGCCAGGAAACCGGTTACGCGTAGCTTTAACTGGACTGACCATGGCGGAAAAATTCCGTGATGAAGGCCGTGACGTATTATTGTTCATCGATAATATTTATCGTTATACACTGGCAGGGGTAGAAGTATCTGCTCTGTTAGGACGTATGCCTTCTGCAGTAGGTTATCAGCCAACGCTGGCAGAAGAAATGGGCATGTTGCAAGAGCGTATTACTTCCACCAAAACGGGCTCAATTACCTCGATTCAAGCGGTATACGTTCCTGCGGACGACTTAACTGATCCATCACCTGCCACAACATTCGCGCATTTGGATGCGACCGTTGTATTGTCACGGCAAATTGCGGAATTAGGTATTTATCCTGCGGTGGATCCATTAGATTCTACTTCACGTCAGTTGGATCCATTAGTAGTAGGTCAAGAGCACTATGATACTGCTCGACGTGTACAGTCGACCCTACAACGCTATAAAGAGTTAAAAGATATTATTGCAATTCTGGGTATGGATGAATTGTCGGAAGATGATAAGCGTGTGGTTACACGAGCGCGTAAAATTCAACGCTTCTTGTCTCAGCCTTTCTTCGTAGCGGAAGTATTCACAGGTTCTCCTGGAAAATACGTTTCTTTAAAAGATACCATTAAAGCATTCCAAGGCATTCTTGCTGGTGAGTATGATGATTTGCCGGAGCAGGCGTTCTACATGGTAGGCAATATCGAAGAAGCGGTAGCTAAAGCTAAAACTTTATGAGGCAGTCTGAAATGAGCATAACAACGCATTTAGACATTGTCAGTGCTGAACAGCAAATTTTTTCTGGCATCGTCGAAATGGTAGTGGCGACCGGTGAACTTGGCGAGGTAGGAATTGTACCTGGCCACGCACCGTTATTGACACTATTAAAGCCTGGTGAAGTCCGTGTAACTATGCCGGGTGGCGAACAAGAAATTTATTATATATCTGGCGGCATGTTAGAGGTGCAACCCTATACCGTAACTGTTTTAGCAGACACAGCAGAGCGTGCTGACAACTTAGATGAGGCAGCAGCCTTAGCTGCCAAAGCCAAAGCTGAGGAAGCGATTGCAAATAAAGACGCTAAAATAGATTATTCAATAGCTGCGGCTGAATTAGCCCGAGCAGTGGCACAGATACGTGCAATACAAAAAACCAGGAAAAAATTCAAATAAGAACCGTCAGCTTTGCGTGCAGGTTGCACGATCTCGGCGGTTAAAAAAGCGCAGCATACTTAAGTATATGAGCATTTATTAATCCGCCGAGATCGTGCAAGATGCGCCAAAGATGACAGTTCTTACTATTGGCCTAATTGGGCAACGTGCGTATTTGCCAACTCTTCCATATCGAGAGATACGCCTTTTTGACGTCCTGCGAATATGGACAATAAGCCAGGGCCTGCTAATGCAGTTGCCGCATATCCTGCTGCTTCAACACTAAGACCTGCTGTAGGTACCGCAAATGCGAAGGCTACAACAGCTGCGGCCAACGCAATCATGAGGGCACCGATTGTTTTAAGTAAAGCTGATGGTTTGCCCTTGTACTGTTTTAGCAAAGTCTTGATAGTCCTTTACAGTAACACTTTCAGTTAACAGGTTATAGGTGTTTTCTAGGATCTTGGCTTTAGTTTCAGCGTCCTGTTCTGAAAGTTTATCAACACCCGCAAGTAACTGATCAAGTTTAGGTATAACTTTAGCATTAAGCGTAGGGCGTAGTGTATTAATGTCTTGCAGGAAATCATTTGCTGGTTCTTCTTCGGATCCAGTGCCTGATGATTGGCCTAGACGCTCTTGTTCGGCTTTAGCAAGACGCTCGCGCTCTACACTAGCAAGACGCTCGCGTTCTACTTTAGCAGCACGTTCTTGTTCAGCAACGAGTTGCTCATCTAAAGGTTTGATAATGGTATTGTAATAAGTTGATTTGGCTAATGCTTGAGGGGTATTGCGATGTCCGTGCAGTATAGGAGTAATCTCAGAAAGAGGTGCATCGGGAGCTAATAGTCCAAGTGCAGTAACAGTTTCTCTAATGTAGCGTAAATCTTTCAGTTGGCGTTTATTGAATTGAGCTTTTTCTGCTGTTTTTTCTGGACTTCTGGGTATTGTCTCGTCAGAGCTTGATCGTTCTATCGTGCTGCCGTCCACTACACAGTAGTCTACTAAATCTTTCAGTTGGTGTTTATTGAATTGAGCTTTTTCTGCTGTTTTTTCTGTACTTCTGGGTGTTATCTCCCCAGAGCTTGATCGTTCTATCGTGCTGCCGTCCACTACTGGTTCAGATCGATCCGATGAGCGAGCGCTATCAGGAGATGAATTTTCAATCTCGCGGATTTTTGCTTGCAAATAACTTATTGCATAGTGAACTAACATAATATACTCCCTGTAAAGTTAAGTTTCCTACGATAATATTATTACACTCTGATTGCTTGTTATAACAAGTTTGCCAATTAAGAACATTGTTGTTCATTTTGCTTCGATTATATCCTCATGATCACCAATTCCATAAATATCATTTTGTAAGGGACGCATTTTGCCAGCCATAAAAAACACCTCGGCTGTTAAAAACATGGGTTCTATTAACAGTTGTAATAGGCCGACCCGCAAAGGCGGTTTTCTTCCTTCGAAATAGTAACCAATCCCTAATGTTAGACCGCTCAAAATTAAGATCAATATCAATGCCCAAACCGAAAATGTGCTAGGCCCCGAATAACTAATCATGTTAGAAATCCATAATAAAAAGAGAAGTACTGGAGTCAGTACTAAAGCTAATCGCCAATTCAGATAAAAATAATAGACTAATAAAACTACAGTTGTAATACTTGCCAACGTAATTTCAAAAATACCTGGCATTAATACATGAAAAAAACCTAAAAAAATGAAAGCAGATAAAAACAATAACAAAATAGAAACAATGTGCATGTATTTTGTTTCTTGTCTTCTATGAAATCCTCCATAAATTCTTGCTTGTTCTGTAAACGAAAGCATAGTAACGTCCTGTCAAAGTATAGAAGTTAAAACATATCATAAGGTAGAGTTTTCACCAACATAATCCTGAAGTCTATAGTACCCATTTTGCTACTAAAAATAGTACGTTACCTGCGCCTACGGCACCAGGAATGTAAGTTGCTGAAATGGAAAGCCGACGATAGTTTATCGAAGCCCAAGGCAGCACTCCTGGGAATGGTATGCCATTAAAAATATCAGGTCTTTGGGTTATGAAAGCAGAGACACCGATGCCTGCTCTTAAGTTAGGCGTAAAATGTGCCATCTTCAGATATGCATAACCTGCAATAGGCTCTACATTTTTATGAGAGTCAAGGAAAGCAATTGCATAAAGGCCATGCCAATCTCCTTTTTCGTCATAATAGCTTTTACCTAAACCTCCGCCCCATGCATTCTCATTGTATTGGTCAAGACGTTCTTTAGTATAAGTGTAGCGGTTATGCCAGGCGTACCCGGAAATGTAAAGCTCATTGTCTCCCTTGGTCCAAATGCGGTCAACTTCCTGGCAAACAGGCTTAAACCACGAAGGCCAATGAGAGCATGCAGAATCTACTTCAGCCGCAGAAATTGAAGCAGAGCAAAGTAGAGCTAAAATAATTAAGGTATACCTAGTAAATTTCAACATATACGGGGTTACCACCGAAATGCATTCATGGTAGAGTTTTTTTAGATAACACGGAGGTGCATATTAACATGGACATGTTTCGTAAAAAAGAAATTCGCAGCATCGCGGATAGTAACGTACGTTTGTTAAGATGCTTATCCGCGTTTGACCTTACTTTTCTCGGTGTAGGGGCTATTATTGGTGCCGGGATTTTTGTGATAACTGGCATCGTCGCTGCTACAGAATCAGGACCTTCCATTGTATTGTCCTACATCATGGCTGGATTTGCCTGTGCATTTTCAGCGCTTGCGTATGCTGAGCTTGCAGCTTCAATTGGTGGTTGTGGTAGTGCATACGGTTATGCTTATGCTGGTTTTGGTGAATTATTTGCATGGATTGTAGGTTGGGATTTATTGCTAGAATATGCGATATCCGTTTCCGCTGTTTCAGTAGGTTGGAGCGGTTATTGCAATGATTTATTGATGACTTTGAACATTCACGTTCCTAATTATCTATTACATGGTCCTGCAACTGGCGGCTATTTTAATATGCTGGCGGTCGTGATCATCATCTTTCTAGGAACTTTGCTTACCATAGGTGTCAAATCAAGTTCGCGCGCAAATAATTTTATGGTTGCCATTAAACTAATGGTACTTGCTTTGTTCATCGTAATTGCCTCTATGAACGTTGACCCCAAAAACTGGAGTCCCTTCCTTCCGTTTGGGTGGTCCGGAGTAATGCAGGGAGCGGCATTAATTTTCTTTGCCTATATTGGTTTTGATGCGGTCTCCACTGCAGCAGAAGAAGCCATAAATCCGCAGCGTGATCTGCCTATAGGTATTATTGGGTCACTAGCAATTTGTACTCTGATTTATATAGTAGTCGCAGGATTACTGACGGGAGTAGTTCCTTATACTGTTCTCAATGTTCCTTCGCCGGTCAGTCATACACTGTTACTCTTGGGGTACAAAACGGCTGCAGGATTGGTCGGTGTGGGGGCCGTTGCAGGACTAACCACGGTGATGCTGGTGCTTTATTATGGTTTAAGTCGGGTGTTTCTAGCTATGGCAAGAGATGGCTTGCTCCCTAATTTTTTTGCGGTTACCAATCAAAAAACGCACACCCCTATACGCATTATCGTACTCTGCGGCGTGTTAATGGCTACCGGTGCAGCTTTGGTTCCGTTGGATGACTTAACGGAATTAGTAAACGTTGGTACCTTATTTGCCTTTATGATAGTGTGCACAGGGGTGATAATCTTGCGCTATACCCATCCGAAACTTCCGCGACCTTTTAAAACACCACTTATGCCCTATGTCCCTATTTTAGGAGTGATCAGTTGTGGCTATTTATTAATAAACCTGCCTTGGGTCACCATGGTGCGCTTTGTTGTGTGGATGGTGATAGGAATGGTCATCTATTTTTCTTGGGGGTATAAGAACAGCTCTAAAAAGATAGCGCGACTACAAGAGACAGCCGATAAGTTTTAAGCAAATAGCTGCAACTAAAGC
Organism: Legionella genomosp. 1; assembly: GCA_945862405.1. GTDB lineage: Bacteria > Pseudomonadota > Gammaproteobacteria > Legionellales > Legionellaceae > Legionella_A. The sequence continues at coordinate 14,102 of CAMAYX010000020.1, forward strand.
AGAGGCTGGAATGGTGAGCATCCATGTAAAATAAATGATGCGTATGGTAGGCCAGTGTGTGCCGTGCAATCCATTAACCAATCCTGCTCCTGCAATCGCGCCAGTAACCGTCTGCGTTGTAGAAACTGGTACTCCAAACTCGGTGCAAGCAAAAATTATTGCCGCAGCCGTGGTTTCTGCAGTGCACCCGTTAAAAGTATCGAGTTTTGTGATTTTGGTTCCCATGGTCCGTACAATCCGCAATCCTCCAAAAAGGGTTCCTAAGCTGATAACCAGTTGGCATGAGACTACTACCCAGAAAGGTATGTAAAACTCACCAGACAACCACGAAGAGGAAAATAGTAAAACTGCAATGATTCCCATGGTTTTTTGGGCGTCATTGCCTCCATGGGTAAGACTTAATAATGCAGATGAAACTAATTGGAAGGATTTAAACGTTAAATGCAGCTTTTGTTGATTGTTATTGCGCAAAAAATATTTCAACAAAAAGGTGAGCAGCAATCCAATTAATAGGCCTAATACAGGAGATACAAAAATACCAATAGCAACTTTGATGAATCCGGCTGGTTTTAGTACGGCGAACCCACTTTGAACTATGGCAGCCCCTGCTAAGCCTCCAATTAAAGCATGCGATGAGCTGGTGGGGAGACCGAAGTACCAGCTTAGCAAATTCCAAAAAATCGCCCCTATGAGTGCGGAAAGAATTAAGACGGGGTTTATATGATTACTATCAATTAAATCACTACCTATTGTCTTTGCAACCATCAGGCTGAAAAATAAAAAAGCAATAAAGTTGAAAAATGCGGCCCAGATCACGGCCTGTCTTGGGGTCAAAACGCCAGTGGTCACAATAGTTGCTATTGAATTCGCCGCATCGTGAAAGCCATTGATAAAATCAAAGGCATAGGCGAATAAAATAACAACTACAATGAAGAATGTATGATGATCCATGAGCTCCGCCTGCGCTGATTGCTACAGATCTGCACGTAAATCAATTGGTTGCCCTCATTTCGGCGCGTGCTATCAAATTGTCTGCACGCAGTTATGTTGTTATCAGTTTAGATGTAATAACTGCTTTTCGTCATTAATTTGGAAACTTTATTCATTATCTTTTTAATTGGATAAGGTAATTCAACGGCTCCAGCCTTAATCGCTGCATTTGCATGTTGAGTTTCATCAATTTCCATTTGCTTTACTATGGCTTTAGATTTTTCATCGTTCGCTGGAAGCCCCTGCATATGTTCACGAAGATGTTGCGCAACTTGTCGTTCGGTTTCAACTACAAATCCTAAGCTCCATTTATCACCTGCCCATCCTGCGATACTACCTAATAGAAAAGAGCCTGTGTACCATAAAGGATTTAGAAGACTGGGTCGGCTGTTGAGTTCGGTTAAGCGTTCTTCGCACCAGGAGAGGTGCTCAATTTCTTCTTGAGCCGCTTGCGCCATTTGTGTTTTTACGGTTGGAAGTTTCGCTGTTAAAGCTTGGCCTTGATACAATGCCTGCGCACAAACTTCCCCGGCATGATTGACCCGCATAAGTCCAGCTGCATGACGCTTTTCCTGCTGATTGAGCGGGACGTCTACAAAATTTTCTGCAGGCGATGCACGATGACTGGTACGTTGCTCAGGAATAAGTAATGTACGTAGCACCGAATCAAAACCGCTAATGAGTTTATCGAGTCCAGTAATGTCGCGCATGCAGGGTCCAATCGCACTGTGCAGTAGGACTAATAGTTTAACTTGTTTGTAAGGAGGTTTAAACCTTGTTGTAAATTAATTCCCACTCATTTCATGAATTTAGTTTATACTTTTAAGAAAGTGATTTCGTGGAAATTGGCATGAAAAGGATATCTGTCAGTATTTTCTTGTTTGTATTTTTTTCAGCTGCCCATGCTGATACCGTTAAAATCGGCTTACCTCTTTATAATCCTCCCTATGAGGTAGTAGACGTTGCAAATGGTCCACAAGGCGCTGATGTAGATAATGATGAGTAATATTTGCGATCAATTAAAATGGCAGTGTGAATTTGTGCCTACCCCGTTTGCGCAGTTACTAGGCTCTTTGCAAAACAATACCATTGATTACGCTCTAGGTGCTTTGGTGATTACTCCAGAGCGAAGACAGCAGCTCCTTTTTAGCTTGCCGTACATGCCCTCCGAAGGTGGATTTTTATTATTAGAGACGAGTCCAATTAATTCTCTGCAAGAATTTTCAGGGAAAAAAATTGGTGTTATGCAAGGAAGGGAATATTTTCATTATGCTGTTGATAATTTTAGTAGGCTAGCAACGATCATTCCTTACACCGATATTAATGCCATGGTTTTGGATTTAACTGGCGGGAAAATTGATGCCATATTTATGAATTATCTGGGCGGTTTGTATGTGGAACATCAACATCCCGATGAGGTGAAAGTCCTTAAAGACAGCTATTCTGTGGGCGAAGGATTGGGGATTGCAACGCTCCCAAGCAATACGGCAGGTATCCAACAAATCAATAAAATAATATTAAAATTCAGTGCAGATGGAACATTTATACGCTCTTATAATTATAATTTCGAGTTTCTGACACCCACAACCCATCCCTAAACCCTAGCAGGGTGTTCATCGTTGGGTAAATTCAGTAAAATGCACATTGATTTTAGATGAGACGATGTTGTTGTGATTCCTTATCAATGGATACTATTTGACGCTGACGATACCTTATTTCATTTCGATGCTTATTTGGGTTTACAACGCACCCTAAATTCCTTGGGCAAAACATTTGAACACCAGGATTATGACGCTTATTCTCTTTTGAATCGCGGTCTTTGGAATGACTACCAAAACGGAGATATCAGCATTTATGATCTACAGCGCTTAAGATTTGCGCCCTGGTCGCAAAAGCTGCAGATCTCTGCAGATCACTTTTCACAATTATTTCAAGAAACAATGAATGATATCTGCGAGCCTTTAGATGGTGCCGTTAGTTTGCTCACTGCTTTGCACGGTAAATTTAAACTCGGAATCATTACGAACGGTTTCACTGAGCAGCAACAAATTCGTTTAGGCCGGACCGGGCTTATGAATCTTTTTGAAATGCTGGTGGTTTCTGAGTACGTGGGTGTTGCAAAACCGCATCCTAAAATTTTTGAACATGCGCTTACATTTATGGGCGAGACGGCTAGAGAACATGTATTGATGGTTGGCGATAATCCAGACTCGGATATTAAAGGTGGCTTGAACGTAGGTTTGCATACGTGTTGGTTGAATGTTCATAATAAGCCCATGCCTCAAGGTATTGTTCCCCATTATGAGGTGGCTACGTTGCAGCAGTTGGAGCAATTGTTGGGTCAAGATCAGGTGTGACTATGTGCCACTGATCCCGGATTACGGCCCTTTGGGCCTACATCCAGGCTACTTAGTTTTTAAATAATCTTCAACTACTTCCCCATACGGCAAGGTTAAATCGGTTACGAAGTGCGCAACTGAAATTATCTTCTTCACATATAAGTCGGCGATTGGGGCTAATGCGTGCGGATGTAGTTCTAAACTGCCAGGGCCTGACCACGCGCCTTTTACATTGATATCCGTCAGATAAGTACGGGTTAGTTGATTAATTTCTGGCGTTCCATCCACACCGGGGATGTTTTTTAATAAGAACACAGGCTTTTTAACCGACTCCAATACCGCCTTCTGATCCATAGAGTAATGCTTATACCCCATAGTAGCTGTAGCGATGCGCGTCGAGCCATAATCCAGTGTGCCAACTAGGATATCTTCTTCCACAAATAATTTTGGTTTGGCGAGCTTTTTGGGAAAGCCCCAAATTTCACGGCCCCCTGAAATAGGTGCTTGGCAATCCAAAAACATGGAGATGGTAAAACCGCCTTCCTCGCCTTTGTATCTTACCGGTATAACTTGCCCCGACTCGGTATAATCACCAAAACCGGTGGAATCGGGCATACGGATGAATTCAAATTTTACAATCGGGGCTACCAGTTCCAAAGGTGGAGGTAAAATTGCTTGCAGTAAGTCCGGATCAGACTCGTAGGTTATGATAAAAAATTCGCGATTGTAAAAGCGATAAGGGCCGGCAGGATAACTTCGCAGCCAACGAGGTGCCGGCATGTTGAATTCATTTATAATATGAGGTGTATCTTTATTATCATTTTTCATAACAATCCCTGTTATTTACTTAAAAAATTGTAGCACAATCCAAAGAATAAAAAAGAGAGAAGGTACAACCCTCTCTCTGAACAAACCGTTATGCTGCTTCTGAAGAGTTGGAATTAATTTTAATGCGAACTTCTTTATCAGAGTAACCCAATGCTAAGAAGCCGATAACGCCCAATGCCAAGGTAATCGGAATGATGCTAATAGCATACTCTAATGCTTGGCTGGAAGTCGGTCCGCCGTAAGCGTTCACCATGTAACCAATTAAGCTATGGAAACCGTAACCAAAGCTCATAATGATCATATTGGCGACAGCAGTCGTTAAACCGGCCTTGCTGTCAGACACATAGGTTGAGGCTTTGTATATCGCTAAAATTTGATAAGCACAGCAAATTCCAACCAAAACAAAATTAATGGAGATTGCATTAATGCCCATTACCCCGGCCACCAAGAAGCTGAAAACTACAGCCATAGCGATGGCGGCTCCTATTATGGTACCTAGAAAATAGCCAGTTTTCTCAGCGACAAAGCTTAATACTGGTGCACCAAAACACATGCCAATGAAGATCAGTGATGGAAGATAATGAGCGGTTGAACTTTCAAATCCATACACTTGTTGTAAAAACGCTGAGCCCCATACGTCTGCAAATCCCTCTAAAGGACCGACCATTAACCCGGCGCTGACGCAAATTAAAATCACCTTTTTGTTGGTAAACACCGATTTAATATCCGCTAATATGGTGGTTTCATTCGTTGGTTTGCTGTTAGGTACCATAACATAGGTTACTAACGCTAGCAGTAAGCCGATGGCCATAAAGATTTCAACAACCGCTTGATAACCTAAAGTTGAGCACATGTAACTTACTGGGCCACCGCCATAGATGGCGCCAATCAATCCAATAGTAACGGCAAAGCTCAGCATGCGGGTGAAATGTTTTTCAGCAAACGACATGCGAATGATTTTAAAAGTACCCAAAATGGCCGCAGAAGAACCTATACCAATCAGGACGCGCCCTAAAACGGGATAAACCCAATTAGTAGCAAATACAATGGGCATTAAACCTATCACGGTTAGTAATATACACCCGGTCATTACTTTTCGCGGTCCAAACCTATCCAGCATAATCCCTATGGGTAAATGCATGAGAGAGTAGCCTATGTAGTA
>CAMAYX010000021.1 GCA_945862405.1 Legionella genomosp. 1
CGTAAAGAAGCCCTAAGGGCGGATGAGGGGCTCCGATGCTCACATACTTTTTGTATGCTCCGCATTTCTAACTCCTGAGAGCATTCAGCCTTCACCAAATCTGAGCGGCTATTGCCTCTATCTTTGGTGGATTTTGCGCTTCGCTCAAATCTATTTTTACTACGGAATATAATAATAAGGATTTGGTAACTTATACGTTTTTTCCGCATGCCCGCCGTTTAGGTCGCTGTATTGATCACCGATTGAGGCTATGATGATGTAGCCTTGTTTTTCAATGGATTCACGCGCGTGGGATTTGAAGGGGATCGCTGAATCCTCTTTGTAATTATCTGGCTTTAAGTAGATAGCAGACCAACCTTGATAACCGGCTAAGGTTAAATTTTGACTGGTTGGCGATCGTTCTGATTCATGACGGCCGGTTACAAAAAATACGGCAATGTTATTGGCAATGGCGTTATTGTAAAGATTCAACATAGGTTTGATGACAGGTGCATTTGCGGCCTGTATGTCTTTCATCCATTCTTGCTTTGATGCTGTAAAATCTCGTGCCGCCATATTGTTGTAATTTGAAAGACAAGTTTCATCAATGTCTAAAACAATGGCTAGTTTTTGCGGTTGGGTTTGTTGTTGGTTGGCTTGTGCTCTTTGTATGATAAAATCATCGGCCGATTTGATAATGGTGTTCAAATCCTGATCATAAATGCCAGTGTCATGGTAAGTTTTAACTTCGGTTAGCAGCTGGGAAAGATTGGCAGGTTCAGCATATATGGGCTTATGCAGGGCAACAAAAGCAAGTAAAACTAACATGGATTGGGTGATAACTTGACGTCGGGTCATAGAGGCTCCAGAGAATCGTAGGTGCACTATTATAACCGGAAAATAATGGTAGTCAATGAGTCATTATGGTTCAATAAATATCTATGTAAATTCAAATCAATCAATATGAATAAAAATAACTCATTTAATTTGCCCCATTTCTTCTATTCCGGTATTATTAGCGCTTTTCTTTAAATAGAACTTAATTAGTACTATATTTATATATAAGACCTATTTGGTACTAGATAATTGTACACAGGGGTGGTATGCTGCGCATCAGCAAATTGGCCGATTACGGAACAGTGGTAATGGTGTATCTCGCCAAGCGTTCAAATCAATTATGCAACGCGCGTGACATAGCCCAACACACCCATTTAACCGTTCCCACGGTAAGTAAATTATTGAAACGGTTAACGGCAGCAGGTTTATTATCTTCTGTGCGTGGGGTCGCAGGCGGGTACAGACTTCAACGAGTTGCTGCTGAAATTTCAGTAACTGAAATTATCTATGCCTTAGAAGATTATCGCGGTTTGGTGGAGTGCACCATGCAGCCCAATGAATGTTCTATACAAGGTTTCTGTCATGTACAAGGTAATTGGCGGTTAATTAATCAAGCGATTGAAACAGCATTAAGCAGTGTAAGTTTGGAAGTGCTTGCTAAGCCAAGTCTCCAATCACATGAATTAGACCGCATAAAACAATTAGCAGTTGGAGTTCGGGGTGGCTAAAAATTCACAATTAAACTCGTTGTTGGAAAGAGAATACCAGCATGGGTTTGTAACAGACATTGAAGTAGAAACATTTGCGCCTGGATTAGACGAAGATGTAATTCGTCGTATATCCGCGATTAAAGGTGAGCCAGAATTTTTATTGGAATGGCGCCTGCTAGCGTTTCAGCACTGGAAAACAATGGAGCATCCTGAATGGGCTAGTGTTCATTATCCTCCAATTGATTATCAAAATATCTCTTATTATTCCGCTCCAAAAAGTAAAAAGGACAGTCCTAAAAGTTTGGACGAGGTAGATCCCGAGTTACTGCGTACCTATGAAAAACTGGGTATACCGTTACGCGAACAAGAAATGCTGGCTGGTGTGGCTATTGATGCTGTATTTGATAGCGTTTCCGTAGCTACAACGTTTAAAGCCAAATTAGCTGAAAAAGGGGTGGTTTTTTGTCCTTTATCGGAAGCTGTCCATGAATGCCCTGAATTAGTAAAAAAATATTTAGGGAGCGTGGTGCCCTATCGTGATAATTTTTATGCAGCTCTAAATTCTGCTGTTTTTAGCGATGGTTCTTTTGTATATATTCCTAAGGGTGTGCGTTGTCCAATGGAGTTATCCACGTACTTCCGCATCAATGCTGCTTCGACAGGGCAATTTGAGCGCACCTTAATCATTGCAGATTGCGACAGTTACGTTTCCTATTTAGAAGGTTGTACTGCTCCTATGCGTGATGAAAATCAATTGCATGCGGCGGTTGTAGAGTTGATAGCCCTTGATGGGGCGCAAATCAAATACTCTACCGTGCAAAATTGGTATCCTGGCGATAAAGATGGCAAGGGTGGAATTTATAACTTTGTGACCAAACGCGGTGTATGTCGTGGCAAACGCTCTAAAATTTCTTGGACGCAAATTGAAACTGGATCGGCCATTACTTGGAAATATCCAAGTGTTATCTTGCAGGGCGATGATTCTGTTGGTGAATTTTATTCGGTCGCGGTAACGAATAACTTGCAGCAGGCTGATACTGGAACCAAAATGATCCATTTAGGAAAAAATACGCGTTCCACGATCATCTCAAAAGGAATCAGTGCTGGGCGATCGCACAATGCTTACCGCGGTCTTGTACGTATTGGACCTAATGCGGTAAATGCTAGAAACTATACGCAATGTGATTCCATGCTCATGGGCAGTGAGTGTTCTGCGCATACGTTTCCTTATATAGAGGTTAAGCACCCGTCTGCACAGGTAGAGCATGAAGCAACTACGTCAAAAATCAGTGAGGATCAATTATTTTATTGCCAGCAACGAGGAATTGATGTGGAAGATGCCGTATCGATGATCGTTAATGGTTTTTGTAAGCAAGTATTAAAAGAACTGCCCATGGAATTCGCGGTTGAAGCGTCAAAATTATTGGGCATAAGTCTAGAAGGGGCAGTAGGTTAATATGTTAACGATTAAAAATTTAAACGTATCCATTAATGAACAGCCGATCTTAAAAGGGATCGACTTATCCGTTCGTGCCGGTGAAGTACATGCCATTATGGGACCTAATGGATCTGGAAAAAGTACATTATCCAAAGTCTTGGCAGGTCATCCTGCGTATGAGGTAACTCAAGGCTATATTTCTTATTTGGATGAGGATTTATTACCGTTAGAGCCAGAACAGCGTGCACGAGCTGGTATATTCATGTCATTTCAGTACCCAGTTGAAATTCCTGGTGTGACCAATATTAATTTCTTAAAAGCTTCCGTCAATGCTGTGAGAAGAGGGCAAGGTAAAAATCCCTTAGATGCTATCGAATTTTTGAGTTTTATTCGCGAAAAATGCAAATTAGTAGAAATGGATGAAGGTTTCTTATACCGCAGCATTAACGAAGGTTTTTCGGGCGGCGAGAAGAAGCGTAATGAAATTTTACAAATGGTAGCTTTAGAGCCAAAGCTCGCTATTTTAGATGAAACCGACTCTGGTTTGGACATTGATGCGTTAAGGGTGATTGCGCAAGGTGTGAATGCTATGCGTGGTAAAGATAGAGCTATTATTTTAGTAACCCATTACCAACGATTATTAAACTATATTGAGCCCGATTATATTCACGTGCTTGCCAATGGTCGCATTATTAAATCTGGCGATAAGTCCCTTGCCCTTGAATTGGAAGATAAAGGTTATAGTTGGTTGGAAGAAGTGGAGCAGGCATGAGCGCAGTGTTGGATTTTTATCAAGATCAAGCTCAAGCAAATCTATCTCAAGTTCCGTGGTTTGCAGGTTTGCAAAAAGTAGCGTTGAGAGAACTCGCTCGCTTAAATTTTCCTACGCGCCGCAACGAGGAATGGAAATATACGGCATTGGACACTTTTTTGCAGCACCGTTTCCAATTACCGACTACAACAAGCCAAGGTGTAGCTGCTGGAATTGATATTGACGGGGTTACTTGGATACGAATTACTAATGGTGTTGTAGATGGTCTGCAAAATTTGGAATTGCCCAAGGGGGTGATCATCCTGCCTCTGCTGCAAGCTATCGTAGAACATGAAGACAAAGTTAAAGAATGCTTTAACCACACGTTTCACCTTGAGCATGCCTTTCATGCTATGAACACCGCATTTTTGCACAGTGGCCTTTTTATTTATGTTCCTAACGGAGTTAATTTACAAGGCACGATAGGTGTAGCGTATTACCAGGATGCAAATGATCAGGCCGTTTATAGCCGCAACTTGATTCATGTTGGAGTGGGCAGTGAAATTACCTTGATTGAAGATTATCAAGGAAGTAAGGATTGTAATTATTTTACCAACAACATTACCGAATTATTTGCCGCTGAAAAAGCGCGTATCACTCATTATAAAATTCAACGAGAAGCAAAAACTGCATTCCATTTCAGTCATTTAGCCGCAAATCAAGAAGCTAGCAGTCAAATAGAAAGTCACTCTTTAAGCATTGGCGGTAAATTGGTGCGCAGTGACGTGAGTGTTAACTTAGTAAAACGCCACGCAAAATGCATTTTAAATGGCATATATGCTCCTAATCAAGGACAGCATATCGATCACCATACCGTTATTCATCATAAAGTTGCGGATTGCCAAAGTGTGCACGATTATAAAGGTATATTATCCAGTAATTCGCGGGCAGTTTTTAATGGAAAAGTAGTGGTTGATAAAGATGCGCAGCACACACAAGCCAATCAATACAATAAGAATTTACTATTATCTAAAAATGCTGAGATTGATACCAAACCTCAGTTGGAAATTTTTGCCGACGATGTGGTCTGTACTCACGGGGCCACGGTAGGGCAGCTTGATGAAACTGCCTTATTTTATTTAGCAACTAGAGGCATCGATAAAGTTGAGGCTAGCCACTTCTTAATTCAAGCATTTGCGGCCGATAACCTGCAGCGAATTCCACACAAAGATGTGGGCACATGGATGAGTAAATTATTGAGTCAGCAGATAGGATGATATTATGAGCAGAAACTCTGATTTAATCGCTACCTTGGACATCAAGTCCTTAAGACGAGATTTTCCTGTATTAAGCCAAAAAATCAATGAACAGCCTTTGGTGTATTTGGACAATGCAGCAACGACACAAAAACCAAAGGCTGTGATCAACGCTATTGCCAATTTCTACAGTCATGATAATGCAAATGTACATCGCAGTGTGCATGCCTTGAGCGTTAGAGCTACAGAACAATTTGAAGCGGCACGTGCTAAAGTACAACGTTTCATTCATGCAAATAATGCTCGCGAATGCATTTTTGTGCGTGGTACAACCGAGGCAATTAATTTGGTTGCCCAGAGCTTTGTTGCACCCAGAATAAGACCCGGTGAAGAAATACTTCTTACTCAAATGGAGCATCATTCTAATATTGTCCCTTGGCAAATGGTATGCAAAAAAACTGGTGCAACGCTGCAAGTAGCTCCTATTTCTCTAGATGGTGAAATTCTCTTAGATGAATTTGAAAAAAAGTTATCGCAAAACACTAAGTTTGTTGCCATCAATTATGTGTCCAATGCTTTAGGCACAATAAATCCTGTGAAAAAGATGATTGAAATGGCGCATGCCCATGGAGCACTAGTTCTATTAGATGGTGCTCAGGCGACGGCACATTTGCCCATCAATGTCCAAGATTTAGATTGTGATTTTTATGCATTTTCAGGGCATAAGATGTACGGTCCGACAGGTATTGGAGTTTTATGGGGAAGAGAGCAATTATTAGATGATATGGCTCCCTATCAAGGGGGCGGCGAAATGATCCATTACGTAACCTTCGAAGCGACCGATTACGCCCCGTTACCCTACAAATTTGAAGCTGGCACACCCAATATTGCTGGTGCGATCGGGCTTGCGGCGGCGATGGATTATTTGTGGGGTTTGGACATGGAGGCCGTAGTAGCCTATGAAGACCATTTACTTCGCTATGCAACTCAAGCGGTACAAAGTGTTAAAGGGTTTAATTTAATTGGCACTGCCAAAGAAAAAGTACCCATAGTTTCCTTTGTGCATGGGAAAATTCATGCCCATGATATTGGCACAATTCTTGATAGTGAAGGCATAGCCATTCGCAGCGGTCATCATTGTACTATGCCCTTAATGGATTTCTTTGAGGTTCCAGCAACAACACGTATTTCTCTATCGTTCTATAATACGGAAGAAGAGATAGAAAAATGTGTAAGTGCGTTGCATAAGGTTAAAGAGGTTTTTGCATAATGATGGAATTACGTGAGCTGTATCAAGAAATCATAATGGACCATAATCGCAGTCCTAGAAATCATCGTGTGATGACTAGCCCAAGCTGCGAGGCAAAAGGTTTTAACCCCTTATGTGGTGATAAGCTAACCGTTTATCTAAGCGTTGCAAACGATAAAATTCTTGACGCAAGTTTTGTAGGTTGTGGTTGTGCTATTTCACAAGCTTCTGCTTCGCTTATGACCGAAGCAATTTGTGGTAAGACCATAAAAGAGGCACATCAATTATTTCGCCGTTTTCATGGTATGGTTACAAGTGATGACTCTCCCAATGACACATTAGATAAATTAACAGTATTGGCCGGTGTGCGTCATTTTCCTGCCCGAGTAAAATGCGCTACCCTTGCTTGGCATACCTTGGAGTGTGCGTTGAAGCAGGAGGAAGCCATGGTGACAACGGAATAACTATGTTTGGTTTTAAGAAAAAACAAGATAACGAAATATTAAAAGATGCCGTCATTACTGCATTGAAAACGGTGTTTGATCCTGAAATTCCAGTCAACATTTACGATCTGGGCTTAATATATGATGTGGCCATTGATGAGGCACAACATGTACATATTCAAATGACGCTGACTTCTCCTGGTTGCCCCGTAGCACAAACTTTCCCAGGGACAGTAGAGCAGGCGGTTAATCAAGTCGAAGATGTTAGCGATTGTACGGTTGAATTGGTGTGGGATCCACCTTGGACGCAAGAACGTATGAGTGAAGTTGCTCGCCTAGAACTCGGTATCTTCTACTGAACCGTTATCTTTGGTGCATCTTGCACGATCTCGGGCGTTATAAAATGCTCACATACTGGGGTATGCTCCGCTTTTCTAACGCCCGAGATCGTGCAACCTGCACTCAAATCTGATCGGTTCATGGTTCCGTGCCTTGCTTTTGAGACCTCTCGTTTCGCTTTACTCACCGAAGTTGGTTTTGCTTTATGGTGCCCGTGCGCCCGTGCCCGTATTTTTGGGTTTGGCTTTTTGGGATTGAGTTAAAGAAGGTCTCATTTAACTTCTAACTGGTAATATCTATGGAACAAAACTCTTGGCAACCATCTGCCTCTATATCTACTCTGCAGCAACGAGCTGAGGTATTACAGAGCATTCGCAATTTTTTTGGGTGTCGCGGTTACTTGGAGGTGGAAACACCGATGATGGCGCGTTTTGGGATTACGGATGTTTATTTAAGTAATATTAAGGCGATGTTTCGCGAGCAGCAGTATAGTCTGCAAACCTCTCCTGAGTATCATATGAAACGTCTGTTGGCGGCGGGAAGTGGGCCTATTTTTCAATTGGCGCGCGTGTTCAGAGACGATGAGCTGGGACGTTGGCATAATCCTGAGTTTACGCTACTTGAATGGTACCAGCTTAATATTGATCATCATGCTTTGATGGCGGAAGTTGAGCTGCTTTTACAATCTATTTTGGGCTGCAGTTTGCTTATTAAAAAAACCTATAAACAAGCTTTTTTGGAGGCTTGCGATCTAGATCCTTTTCTGAAAGATATTCAACGTGTCCGTTCGGTATTGGCGGAATATGAATTGGATAATGTGTTGCCAGCGGATGAAGACGATTGGGACCAATATTTATTTCTGTTAATGAGCCATGTCGTAGAGCCTTTTCTGGGTAAAGAAGAGAATCCAGTGGCAGTTTACGATTTTCCAATATCACAAGCTTCCTTAGCCAAAGTTAATCAAGGGGTTGCCGAACGCTTCGAGGTATATTTTAAAGGGGTTGAATTGGCTAATGGTTTCCATGAGTTAACCGACGCAGCTTTGCAGCGTTCACGCTTCCAGCAGGATAACTTCTTACGCCAACAACGTGGTCTTCCTACGATGGGTATGGATGAGTTCCTATTACAAGCCTTAGAACATGGTCTACCCAATTGCAGCGGTGTGGCGTTGGGAATTGATAGATTGTTTGCACTGGCGCTTGGTGCAAAATCCCTTTCAGAAACCTTAGCGTTTGATTTCTCCAGAGCTTAAGTTTTCGGAGCCCCCAAAGTTTTCATAAAGTCAAAATGCGCTTTTATTGCATGAAAAAACGTTTTTGAAGAATGGTAGGGTAAGCCAAACTCCGCTGCTGTAGCCCGCACAATAGTTGCAATTTTGTTATAATGAATATGATTTATGTTTGGAAATAAATGATGTTCTATTTGATAGTTTAGACCGCCAATAAACCAAAACAATAATTTACTATCAGGTGAAAAATTTGCGGTCGTTTGCATTTGATGAACGGCCCATTGGTTATCAATATTCCCCTCGTGATTTAAGACAGGAAAATTAACCTTACGCCCAACATGCGCTAATTGAAAAACGATACTAATTATGAATCCGCTGACAAAGTGAAACACAAAAAAGCCTAATAGCCACTGAAAAAACGTAATGTTCAAAAATAACAATGGAAGCACCATTAAATATCCAAAATAAAAGCACTTTGCCATCACTAACAAGGTCAAATTTCTAATTAAAGAAGCGTCTGATTTTATGAGATTCAATTGTCGATAGCGGACTAATTGAAAAAACTCTTTGTGCAATGCCCATAGTAAAGTTGACAAGCCATAAAGAAAAACTGCATATAGATGCTGAAAGCGATGAATTTTTTTTTGTTGTGCAATCGGCGTAAATCTCATCGTTCCATAGGGATCTAAATCCTCATCTTTACCATAGATGTTGGTGTATCGATGGTGTAAAAAATTGTGTTGAATTTTCCAACAAATCGGGTTCCCACCAATTATGGTTACATAAGTGATATACCCAACTATTTTAGATAACGTTGGATAAGAAGAATAGCTACCGTGATTTGCGTCGTGCATTACCGCCATACCTAATCCCGCAATAGCAACTCCCATAATCGCTGCTAAGAAGAGCATCGTGAGTAAGCTAAATTTCCCAGTTAATATTAATCCATAAGGAAGGAACAACAAGAGTAGTAAACCAATCGTTGTGAGTAATTGATAATTAGCTCCGTATTGAGATATTTGATTATCCTTGAAATGAAGCTTAACTCTATTTCTTAAGACAGAGTAAAAATCATGTTCGTCAGTTGTGGAAAAATTAGCCATATAAACAGTCCAAAATGGAGTTGGCAGTATTACCGCCAAGTTGGGCATAAGTTACAAATACTTTTTGGAGTTTTCGTAACATGTTGGTTTTTTTAGCTTTAGTGAACTAGCTTGCTAGAGTAACCTTATTAAGATACTTTGCATTAAATCCTAAAATTTTTAAACCATTTTCAATGTTGTGAACTAACTCCGTTTGGCATAATAAATATTCCCCAATATGCTGTGTTAACTGTTTGCTTGCTGTATTGAAAGCGTCCTCCCATTCCGATTTTTTAAAGTCATTATTTCCTAAATACATTAAGGCAACTAAAGATGCTTTTTGCTCAAGGGGTAGATTGTTAATGATGCGTAGAATTTCCTGATATGCTGGGTCAGATAAAGTATAAGTACTATCTTGTTCTGAAGTAAGTGGAGGAAACTCACCTATTGCTTCTTTAAACGATTTAATTTTTTCAAGAATTAAACGAACTTTGTCTGGTTGAATATGCAACATACAATTCTTCTTTATAGTGTTTACTCTTTATAACTATAGCATAGATGGGGTCATAGTATTTTCTGAAACCTTAGTGTTCGATTTTCAGCGCTAAAAATTGATTTTAATGAAGAGGTTGGCTTTTTCGTAAGTCCTGATACTATGTAGCCACTAGGGAGCGTATTTTACAAGGACATCAACTGTGAAAAAAACTTATCTCGCTGCTGCTTCACTTTTACTAGCGCACAGTGCATATGCTGATGGCATCCTAGATCCAACTCCGGGATGGTTAAAAGTTGTTACGGTAAGCGGCGGTCCTGCTTGGACATCGCCGGGTGAAAATCAAATGTACGTGGCTCCCATGCAGCCGTTCCCTTATACCTACATTCGCTACAATGCACATAAAGATACCGACACCATTGCCACTGGAGAGGCTTTCATGGGCTTGCAGCGTAATTTCTCTGCATTAGCTCTTCGCTTAGGGATTGCTATAGCTGGAAGCACGCCCGCAACGCTTACAGGAAGTTTTTCGGTCGATGGACAACCAGTTACGGATTACAGTTACAAAGTAAGTCATGTGTATGTCGCGGGTAAAGCAATGCTCATTGCATGTCCTAATTACTGGATTAATCCTTACCTAAGCAGCAGCATAGGAGTAGGTTTTAACTCTTCAAAAGATTTCAGCACCACAAATCAGCTGTACGTGGGGGTTGCAAATGGCGCCAACGTTGTACTCGTGCCCTTTGATTTTGACTCCAATACAACTGGCTCACTGTCCTATACGGTAGGTACGGGGGTAAACGTAAAACTCAATAGTAATTGGGAGGTGGGTGTTGGTTATGAGTTTGCCGATTGGGGTAAAAGCCAATTGTCAACGACACCTGTAGTTTCTAATGTGTTTGCTATGCCGAAGTTGAATAATTTGTATACGCATGAGTTGCAATTCAGCCTCTCTTTCCTCTACTAAAGAACCTTCATATTTGAGAACCGTCATATTTGGCGCATCTTGAACGATCTCGGACGTTATAAAATGCTCACATACTTTAGTATGCTCCCCTTTTCTAACGTCCGAGATCGTTCAACCTCCACCAAATCTGAACGGTTCTTGGCTCCGTGGTGGTGCTCTTTAATTTCGAAACGTCCTCTTATCGCGTCATTGCGGGCCTCGCGAATCCAGTGGTTCTTCCTTAAAGAAGCCCGGGAAGGGCGGATGAGAGGCTCCGTTGGTTTTGTTGATTTTCGCTTCGCTTAAATCTATTTGTTCTGGTCGTGCCTGGTTTCCTCAACTGATCCTAATTCTGCACAAATTTTGATAATCACATTGCTGACAAATTGGGGTTCTGGTGGGGGCCGGATTGCACTGGCCTTGCTGGAATTCTTGGGACAAATCTTGTAATTGTAGCTTCCATCGATTTACTGCTTCATCCCAAGATTGTCCTTTGGGTAAAGCTGATATCCCCTTGAGCGATGAGGTATCCTCACTTAAACCTTTGCACGTTAATCGGCCATTTTTTAATTCCAGAAACAACAATGTTGTAATGTTTGAATCAAGTAATGCGTACAATAATAACTGTGGTTCTTCTGGGCGCTCCTGCTCCCATGGGGTTTGCCCTGGCAAGGTGGTTTTATAATCGATTACCCATTTTTTCTCGCCAACTTGGTCAATTCTATCCACACGTAATTTTAATTCTAAACCGGCAATATTGAACTGATAGATTTCCTCTACTTCGGAAACTGAAAAATTTGGTCGTTGTTTCTCCCAATCCAATAAGATGCTAACTAAATACTTTGTACGCTCGAATTCGAGAGTTTGAATTAATTTGGGTAAGGAATGAGGGGCTTGATCACTATGAGATATTAATACGCCTTCTATGACCTTATTCATTAACTCATCTAATGTTTCAGGGGTTTGCTCAAGTAGGATCGTTTGGTTTTGTAGCGTTCGCCATAAATTTTCCATAATTTTATGTAAGAGTTGGCCTCGAGTTCTTGCATCGAGTCCACTCGAGGGGCTAACCGAATCCTGTGCATACAGGCGATGTGATGTAAATGCGCGAAAAGGACATTTTGCTTGATCAGTAATGAGGGCTGTTCCTCCGGACACAGTTTCGTTAGCGGCAAATGGTATCAAATAGGATTCAGTATGTTTTTGCAGTTTAGGATGATGTTCAGTTTTGACCAGCTGTTGTAAAAAGGCCGGGAAATTAGTAATCAAAGGGCTAGGTACATTGGGGGTATCACCAATTAAACAGGCATAACTGAACACTACTTCACGTGCTGAATTTGTTAAGCGCGTCACTAGAGAGCGCGCAAATTGCAATTCTCGCTCGGGGCGAGCATGGGGCATGTTTAAGTCGATCTGCATTTTTTGGGGAATAAAAGATGATAGTCTAGTTTTTTGCGGTAATGCTTGATCCGTCATTCCACAAACCCAAATGCTGTCAAAAGTACATCCTGATGCTTCTAATAAACCTAAGATTTGTATTGGACTTGATGATTTTCGCGCCTGGAACGCCGTGGTTTCTGTGAAGTTGAGTAAAGCATTCAAAGCATCTGTTTTGCTCATGCTAGCTTGTATGAATCTTAACGATATAAATTCTTCTAATAAGCTTAGAAAGCGTTGATATACTTGATAGCTGGCGGAGGACAAAGGATATTCTCCGGGGAACCCAAAAGCGTGCAAACGTAGTTTGAACAGCTCAATCCATACTTCAGGGGAAGCTGATTCAGGATAATCATCCAGTGAATTAAGTAGTTTTAAAAGTTTAGGAGCAGTGCGCAAACATTTTTTTAAATTCGTCAAAGAGATTTTGTTTTCTTGCAAGCCACGATTCTCATGGAGTATTTGGCTTCGCTCCATAAACTCTGTTTTGGAATAGGCGAGAAATGGTGAATGCAGCAGTAAGCGCAATTGTTGGTTGCTAATATTGGATTTATCCAGTTGTAACCATGTTAGCGCGTGAGCAATAAGGACATGCTCCTTAAGGGGATCTGCAAAAGAAATATTAAACACATGCGCAGGGAAATGTCTGAGCAATACACGTTGTAGGCTTTGGTGTCTGGTTTGTAAGTCTGGAACTACCACAGCGATACGCTGGGGCTTTTTAATTAAATGAGATTTAAGCCATTGCATTAAGTGCAGTTGCTCCTCGTCATCATCTTGTGCCTGCATCGTAAAAACATCGGCGGAATGCTCCGCTACATCATAGTAAATTTGTAGGTGATTATGCTGCTGTAGATAATCCTGGAGGCTTCGTTGTTGAGGCGTAAAATCGTCAAAACAAGCCCAGATAAAATTGATGTTTGGTGGTAAGGGCATGACCTTATGATTTATTAAATAAGTAACGATTTCCTCTTCGGTAATTGCCTTAAGCTGGTTTAATTTAAGTTGATAAGAGATTGCCCATTGCTGAAACTGTTCTGTTTGCGAATTTAACCTAAATACAGGGTCGCGCAAATCAATTTCCCATTGTTGACAACGCCGCCATGCTTCTTGAACCTCGTGCAATAATCCTCGCGAAACGGTGATTTCACCAAAAATTTCACGCCAGAGTTGTTGTTGCTGTTGCAGATTTAAGAGTTGTGGGTGTTCTACTGTTGGTAAATGATGTCGAGTCTGTTGAAATAGTAAATGCAACGCACTGGCGTAGGGTAGACATACCGGTTTTTGAATTGATGGGCGTGATTGCGCCAAAAAAAAATCAGCGATTAATTGTTGAGCTAAGCGGTTATTAGGGGTGATTATCCAAGCACCTTTGCCCATCTGGGAAAACAGTTCTTCCGTATGGTTTATCATAATCGGCTTGCACCCAAAACTCAGATCTTTAGGGCAAGGGATGTAAATGTCAACCGATCATCTTTATTCTGGTTCTTTTTCTTGTTCGTTTTCAACCTTAGGCGTATCTAAGCTATACGTTTTACTGTGTTTACCGACTCGATGACCTGATGGCGTGTGCCGTGTTTGGCTCAAGGAGTGCATCAGGTAATATACTAAACGTCCACGTAAAAAAATTGCCGCAAAACCCGCTAAAATTGCGACCCAAAGTCCCGCAAGAATGAAACTGTAGAGCAAAATTAATAGGTAGAAATAAAACCAATGGGTGGCCGTTGCATTTCTAAATATATCGCTATGAGCATGTTTGGTTAACCATAAAAAACCTAGGTCATAAACAGGGATGGCTAAGATAACCATTAAGAAAGCCCAGAAAAATGCATGCCGGCGATAGGGTTGTTTGCTGTGCACAATGCGCTCACCAAACAAAGCACCATAAAGAGCAGCAACTACAACCGCTAAGAGAATGGCTTCAAATGAGGAGATAATCTGCTCAAAGCCAAGCGCATACATTATGCTGTCGATTACAACAGTAACAATGATTGCTAATAACGAAAAATAAGCCGCTGACAGCAGACGGGGATTAGATATGCTTAATGCTTCATCGTGTTTTTCTGTGATCATCATAATCACCTCAGACAGAATGTGATTGAAAGTGCAGTAGTTTTCTAAAGCGAGGGCACATTCTTATGCCGATGTCATCATCCGTGATGAGTCTGAAATACTTCTGCACTTGCAGTCACAAACTATCTACCTTAACTATAGACTATAAATTTGGGTTTGCTGCGATTTCTACTACGTTTATCGCAAAACATTGAATATGGGGTAAACTTAAAATAATGGGCAAGTTGAGTGTGCCGGCAAATCAAGAGGAAAAAATGGACATTATCCCCTTTTTTAAACTAATGGTGGACAGAAGCGCTTCTGATCTGTTTTTTAGTGTTGGCACCCCTCCGCAAATGAAAGTAGAAGGTATAACTGCTCCAATTGGTGAGCAACCAATGAGCTCTCAACAAATGAGCGAAATTGCCGCGTCCATTATGAACGACTCACAACGCAAAGAATTTGAGTCTACTATGGAGCTCAATATGGCAATATCAGTCGATGGTATAGGTCGTTACCGCATCAACATTTTCCGCCAAAGAGGGGAGGTGGCCATGGTGGTGCGTTATATTAAAGGCTCTATTCCATCTATTGAAAACTTAAATTTGCCCCCAGTATTAAAGACCGTGGTTATGGAACAACGCGGCTTGGTGTTGGTTGTAGGGTCTACAGGTTCTGGGAAATCAACCACATTGGCTTCAATGATCGATTATCGTAACACCAATTTCACCGGCCATATTTTGACGATTGAAGATCCAATAGAATATGTGCACTTGCATAAAAAATCGATTGTGGATCAACGCGAGATAGGTATTGATACTTTAAGTTATGATAATGCCTTGCAAAATGCTATGCGCGAAGCTCCTGATGTAGTTCTTATTGGAGAAATTCGTGAAAAGAATACCATGAAGCATGCCATAGCTTATGCTGAAACTGGTCACTTGTGTCTTTCTACTTTACACGCCAATAATGCAAATCAAACCTTGGATAGAGTAATTAACTTTTTCACAGAGGAAGCCAGGCAACAATTTCTTTTGGATTTATCCTTGAATTTGCGGGCCATTATTTCCTTACGATTAATTCCTGGTTTGCAAGCTAAATTAGTTCCTGCTGTAGAAGTATTATTAAATTCTCCCTACATCTCAGACTTAATCGACAAAGGAAAAATTGAAGACATCAAGGAGGCGATGAGCAGAAGTAACGAACAAGGCATGCAAACATTTGATCAGGCTTTATTTGACTTATATCGTTCAGGAAAAATAAGCAAAGAGAATGCCATTAAATATGCGGATTCACGAAACAATGTCAGCTTAAAAATCCGTTTGACCGAAGAAGGAGCTCAGGATAAAGATAGTGGTTTAAGCATCTCGCCTAACGACAATGAACGCTAACGCTCAATCTTTTGCAATATTGTAAAAGTGCTTTGTTATTGATGTACACTTTGATATAATTGTGGCCATTTTGATTTTATTATTTCTGTACGCTGTATGGTTGAATATTTAGAACGCACAAGAATTGACGTAGGCGCAGATCCTCTCTATTGCGGTCATGTTGTATATTCTGATGCAACCTACAGCAGCCCAAGCGGTGATATTTATCGCATTGTTTATAAAGAAAATAAACAAGGCAATCCCGATCTTTCACGTTTTGAAGCCGCCTTTGGTGAACTGGCGCGCGTTTTCATGATGCCAGGATTAACTCCTCAACAGTATCTTGTAAAAGCGGCTGATCAACGTATTTTGGGTGTTGCAAGCGAATATGTAGGCCATACCATAGCCACCTCTGAAGGTTTAAACCGGATGTACTATTCGGTCCGCCCAAAAGCCAAAGGGATCAAATGTAAATTGGTGCAAGCAAGTGAAGAAAGTGACATTCCATTCTATTTTCTGCAGCAATTTCCCCCAGGATTTTTTAAAAAGCTCTGTACAGCAGCTCATCAAGGAAAAATTTCTCTGGATCTCCACTCCCTAGCGAATGTATTAGGAACTTCCTACTCACTGGAAGAGGATGATCTGCATAAGGGTAATTTTGGGTTTTATATCATTGAAAAAGATGGCAAACCGCATGTTATGTTTTTCAAAATTGACCATGATTTAATGTTGGCAGATAGTGTTATGTCACATTGTCAAAGCCGCTTTTTTAATTGGTTAAATTCTGCAGATGCCTTCGCGATTACCCAGCGGGATTTATTGAATTTTCCCAAGCTCTTGGATTCACAGAATTATTATTGGCCAACCATCAAGCGTATTTTCGGGTTAAATAAAAAAATTGCTTACAATCAAGAAGAATGTGATGCATTTGCTGAGCTTGCTCAATCGGAAGAGTTCTGTCAGTACAAATGGGAGGTATTGTACAAGCACGTGTTGATACCCCCCGAAATAACGCAGCAAGCATTGAGCAAGCATTTAGATGAGAGCGATCCGGTCGAACGGGCTAAAATTTCTCTAATTACCCAATCCGTACTCGCCCGCCAGGCTAAGTTACGTGCCGTATTATTCTCCATGCCTGAGTTCCGTCAGTTTATGCAACAAATGGCGCCAGAGGTAAAAGAACGCTTATTAGAAAGTGTGACTCATACAGCAAGTACGCAAAGTAGAGATCGAATATCATTAGAAGTTTTAGCTACGATAAAACATCAGCAAATGCTTTGCCAACCTGGTGCAGGTTTTGAAGAAGGGGATACCCCATTGCATGCTGCGATTCGCTTAGGGGATTACCGTTATCATGAAACTTGGAGTGCATTTGGCCATTTCGCGCGTCAAGAAAATGAAAAAGGACAAACGGCCCTTGATGTTGCTGCAGCATTAGGTCAAAACCAACCTTTCTTGGCTGAGGAATCTGATGGCCGGATAAATCCCTTCTCCATCATGAAGCATCTTTTAAATCAAGGGGTTATTAAAACGACGTTTTACCAACAAACTGAGGTGCATGAGCAAGTAAAGCGCCATGATTATCGCTACAATTTAGAGTATGTTGAACGTGTAAAATCCGCTGGTTCTTATCAGCAATTTAAAGAAATTATCCGCGATCTGGGCGAAGATCATCGTTTTTGTTTGAAAATGCAAAAAGAAATATCAATCGCCTGCCTGTGTCAGTTTATTGCTATTAATCGTAAGGACCCCAATTTAAAGCGTATATTAGAAAAGTTTAAAAAAGATTTAAACGCACCAAGTCCTGAGCTGCAATTTGTACAGCAATTACGCAGCCAACTCTGGATAGTAAGAATTATTCGGGGTCTATTCGGCTGGACAAGCACCCAGGCTGAAATGAATAAAATCCTCGATAAAACCATCTCCCAATTAACCCCAAAATCGCTTTCGGGATGCTTCTCATTTTTCTGTGGGAGTAGTGAAAAGGTGGAGGATCCTCGAGTGATAAGTTCACATGTCCCGGAAATTTTTACGTAGCTGATTTTGCAAGGGATTAATTTAAAAGATCCCTTACGCTGTGCTGCATCAAGGCTACATGTTTAATATTTAAATAAGTAACCTTAGTGCAGCCGAAGGCGAACTAAGACATTAGACACGGAGCGCAGAAAAACTCGGCATTTCGACCAAGATAGTAGAATTGCCGATCTACTCCATGTACCAGCCGTGGCTTACTACTAGCGACTGCCCCGTCAAAGCATTCGAAGCAAAGGATGCAAAGAATAATGCCGTTTGCGCAACATCATCGGTGGTGGTGAATTCTCCATCAACTGTATCTTTTAGCATAACTTTTTTAACCACGTCGTCTTCACTGATTCCAAGAGATTTTGCTTGCTCGGGGATTTGTTTATCCACTAAAGGAGTACGCACGAATCCTGGGCATATTACGTTGGCGCGCACGTTGTGAGCAGCTCCTTCTTTGGCTACAACTTTGCATAAGCCAAGTAAGCCATGTTTCGCGGTAACATAAGGTGCTTTTAGCTTAGACGCTTCTTTTGAATGCACAGAGCCCATATAAATAATGCTCCCGCCTCGGTCAGAAGTATACATATGTTTTAAACAAGCTCTGGTCGTAAGAAAAGCTCCATCCAAGTGGATTGATAATAAACGCTTCCAGTCGGCGAACGCCAATTTATCAACGGATTCAATAATTTGGATCCCGGCGTTACTAACCAACACATCAATACTGCCAAATTGGTTGGCAACTGCGTCTGCGCCTTCTTGCACTTGGTGTTCATCGATGACGTTCATTTCAACCGCCATGGCTTTACCGCCGGATTTATTAATTTCATGGGCAACGGCATTTGCTTGCGCAAGATTAAGATCGGCAATCGCCACACTAGCCCCTTCTTTGGCATAGACTAAAGCAATTTCTTTTCCAATACCGCTTGCAGCACCTGTGACTAAGGCTACTTTGTTTTTTAAGCGCATGATCAATCCCTTTTATTGTTTTATATTCCTTAAGAATAAAAATCATAGCACGGATATTGTCAAATTATGTATGGGATGCTGGCGATTATTTTTTTTTCTTAAGGTTTGAAGAAATTAACAGCTCACCATTCAACTATATATTCTTTTGGGCTAATGGCCTTTAACACATTTGCTTGAGAAAATTTACGGCCAAAAAGTTTGGTTAAAAGAAATTCCAATAATTTTAAGCGAAGGAAATTTATAATGAATCGATACAACATCAGCTTTATTACTGCAAGGATTACCCAATAGAACTATAGTAACTCTCACGAAATTGTCAATAATTTGAACAATTTTTTGATAATTATTTTTTGGGGAGTAATTTAAGGTTTTGCTGTTCGCAATACATGATCACTCCGCCAATGACAGCGGACGGCATGATGACTAAATTGAGTACTGGAATAGCACTGGCTAAGTTGATGACAGTTCCAAATCCTAAAGAGCTTTGCGTATTCTTTTTGAGGTAGGAGCGCATCGCGGTAAAACCCATTAAATTATTATCAACTGCAAAATCTTGATATTGCACACTTAATATCCACGCATTAAAAATAAAATTAAAAACATCCAACTTAAAAAATGCAGCCAAGACGGTAG
>CAMAYX010000022.1 GCA_945862405.1 Legionella genomosp. 1
GTAGTAATTCTAAGATTTTGTCTCATTTTTCCTGACACATTCCGTCGGGCATAAATCTATCCATAAAACCATAAAAACGAGCGTTATGATTCCTTTCTAATAAATGAACAAGTTCATGAACTATTACGGACTCAAGACATTCTATAGGACGTTTTATTAACTCGAGGTTGATCCAAATTCGTTTGTTGCGAATGTTGCAAGATCCCCAACGGGTTTTCATTCGTTTGATGCCGTATTGATGAATCTGCACTCCAACAACACGCTCCCATTTTAAAATTAATGGTGGTAGCAAATCCTGCATTTGTTGGCGGTACCAGGAGGCCAAGAGTTTTTGCTTCTCAGTAGCTGTCATTTGCGGTTTAACATATAGGATTAAGCGATCTTGGCGAATTTCCACATCGCTACGCGATCGGTTGGTTATCAACTCCAAGCGATATAATTTTCCAAGAAAATAATGAAGTTCACCTTCGTCCATCACTAATACGCTTGGAGGAGGCAACGACAGGATATGATTTCTTTTTTTATCTATCCACTTACGCTTTTCTTTTATTTGCAGGCGTATTTGTTGCAAACTAAATGATTTAGGCACACTTACTTGTATTTGCGCATGAGGCGGATAAATTCGCAAATACATATTTTTAATGGCTTTTGGTAATATTTCAATTTGCAAGCCATCAATCTCTAGATGATAACTGTCCACTTAATTGCCAGTGAGATGGGGAAAGCCTCATAGCATATCAATTATTCTGCCCCATATCGACCTGCAGGGATACACGCACTATCAATATAATCCCCGTTGATAGTAAGAATCATATTAACATTAGCTCGTTGGTAGCGAACCAATTGTTCGTAATCTGCCTTGCTTAAGTTATCCGTAAGAAGTTCCACAGTAAACCAATGAGTAAGCAGACTTGGATGGGCTAGGGTCAACTGGCAAATCGCATCCCCATTTAAAACGAGAAAGATCACAATTTGCTAGCGCTTGACCACTAACCCCCAATACTAGAATACAAATGTACAGCGCTCGGTTCATAATGACTACCTAATTCCATGGTATGTAGGTTACATATCGTCATTATAGTAGATAACTTTATATTCTTCTTATGTCGGCCGATTGTTATGCACTGTTGTTGATTGTGTCTGATTACAGTTTGTTATCATTTCTTGTGCGGGAAACAAGCTGTTATCGACAAATCCTTTTATCGATGGCGAGCTAAAACTTCGCCGTAGTTGAGTATTAAGTGGGGCTGAGTGTGGGGCTGAGTTTTGCCCTACGCTTGCTTTAGGTCCGTCTCGCTTTGCAATAAGGCGTGACAAAGGATTGGTTCTTCGTCTGCCTTCCTCTGCTTCCTGGATATCGAGCTCGCAGCGTTGCGGGGAAGTTTTTCTGGCGAATACATTCCTAGCACTAAGAAACTCAATCAGTTTGTTTGCATTCCCATCCTCCCAACTTACTCCAGATGAAAGTGGTTTGTCTCCGCAATCAGAGTGATGTAACAAGACTGTTTTCTTTGGTAGCAGCGGCAGAGCCATTTGTTCCATAACACTCAAACCGCCGCCACGAATAACCACCGTGTCACTTCGGGTCATTATGGGAGCCATTTCCTTGTCACCTTGATTTCCGAGGCGAACAATTCTTTTGCTGATTTCGGCTTGTCTTTCGGCGGGATAAGTATTTATTAGGGATTGCAACGCGGTAAATAATTCATCATTTAATCCTCCGAAAACGAATATTTTGTCGTAACCCTTATCTAAGAAAATTTTTAAGTAATCTAAAGAAGCTGAAGATGCTAGGGAACCTATCATGATAGATGCCACTTTAGCGCCAGGGCTTACTTCAATGATTTCATGTTCGCTGTTTAAAGTGTATTGCTCTCCAACCTTTGTATACGCATTTACTGCAAAATAATGCGTGGATTTTCTATCTAAATATTTTACCAAATCAGGATTTTTAAACCCTGCCCGCACCATTGGATTTTCATGAGGTAAAATATTATGTACGCCCTTAAAACCTTTTAAATGCGCTTCGATGATAGCTTCACTCAGGCTTACTGCATGAATATGCATATACTGTTTTTGATCGGTACTTAATTCCCCTAGGCTTTCAAAAAAGTGAGTACAATCAATTGAAGGTAAATCAGTCATGTATTGGTGAATGTCGATTGTTGGTAATGGCGGGACATGATTACGGTTGCGCTTTGCGACATAATGTTCATTGTAAAAGCGAACTGCATCACATAGAGCTCCTAAAGACAGTGGTTGTGTAGATAGAAGTTCTGTATAAGGATGCCCTCTTTCTGCCGCGCGGATCAACATCCCCAGCGTTTGTTCATATACGATGGCGTGATGAGTTCTTTCGGCAACTTCTTTACTCTTAATCAATAACCGTAAATCGTCTAGTTTACTTTGCAAGTGTAATGAATTATTTATGGCCGCATATTCATAACCTGTCGGGTAGATATCCAGCAGCATATCTACGTATTCTCTTTTTCGACCACGAAGTACAGGTTCTCCACCCTGTTCATTATTTAACTCCAGTTCTGAAGACTCAAGCTTGTTTAATTCGTGCCAATACGCGCTATGACTGGGTAGAGCTGGGAAACCAAGTAGCCTGGTGAGTGCTCTGACAATTGCGCCTAAATAAGCGATGGACGATGCCCAAACACCTATTCGAATCAACATGCGTTCTAAAGTAAAGTGTTTATTTCTATAAAGTGGAGTTTCATACTCGGTTTTTTGCAGTGTAACTGGATGTTTTTTTTCTAAGTCACTGAGAATTGCTTTTGCGGCATTTATATGACCAATGCCTCCACTAACTGCAAGGACTAATGGACGTTTTGTTCCAAAAGAATCGGTCGTCCCGGCCATTTTTATTATCGGCAAGCTAGGATTATCTAAACCAAATTTTCTTCTAAAACTTGAGATCATATGTGAATGGTTAGAGCGTTGTTGTGGGTTGCCCTCAGCTGCTTCAGGATCAGAATCCTGTACAAGATATCGACGAGGAAGAAAATGGGCTGCTTTGCCATGCAGATCCGCTGATTGCGATGGATGAAAGTAGTGCTGCCCTGGGCTGTCGTCTACAATTTCAAGTTCTTCATCATTTAATGGTTCACCATGAATTTGTTTTGATATTAATGCAGCTCTAGTTTCATCGATGTACGAGGCCATAGATGCCCATGTATCATGGATGACACCGTCAGTTGGCTCTTGAACGTTAGTTTCTGGATTGCTTGGACGAATGACCGAATAGTTTTTTGCTGAGAATGGAATCCTATCCCAGGCACTTGCAGCATCCATGTGCCAGCCAGCTAACCAGATAATAGGGGCTATCAATGCATATGTTAAAGCTACCGTCAAATAACGAATGTAAGTTAGCGGATTATAATAATTTATTTTACCCTCCGGTAAAATATAACCCGTAATCATACGTAGAATCGAACGGAAAGAACTATAATTATACAGCTTAACAGGAACGTTCCTGTCGTGAAGCTCCGCTGCCGTTAATGTGGCGACGGCACCCCCAATACACATCCCTTCAAAACCAATATTTTCCGGTTTCGCACCTAACGCAATCAACCGTTGCGCTTGGGCAATCGCATCTTCCACCAAATTTTTTTGAGTCCACACCATGCCTCTGCTGTAGCAAACGCCACGATAATTAAATCCAATAACTGTGCAACCAATGTTCTGCGCGGAATAACTGAAATCCTTAAGCCAGTTAATATAATTCTGATCACGAGCTAGGCAAGCGATAACAAATTTACGCTCTTCTATTGGTTTCAATTCTTCAGCAGGAGGCATTACTTCAACGGAGTCTAATACGGCTCCGTCTTCTGTTTCTAAAGTAAAAAAGTTAAGTTTGGGAGAGCGTTCTGTTGAAAAAATTTCTTTTCCGTAACGCTTTTCTAGCTCTTCTAAGAAATATCCTCTTAATTTAAGATCAAGTTTCTCCAGACCTTTAAAATGGATTTTATCCCAGGGAAAGAGCTTATCCTCACATCTATCCACTTTGGAGTTTCCTTGCAACGGCAAGTCAATTTCATCGAGAATCTTGTCGATGTGCTCTTTATCTTCTGGATTATCAAAGCTTAGATTTGAGGTTTTAAATTTTGTAACAAAGGGAAGGGGAATGATGGTTGATGCTTTTAATAAAAAGTCTTTTAGTTTTTTGTATGGCTCATGCGGGAGAAGGTTAATAATAACATGTTCATTCTTATTCTCTTCATCTGACATGTTTACTACATGAATGGGACGTTGTTTTTTTATCTGCGAGTGGTTGAGAGCGATGTTGGTAAGAGTTCGTGCTAGAAAAAATGAGGCAATCCATTGAGGTAGGGATATTGGGATTTTGAGTATTCCCCGCACGACTGACCCAAAGCTAATTTCTCGTTTATCCAACTTATAGTAATTATGCTTTTGTTTCATATCCCCTTCTTATCTTCTGTGACGCAGCATTAAAGGTGCCCGCATTTTATCTGTAAAATTCTTAAGGAAATATTAAGCGTATCTATAAAATATGCCCTGCACAGTACCCTTCATGACGCAAAAGGTCCAGTTTATAGCGTATAGCTTGAGGTTGTCCCAAATATCCGCCCATATTATTTTTTCCTACCACTCGATGGCAAGGGATAAATAATGCTAAAGGGTTATTTTTACAAGCTTGCCCCACAGCTCTTGGACTGCTTTGCAGTTTAAGAGCGAGTTCTCCATATGACAAAGTTCGTCCTATCGGAATGACTAAAAGTTCATTCCAAACACGTTGTTGATAAGGTGTACCGTGAGGTTTTAGCGATAGCTGAAATCGATAAAATGGGTTAGCAAAATAGGATTTCAGCTCTTGATCAATAAGCGTACAAAATGACGTTGGTTTCGAATTAGGAATACATACATCAGTAAAAATAGCGCGATGAACATGTTGCTCATCGTGCATCACTTCCAGATCACCTACGGGTGTTTTAAAAGCGGAGATGATGAGCTGCATATAAATGCTTAGTCTTTTTTACCTGCCAACTTTTCTTTAATACGTGCAGCACGACCGGCTAAGTTGCGTAGATAATACAATTTAGCTCTACGAACGTCACCACGTCGTTTAACAGTAATGCTGTCTACCACTGGGCTATAAGTTTGGAAAACGCGCTCAACGCCTACGTTGTGAGATATTTTACGTACTGTAAAAGCAGAGTTTAAACCGCGATTTCTTTTGGCAATAACAACGCCTTCAAAAGCCTGTAAACGCTCGCGACCACCTTCAGATACTTTTACTTGTACAAGCACTGTATCGCCTGGGTTGAAGTCTGGAATTTCTTTGCCTTGCATCTGCTCAGCGTTGATTTGGTCTATAATGTTCGTCATGGTTACTCCTAAATTCGACGCTCTCTAAACGGATTCGCCGTGTTCACGCTTAAACTCAATAAGCAATTGCTCATCATGTTGGTCTAACTTAATTTTTTCTAATAAATCCGGTCTTTTTAACCAGGTTCTCCCTAACGATTCTTTTCTTCTCCAGCGCATGATATCTCGATGATTCCCTCCCATTAAAACATCAGGAACGCTCATCTCATTAACAGTGGCTGGTCGTGTATAGTGAGGGCAGTCTAACAGGCCATTCATAAATGAATCCTGTTGGGCCGACTCTTCATCACCCAGCGTACCTGGTAACAAGCGTACTATGGCATCAATTAATACCATTGCAGCCAACTCCCCACCGCTCAATACATAATCACCAAGAGACCATTCTTCATCTACATGCTGTGTCAGAATGCGCTCATCAATTCCTTCATATCGGCCAGCAATAAAAAGCAGTGTATTTCTGCTGCGGGCTATTTCATTCAAATCCTGTTGGCGAATTACTTTGCCTTGAGGACTTAGGTATATCGTTTTGCAATCACCGGGCAAGCTCTGATGAGCATGTTC
Organism: Legionella genomosp. 1; assembly: GCA_945862405.1. Lineage (GTDB taxonomy): Bacteria > Pseudomonadota > Gammaproteobacteria > Legionellales > Legionellaceae > Legionella_A. The sequence goes on from CAMAYX010000022.1 coordinate 5,917, forward strand.
AATAGCAGCATGTAGAGGCTCATACATCATCAACATACCAGGGCCGCCCCCGTAAGGCTTATCATCTACTTGCTTATAAGGCCTATTCGCCCAGCTTCTTGGGTTCCAGGTATCGACTTGAACAAGACCTTGCTCAATAGCTCGACCTGTAACACCATAATTTAATCCAGCCAATATCTCTGGGATTAGGCTGATAACACCAAAGTGCATTCTATGCATTAAAAATCTGTGTCCCAGTCCACGGTGATAAGGCGTTGTTGCTCATCCACGCGAAGAATGAACTGCTCTGGCAAATAAGGTATTAAATAACGCTTTTCTCCATCTACTACCAAAACATCATTCGACCCAGTGGCCATTATTTCTTTTACTGTCCCTAATTTAAGGCCTTGTATATTAACAACGGTCATACCAACCAACTGATGCCAATAAAATTCGCCAGCCTCTAAATTGGGAAGCTGCTCAGCTTTAATTGCGATCTCAACATTGGTTAATAAGGCAACCTGCTCGCGCTCTTGATAACTTTCAATTTGCGCCAGAATAGATTTGCTGGTTATATCAACCCGTAATAGCTTTACCGTTTGCCATGAATTTTGCGCTCGCACATACCAAGGTACGTATCGCAAAATATTATCGCGGGGCTCGGTAAATGATATTACGGTGATTAGCCCTTTAACGCCGTGTGGACGACCGAATCGGCCAACTATAATCCAATCGGTATCGTTCACTGTTATGCAGCAGCAGAGCTCTTTTTATTAAATTCTTTAATCAACGCACTAACACGGTCAGAAAGTTGGGCTCCAACTTTTTGCCAATTAGTTAGCTTGTCCATTTCTAGGTGCAAACGAACCTCTTGCCCACGAGCAACAGGATTGAAATAACCAATGGATTCAATGTAGTTACTATCACGACGTCTACGGCTGTCGGTCACTACGATATGGTAAAAAGGACGCTTTTTTGCCCCAGCCCTTGATAAACGAATAACGACCATTATTTTCCTCTACTTAGAGTGTTGTAAAAATACTAATTTTAAAATGCCGTGTATTGTACGAAAATTAGCTCCACATTGGAAGATCTAATTTCAGTCTGTGAACAATTCTACTTTCTTGGTCGCAAAACCTTGATCTTCTGCGTTCGCTGTTCACATACATGCAATGCATGCTCAGCTGCGATAGTCGAATATCAGGGTTTTTCGACACAAGGTAGCGAATTGCCAACAGACTCTATAAGCTTAATCTTCTGGAAGTATACCTTTCAGGCCTGCCATACCGCCCATTCCACGCATCATTTGCTTAATCCCACCTGGTTTGGTGAATTTTTTCATCATTTTTTGCATTTGATTAAATTGTTTCAACAATCGATTTACATCTTGTATTTGTGTTCCAGAACCTAAAGCAATACGTTTTTTTCGTGAGCCTACAATAATTTTCGGGATTCGCCGCTCTTTTGCCGTCATGGAGTTAATAATAGCAATGGTTTGGCCGAGAGCTTTATCGTTGACTTGCCCCAAGGCTTTTTGCGGTAATTGACTAACTCCGGGGAGCTTACTCATCATGCCGGCTATGCCGCCCATGTTGTTCATTTGTAGTAATTGTTGCTTGAAGTCTTCTAAATCAAAGCTTTTACCTTTCTTTAGCTTCTTTGCTAATTTTTCACTAGTTGTTTTGTCGGATTTTCTTTGAACCTCTTCAATTAAGGTGAGGATATCGCCCATGCCTAAAATTCGAGAAGCGATTCGTTCTGGGTGGAAAGGCTCCAAGGCATCAATTTTCTCACCATTACCAATAAATTTAATCGGTTGCCCAGTTATGTGTCTTACAGAAAGTGCCGCACCTCCGCGAGCATCACCGTCAGTTTTGGTTAAAATAACCCCGGTTAATGGTAAAGCGTCATGGAATGCTTTTGCAGTGTTGGCAGCGTCTTGGCCTGTCATGCTGTCAACAACAAAAAGTGTTTCAACAGGATCAATCGCTTTGTGCAGGCTTTTAATTTCATTCATCATTTCTAAATCAATGTGAAGTCGGCCTGCTGTATCGATAATAAGTACATCCATGAATTGTTTTTTTGCAGCGTCCAAAGCTTTTTGTGCAATCGACAATGGTTGCTCATGGCTTTCAGAGGGGAAAAATGCTACGTCTAGTTGATCCGCCAATAATTTCAATTGTTGGATAGCTGCAGGACGGTAAACGTCGGTACTAACCAACATTACTTTCTTCTTTTCTGTGTCTTTCAAATAACGTGCCAGTTTACCTGCACTAGTTGTTTTTCCTGATCCTTGCAGCCCTGCCATTAAGAAGACTGCAGGTGGTTGTGTCTTAAAGTTTAACTCAGCACGAGCATCTCCCATGACGTGTACTAACTCGTCATGGACAATTTTCACCAAAGCTTGGTCGGGTTTTAAGCTGGCAGCAACATCCTGACCTAAAGCTTTTTGTTTAATTGCTTCAATAAATTCCTTAATTACAGGTAGAGCAACATCGGCCTCTAACAAGGACAAACGGACCTCACGCAGCGCTTGCTGCATATTTTCCTCTGTAAAACGCCCTTGTCCGCTTAAGTTTTTAAAAGCGCGAGTAAGTCTTTCAGTTAAATTATCAAACATGGTGATCTCTCGGAATACTTTACAAAATTGTGCAAGTATAGCAGAAAGAAGTTAAGTCCATCGATAGTTACATAAACTTATAAATCTATTTAATTACACCGATAATATTTCCTTTTGATATAATAAATTTTACGTACTTTTGTTCTAAGGATAGGCAGTGCATCTTTCCATCGTTACCCTAAGTGCTCTTTTAGTAATTCTAATTTTACTTTCAGCTTTCTTTTCTGCATCAGAAATTGGCATGATGTCTTTAAATAGATATCGTTTGCGTCATTTGGTAAAAAAGCAGCACAAGCAAGCGATCCGAGTGGAGCACTTATTGGCGAATCCTGCACGATTGCTGAGTGTGGTATTAATAGGAAATACATTTGCTTGTATTGTGGCATCAATGGCTGCAACTCTCATTGGACAGCATTTTTATGGTGAAATTGGGGTAGCTATTGCGACAGCCCTATTAACTTTAGTTATCTTAGTCATTTCTGAAATGACTCCTAAAACTCTGGCTGCTTTGTACCCAGAGCAGGTTGCTTTTATATGTTCTTTACCTTTGTTAGCTCTGCAAACTATTTTTTCCCCTTTAGTGTATATCGTAACTGGAACGGCAAATGGAATTTTACGTTTATTCGGCATCTCTGTGCATCGCACCCATAAAGAGGCATTGTCTGGAGAAGAGTTACGCTCCGTGGTTCATGAAGCCGGAGGGTTGTTGCCCATTGAGCATAAAAGCATGCTGATAAGCCTGCTGGATTTAGAACAGGCCAAAGTTGAAGACATTATGGTTCCTAAATCTGATATTGTGGGTATAAATCTTGAGCAGCCGTGGCATGAGTTATTGTCTCAACTCGAGACAGCGCAACACACTAGGATTCCTCTATATCGAGATACTATTGATAATTTAGTTGGGATGGTGCATTTGCGAAGTGTATTAAACCTTGCACTGGAAGAGAATTTGAATATGGAAAGCTTATTGCAAATTGCTGAGGCTCCTTATTTTATTCCTGAAGCTACCTCATTGAATATTCAAATTATTAATTTTCAAAAAATGAAACGAAGGAGCTGCTTTGTTGTGGATGAGTATGGAGATCTGCAAGGTCTAGCAACCATGGAGGATATTTTAGAGGAAGTAGTAGGCGAGTTTACCACTGATATTGCAACTTTAAGTAAAGATATTACCCCACAGGAAGATGGATCAGTAATAGTTGATGCTAGTATTACCTTGAGAAATTTAAATCGCTTATTGAATTGGCAACTCCCTAACCTTGGACCTCGCACTTTAAGTGGGCTAATAATTGAATACTTAGGATACATTCCTCCAGCAGACTGTTGTTTAATGATTGAAAACTATCAAATTGACATCTTAAAGGTAAGTGACAACACTATTAAAAGTGTACGTATGTTAAAAATTGGCAAAAAACGAATATAAACTTCTAAGTTGGGCCGGAAGAATGTCCCAGAGTTTGTCGCTCTTCTTCTTCCTCCTCTTCCTCAATCTCGTTTTCAATTAATAGCATTTCTTCGTGTACATCTTCTTCAATTTTATGATGTTCTTGCTTTTCATGAGCTGCAATCTCATGATGCTCTTCAGTTTCATGCTCTTCGATCAATTGTGCAATGCGTGCTTTAAGATCTGGGATTGCACCTAAGGATTCGTGCAATTGACCGGTGAGAATTGGAGTGCCTGACTCATTCGTAGCAGCTGCACCAATCCAGTTGTTCGAATTATCTAAGATCCGATTTACCATGTCGGTACCCAAAAGCTCAGTTAATAATTCTTGAGATATTTTTTGGTTTTTTACCATGCGCACAATAAATTCTTCAAATGGTTCTTGGGCTTGCAATTTTTTTCCAGGTGCAGGACCACCCATAAAAGAAGGGCCTTTTGCTTTGTTGGCAGGAGTACTCATAATTTAAGTTCGCTATATATTAAGAATTGGTCTATAGAATAAGCATAGTTCACGTCTTGTAAATCAACAAATCTTAAAATTTGGCGGCTCATCAAGGAGGATGATGATAATGTCCGATAATCATATGATAGGCCTCCATCACTTCTCAAGCGAGCCAGCGCGGGCCAAAGCTGAAGTTAAATATGAAATTCGTGTTCTAGAAGCAAGACTGAAACAATGTTTTTTAATTTCAGAGTTAAATTTTGAAAAAGCTGTGAACCTATGTGGCCTTTTAACCAAGAGTTACGAACGATATCTACACATAATTTCTCCGAATACCCACGAACCTACTCCAAATGACTTTATTTTGTCTCCTATGGATCTGCAAACTCGTTATGCGCAAATTCAAATATTACAGCAAAAATTGATGGGCAGTTTGTCGTTAAAAATTAGTTTCAGCCAGTAGCAGGCTAGGCTTGCTTTATGATTTTATTGAGTTTTTTCATAAAGCCTTAGCTCAAATCTGCCTGCAAAAATCACTTCCCTCATACCTGATTATTTATTTCATACAGAGGAATTGCCCAAGGGGATTGAAATTCCTATAGACGAAAATTGCAGAGCAATTATTTTTGCCGTAGTGCGTTCTTGGAGAATCAATGCTGTTCCCGAGTCAATGCAATCTAATGCGCATCACTTTAACGATATATTTAGAGCATATAAATTCTGGTTTAATCCAAATCGACTTATTGATGCGGCGATGATGCTAAGCGAGGATTTTTCTCATGCATATACGGGGACTGAAACATTTCAAACACAGACACGCAGCCTATATCAACAGTTTACAACTACAGAATGTTTGGATTTGTATGGGTATTTTTCGAATAAGGATAGCTGTTATTTAATGCGTACTTTGCTCGCAGTAAATCGCGGTCTCAGCTTGTCTTGGTTGCCGCCACTAAAGGACTCGGATAAAGCGACCATTAAACGCGTTTACAACGTATTAGAGTGCACGATGGAAACCTTGAGAGAAGAACTGTTGGCACGACATATTAAAACTGAGCCTTATGATCGAGAACTATCCATTAAAGAAATTACACTAGGCAGAAGGAATCGAGATGCAGTAATTCGCATAATTGGTTTATACAGCAAAGAAACGCAAGCTACCAATGTAAAAATTGAAAAATTATTTAATGCAATAGAGGCCGAAGATTAGGTCCCTCGCTGTTACTGTTTTAAAATTAATACTGACTTCATCGGAATTGGGAGAACAGGTATCAATCAAGTACAGGTTCTTGAGTTTGCAAAATCAATTTTAGATTTACCCGGGATAAATTTAAAAGGGATACAGTGCTATGCGGGAAATCTGCAACACATCCACTCTTGCCATGAACGTAAGACTAAGTCTTTGAGTGTTATGCAATCGGCAAGCACAATTGTGCGCTTACTGAAGAAAAATGGAATTCCTTGTAATATTTTTAGTGGAACTGGGACGGGAACTTATGATATCGATGTACAAGACACCTTGATTACAGAAATTCAGCCAGGGTCCTATACAGTAATGGATGTCGAATATCTAGAAATTGAATCGGCTTCTAGTACTCAATTCAACACCTTCGGTAATGCGATGACGTTGTTAACAACAGTAATCAGTGCTAATCGTAGAGAACATGTCACCGTCGATGCTGGGACAAAGGGGATTTATTTCGATAAAAATACCAAACCCAAAATAATTAGTCACCCTGGACTTCACTATGATTGGAACGGATTTGGGGATGAGCATGGGAAAGTTACTGCAAATCATGGTGCGCTGCCACCTGAGGAGACAGTCTTAGAACTTATAGTTCCCCATTGTGATCCTACCATCAATTTATATGATAACTTCTTTATTATTGAGCAGGATGTTGTAGTTGATGTTTGGCCTATCTATCTCCGCGGCAAATCTCAGTAAATCGGTCAACCACGTTGAGGGATTTATGTTTCGAGCTGTAATTTTTGAGTTTGATGGTGTGATTCTAAATAGTGAACCTTTGCACTATCAGGCATGCAATCATGTTTTTGCAAAATTGGGATTCACCTTAAGTTATGATTAGTATGTAGATAAATATCTTGGGTTTGCTGATAAAGATATGTTCCCCAAATTATTGGAAGCCCAAGGCTTCGAATTTTCATTAGAAAAAATAAACAATCTTATTGAAAAAAAAACTCAACAATATCAGGAAATTATCAAGCGGGAAGATAATTTACCGATGATCGATGCTTTTGATCAATATCTATTTTTTATTGCTCAACAAACAACAAAAATTGCGATTTGCTCAGGTTCGTCACGTAATGAAATTATGGCCGTGTTAAAGAAATTAAAGCAAGGGCAGCTACAAACTTATTTTAATACTATTGTGACCTCTGAAGATGTAAAACAAGGTAAACCTTCTGCTGAAGGATATTTGCTAGCTGCCGAACGATTGAATGTGCTGCCGGAACATTGTTTAGTCGTAGAAGACACACCGCATGGAGTTGAGGCGGGAAAAGCTGCAGGTATGCATGTAGTTGCACTGTTGACCAGCTATTCTAAGCAGAAACTCCAAATCGCTGATCGGATAATAAGAAATTTTAACGAATTAATGCAGTAAGAGAGTAATTCTCATTAGGAAGACTTTAATATTAATTTCCACGGTCTTTTATAAAAGGATTCTATTTTTTTCAACATGCTTTGGGCGGGAGAAGATTGCGTAAATTGATCGTTGAAATTATCACTCCAAAAGTTGTCGCTCAATTGTAAGATTACTGGAATGTATCCATTATCATCAGGATATAAAGCAAAAATCCAATTGCCCTCAATGTAGGCATATAGCTTCATTTCATCAAGAAACTTAAGCTCATCCTTCCTTAATTCCAAGGAGCCCGTAGGCGAAACCTCAAAAAATTCTTTTCCTAAAAGACGAGCTTTTTCCCTCGATAAGAATTGATTTGGAAATTCGCCGCTTTCCATAATAAAACCTCGCTCAGGCAGGAGATTATTTGCAGATTGCATTGCTGGCCATAATGAAATTCCATCAGATTTTGTTGACGTATTTAGTCCTAGATAAGCTAACACTGTTGGGGCAATATCAATTAAAGAGACACGGCTAGTAATTTTTCTAGATTGAGTTACAAGGTGTTTATTTTTATACACCTTAGCTCCCAAGAGACAATGAAACTGATCGCTGCTTAATAAATCTGAACCATGGCCTGCACTCTTATCTAACTCAGTTGAAGTTTTACGTTTAAAGTAATCTCCTAGTAGACTTGGCCAGTGATCCTGGTAGGTCAACCGGCTTGTTTGTCTCGAACCTGGGTGATAAAGAACTTCACCATGATCGCTTAACATGATGATAAAACTGTTATCTAGATAATTATCGTTATCAAGAAGAGAAATCAGATCCCCAACCTGACGATCGGTGCGAATCAGCGCATCTGTGTAGAGTTGTTCTCGTTCGGTTACGCTGTATTCATTTTTTACTTCGGAGGGCTGCGAAGATGCCCAAGCATAGGGCCAATGAGGTAAAGTAAAATGTACTGCAAAAAATACAGGCCGATTTTGCAATCCATTTAATTCTTTGCGAAGCTCTGCATCGAAAGTCTCCGGGTAGTAAGAAAAAAAGCTTGCACGGTTCATATAATTATAAGGGAATAACCAATAACTGAAACGAACATTTATAAGAAGATTGCTGAGAGGAAAGTCATTAAAGGTGCCTAAAAGCACATCATTTACACCTGTTTTAGGTCCAATAATTTTAGTAAAACCAAACTCCTTATCCATACTGTTAAAGCGTCGATCGTCGGTAGCATAGATCGTGTAATACCCATGATTTTTCAGGATGCGTGCCAAACTGTTGTTAATATGAGTCAAATCTTGGGGAATTAAATTATATCGAGCTCCATGATGCTCAGGATATAAACCTGTCAAAATACTCGCCCAAGCGGGGTAGGTTCGGGCCAGGGGACTAATGGTTTCCTTAAATTGCACACTTTGATTAATAAAATTATAAATATTGGGGGCTGTTTTAGGATTTACGTTGGATGGGCTGAGAGAGTCAATACCAATAAAAATAATATTTGGCTGCTGAGTTTGTTTACTATCCTTAACTGCGGGAAACGACAAGAATTGAAATACGATGACGACCGTTGCTAAAACCGCAAATGTATATGGGTATTTGGGAATAGCCTTGCCTAAAAATGCTAATCCCATCAGTAAAAGAGAACCAAGGGAAACGGCCATAAGTATAAAAATAATTGCTTTGGGGATTCCTGGGACCAGCATGGTACTGAATACACTAAGGGGGAAAAAATAAACATTTAATGTTAACAATGCGCAAATTGTCGTTGACCAAATCAAAAGTTGGATTGAGTCTGTCGTTTTGATGCTAATCCATTGTAATACACCCCACATTAATAGGGTCTGCAGAAATGAGAGTATTAGGTAAAGAAGAATATGAATAAGAAAAGTTGAAAATAATTCTAGGTATACCACTGCTGGCAAGGGAACCGTATGAAGAAAACTGCCACCTTGCATAGCTATATAAATTAGCTGTAGTACAAAAAAGAGGAGATTATAAGTAGCAAATTGGTAGAACCAAGATTTCACATTTATCCTTTTGCGGTACTATTTAAGTGCCAATTATAGACGTAGCTATGAATTTCTTGAATGTCCTTTAACTGCTTTTGAGTGTTTAGATTTTGAGTGTAATGTTGAATATGGGTGATCACGTCGCGTTGTTCGCCAAAATCCTCTGCATACCACTCGTACATTTTCGAAACTATGAGTTTACCATCAATAATCTGAGTACCTCTTAGTGAGTTGATATAATCCGTGGCGGCCTTATTCAATTGAACATCTATTGTAGCACCCTTATAAACTTGTTTACTTAAATTTGCACAACCGATTGTGGCATCATTTAGTGCATAATGTGTGCGTGGATCATTCCATACGGCTCTTATTATTCGATCATGAATCTCATCTAGAGTAAGTCTAGTATCTTGGATAGTAATTAAATGCGCGCCCCAAGGTCCTTGGCTGAAGAGACCTGGAGAAATATTAATTTCTTTAATATCTTGAATAGGATAATAATTGGCTACATTTTGAACAATCAAGGCATTGTAAAGATTAATCCAGAAGGCTAATTGTTCATCGCGGCTATAGTTTCCAATCTCAATTTGCGACATTCTATCCACGTAGCGATTTAATAATTCCAAGTCTGAATCGTTGAGATTGGCATAGTCAACTAGACTTATGCCTTCATGGTTAGTTACAACGCAGCAATCTAGAAAAGCCTGCCATTCTTGATGTGAAATGGATTCTTTAGACAAAGGATTATGAACTTCCCATTTAGGCCATAAATGCTTTTGGAAAGACGCATTCGCAGAGAAGCTAAATGTAAATAGAAAAATAAAGACACAAAAAAATCGTACAGAAGTAAAAAATCTCATAACGTCACCCACAATATAGGGTTACAACAAACCATCCACAATGGCTCGATTTCGCAATGCATGCCCAATAGTACTACTGTCAAGAAACTCTAGCTCTCCCCCGGTAGGGATGCCGTGAGCTAATTGACTAATTTTAACTATGGGTCTAAGCAATTCCCGAATAAAATGAACTGTGGTTTGTCCTTCAACCGTGGGGCTTAGCGCCAAAATAACTTCCTGAATGTTCTCTTCAACTACAAGCTTATGCAACTTAGGTAAGCCAATATCTTCTGGGCCAATACCATCTAAGGGTGAAATTTTATTCATTAAAATGTAGTAATAACCCTTAAAGGTATTGGTTTGTTCTACAGCATTGAGATCAGCTGGGCTTTCCACCACGCAAAGCACATGTCTATCTCTATCCGTCGTTTGACAAAGATAGCATATTTCTTCGGTCGTATGATTATTACAGCGAGAGCAATGTTTGATATTTAGCATTGCGTCTTCAAGACAGGCGGCTAAATGAAGGCCGCGCTCTCTTTGGTGCTGTAATAAATGGTAAGCTATGCGTTGCGCTGATTTTGGGCCAACGCCCGGTAAACAACGCAGTGCTGCAACCAATCTCGATAAAGCATCCATATACTATTATTTTTCTTCTTCGTCTTTTTTGTCTTTCATAAAATCAGTAGGAATGTTCAGACCAGCTGTTAATTGACTGATTTTATCTTTAGAAGCTTTTTCTACTTTACGAACTGCATCATTCACAGCAGCAGCAAATAAGTCTTCCAACATCTCAATTTCTTCTTCCAACAAGGATGGATTGATTTTTACTTTAGTAACATCATGCCGCCCATTCATTTGAATCTTAACCATGCCACCGCCAGCTTCACCATGAACGGTTAATTCACTGAGTTGCTGTTGCGCTTCTTGCATACGTTGTTGCATTTTTTGCGCTTCTTTCATAAGGTTGCTTAGGTTTTGATTGATATCCATGGTAAGCCTCTCGGTTGTTTAAAAATAGTTTAAATGTGTTCTTGACTGAATCCAATTGTATAAATTCATATAATTATAGGTTATTTTTGCTCGGCATAATAGAATTTTTAATCACTTCCGCGGAAAACTCTTGTTGAAGCTGTTGAAAAAATTGATCATTTTGTAGTGATGCCTCGGCATCACTTAACTTTTTATCCTGTGCAATTTTTCGTTCTAAAGCTGGGGTCGCACAAAGAGAATCACTATTTTGCAATTTAATCTGAATTGTTTCGCTAAAATAATCGCTTAAAGCCAGTTCTATCCGACTCTTGGCCGTTGGTGTAAATAGAGAGCCGTGACCTGAAGCAATACGCAATAAAATGAATCGACCTTCTTTACTGACGAACTCAGCATTTTCCGCTGCATTTAGTGATAAACCACTCAAGTTTAGTTTACCAAGAATGTGTCCCCAGTCTTCTGTAGATGATGGCTCTATCAATGGAGCAGTAGAGGTTGATTCAGATAAAGCGACAATCTCGTCCTTAATCACTATCTCCTCTTGCACTGCTAGTACCTCTTGTATTACCGAGGGTGTTGGTAATGCTGAGTCTGACTCTAACTCGTGCTGTATGGCGAGTGTAGAAGACTCTTCTACTGCATCCTTTGCCATTACATTAGGGGTTTGATAAGCAAGAGGGGGCGTACTAACGGGAGTCGCAGGTCGAAACGTGTACATACGTAACAGCATGACTTCAAATCCTACCCCTATCGTAGGAGCTAACTGAATTTCTTCCATACCTTGTAAGGCGATTTGATAAAATAACTGCGCATCTTCGGGACTGAAGTGCTGACTCAAATCACCTATTTCTTGCTGTGGTGTAATAAAGGGGGAATTTGCTGGTAAACTTTGGCAGAGGAGAATTTGATGAAGATAATTTAGCATTTCTTCTAATACATGTTGAAAACTACCACCTTCGTTAGCGATCTCTCTGCTAAGTGTAATCAATTGTTGGACATTGAATCCTGCAAGCGCTTGCAAAAGTTGCACAGCATAGTCGTTTTGAGTGTAACCTAATATCTTGCAGACATTTCCAGCAAGTAACCCCTGTTCTCCTAAAGCAATCGCTTGATCTAATAAAGTCAGGGCGTCACGCATACTACCACGTGCTGCTTTGCTTAAGAGTTGTAATGCTGGAATTTCATAGGACAATTTTTCACTATCTAGGATAGTTTGTAGATGCTGAACAATTACTTCAGCCGAGATTGGCTTTAAATTAAACTGTAAGCAACGAGATAATACCGTAATTGGTAACTTTTGCGGATCCGTGGTTGCAAGTAGAAATTTTACGTGTCCTGGAGGCTCTTCCAAGGTTTTCAACAGTGCATTAAAGCTGTGTTGTGAAAGCATATGCACTTCATCAATTATATATATTTTGAAGCGACCGCTCGTCGGGGAGTATTGGACATTCTCAAGTATGTCTCGAGTGTCTTCTACCCTAGTTTTGGATGCTCCATCGATTTCGATTAAATCAATGAATCTACCTTGTTCAATCGCAAGACAGGTATCGCATTGCAAGCAAGGTGAAGCGGTGATTCCGATCTCGCAGTTTAGTGATTTTGCAAATAAGCGGGCAATGCTAGTTTTACCAACACCTCGAGTACCAGTAAATAAATAGGCGTGATGTAGTCGCTGCTGAATTAGCGAATTAGTTAATGCCTTATTTATATGTTCTTGGCCAACCAGCTCAAGGAAGGTTCTTGGCCGCCATTTACGCGCTAGCGCAATATAGCTCATAAAGATTCACTAAGTTGGGCGGCAGCTCTAGAAGCCGCACCTCGGCGCCCGAATCAATCGTTACCGCTGCTCCCTTCCGGGCCTGACGGGGTTCACCATCTATCGTCGCGAGGGGACCAAAAGAGCCACCATCGTTGAATTGCGGAGATTAGCAAAAAAAAAAGGGAATATCCAGTTAATCCTGAAAATGAACATGAAGAACGGTGAGAGCGGTTGTAAAAAATATTCCTTTATATGTACGCAGAAAATGAAGAATGACATGTAAAAAAATAACAAAAAAAGGGAAAAAGAGATTGACAAAGGAACAGGGATGAGTAGAATACGCACCACTGCCTACGGGGCGAGATCATTAAGAAATTAGAGACAAACTGTGTGGGCGCTCTGAGAAGAAGGAGTGCGATAGTAGGAAATAAGTAAGTCAGT
>CAMAYX010000023.1 GCA_945862405.1 Legionella genomosp. 1
TTATTCAACACTTATCCGCTATCTCTCTACAAAAGGTAATGGTCTTGCATGCAAATCATCCCAATGAAATAGATGCAAGGGTAGAGACAGCTTGCAAAAGCCTCCGTGATGCGGGGTGCCAGCTGTTGAATCAATCGGTATTGTTAAGAAATGTCAATGACGACGAGTTTATATTAAAAGAATTGAGCGAACGTCTATTCAATTGCGGTGTGCTTCCCTACTATCTACATTTACTAGACAAAATACTAGGGGCCGCTCACTTCGACTTGCCCCTAGAAAAAGCTATAAGCATTCATGAAAAACTTCAAGCGTTGCTTCCCGGATACCTAGTGCCCCGCCTAGCACGCGAAGAAGCCGGAAAACCCAACAAAACCCTAGTTTATTGATGAGCCGAAGGCGCAATCAACGCTTCCCAAACTAAAGAACAGCTCAGCTTTGAGCGCAGGTTGCATGATCGCGGAGGTTAAAAAAGCGCAGCATACACAAGTATGTGAGCATTTTTTAAGTTCCGTGATCGTGCAAGATGCGCCAAAGATGAGTGTTTCAATTTATTTACCCTGCTCTGCATACAACTGCAACAAATACTCCTGCGCATTGTGCGCACCATTGCGAATCGGTTTATAACTACCATTACTTTGCATTTCCCAAGTATTGGTATTGTCCTTTAGATAATTATCAAATATTTCATTTTTAATTCGGTTGCGGCAAATCTCATCAAGAATTGGAAACATAATTTCTATACGGTTGTACATATTACGCTCCATAAGATCGGCACTAGAACAAAAATAATATTCATCTTTTGCCGAGCGAAAGTAATATACGCGATGATGTTCCAAAAATCGGCCTACCACTGAAATTACGCGAATGTTCTCCGATACACCGGGTATGCCAGGCCGTAAACAACAGACGCCGCGCACAATTAAATTGATTTTTACACCCGCTTGCGAAGCCATATACAGCGCCTGAATCATGAGTAAATCCGTTAAGCCATTAACTTTAATCATGATTTCTGCTTCTTTACCTTTCTTTGCGGCATTGATACATAGTTCAATCAGCTGCAGCACATCTTTTTGCAAGGTAAATGGTGAATGACATAATGCTTTCAATTTGACGGTTTTACCCAATCCGGTTAGCTGCTGAAAAATAATTTGTGTGTCACCTGTAATTTCTGGATCAGTCGTTAATAAACCAATATCTGTATAACGCTTTGCCGTTTCTTCATGGTAATTTCCAGTTCCTAAATGCACATATCGTTTAAGTTTGCCATGTACACGGCGAACTACCAAAGTCATTTTGGCATGTGTTTTAAATCCTACAACACCATAAAGAACAAGCACTCCAGCTTCGTGCAAACGATTTGCCAGCTTTAGATTAGACTCTTCGTCAAATCGGGCACGCAATTCAATGACGGCAGTAACTTCTTTGCCTGACCGTGCGGCCTCTACTAGGGCTTGCACCATCGTAGAGTTGAATCTAGTACGATACAACGTTTGTTTGATGGCCAGCACATTATGATCAGCTGCTGCCTGACGTACAAAATCAATGACCACATCAAAACTTTGAAACGGATGATGCAATAAAATATCTTCCTCATCGAGGATGTTGAACAAATTGTTCATATGTTTGGGGAAGCAGGGAAACTGAGCAGTAAATAGGGGATAATTTAGCTCCGGCCGCTTAATACTATTGATTGCGCTAACATATCGTTGAAGGTTGACCGGTCCATCACAAAAATAAGTATCTTCATGGCGAAGATGAAATTTCTGTAAAAGAAATTCTGTAATTCTTTCGGGGCAATGCTTATCAATTTCTATGCGAACTACATGCCCGTAGTGACGTGAAAAAAGCTCGCGTTGCATCGCTGCTGCTAAATCTTCAGCTTCTTCATCCCGCAATGAAATGTCACTGTTTCGGGTTAGGCGAAATGCATAACAACCTTGAATTTCCATCCCTGGGAAAAAACTATGTACGTGTGCTTGTATAATGGATGCTAGATATACAAACGTACTACTGCCTTCTTTGCACAATTCGGAAGGAAGATGAATCATTCTTGGCAACGAGCGAGGGGCATGAATTACTGCATAATTAATGTTTCGATCAAATGCGTCTTTCCCACTTAATGAAATAATAAAATTTAAACTTTTGTTAAAAAGTCGTGGCAGTGGATGGGCCAAATCAAGTGCAATAGGGCTTACAATGGGCAGTACTTCATTTTTAAAATAATGCTTAGCCCATAAATGAACATCCTCTGTCCAATCTTCAATTTCATAAAAAAAGATGTTTTCTTTTTTCATGGCAGGTAGTAGCTTTTTATTGAAAATGGAGTACAACTCATCAATGATTAGGTGTGTTCGCTTGCTTAACTGACTCAATAACTCTTCTGCTCGCAAGCCATCAATACTTAATTTTACCGAACCAATAGCAATTTTTTCTTTTAATCCTGCAACACGAATTTCAAAGAATTCATCTAAATTACTACTGCAAATACAGAGGTAACGCATACGCTCTAGCAAAGGTACGCGCTCATCTCGTGCAAGTTGCAAAACACGTTCATTAAATTCGAGGGCGGTAAATTCCCGATTTATATAATATTCAGGATTTGCTAGGGATATGTTCAATTCCGTCTCCGACCGGCTCTTTAAGTGAATTCAGCATCTGCATTTTTAGCGTATCAAAAAATAACATACGCCAATGTAGAGTAAGAACCCCCAAAAGGGTGAAAGTTGCCAAAAAGTAAGTGCTATAAAAAATAAAATACAAGAGATTGCCATTACGGATGAATAATACATCGATATAACGCCTTGAGCTATTGAATAGGAGGCGGCCGCTAACAATGCCAATGAACCATATTGTACGGCGATCATGATTTTTCTTGTTACTGGTCCATTGTGGCTGGTAAGCCATTGATATCCCAAAAAGGCAAGAATTAAACCTGGCAAATTCAAGGAGGCTACGGCAAGTACCATCCCGGTAAAACCGGCGGCTTTATAACCTATCAAAGCGGATAATTTAACTCCGGTTAATCCGGGGAATAAAAAAGTGCTGCCCACCATGCCCACAAATTCTTCAGTTGAAATCCAATGTCGATAATCAACGGCTTCATACTCCATCAATTTCAACATGGAGTTTCCACCACCTAAAGAGATCATGCCAATTTTTCCAAAACTAACAATAATTGCGATTAGGGATTGCATCATAATGGGCAAATACCTTTTAGAAATGTGACGTAGTCACAGGGAATTTTTTTTCCAAGCAGGTGGTGGCATACGGGTTCTATCCAGGAGCTTTCATAAGTTTCAATGCTTAAACTAAAATAAGTCTTATCGCTTACCTGTAACTTGGCAAATTCTAATTTTATTCCCGGAGTGGTAGTGATTTTATATATAAGGGCCTCTTTATTAACAGACACTTTATGGCCTACGACGCTTAGATTACTCAATAGATCTGCAACGGTCATGTCAGGTAACTCAGCAATTCTATGTTGTGGTGGTTCTTCGTTAAGTTTAATTTTCTTGCCATAAGCTAGGGCTGAAGCAGAACGTTTATGAACCGGTTTATAGAGTAAATGATCATGACGAGTTTTTAAATTAAGATCGTAATCGGCCATCAACAAATAGACATCTTCACGATGTTTCACATCATAACGCGATAAATCTAGAAAGTACGCTTCAAGCCCCTTAATGATAATAATCTCATCGTCCGGCCAAAAAAAGCGAGCTTCCCAGCGCTGAGCATCAGCAACACCCTTGGTGAGCGTGCTCCAAGGAAAAGGATTATCCAAATTAAATTCAAAATTCCAAACAAAGCGTTTCATAATTCTAATCATCAGCAAGAATGATCTTATGGTATCCCATAGAATAAATATTTCCTAAAATAGGTCTAGATAATAATTGGATACCTTAGTATTGTTTGTAAGTTGGGCCAAGCGTCCGTCTTTGCGAGCGCTAGCGAAGCAATCCAGAACGATATTTGAACAAAATCCCGAATTGGATATATGCTTCGCTAGTGCTCGCAAAGACAGGGTATTGGCCAATGCTTAACATAAATGAGCTGTATAAAAAATAATAAGGGATGGTTATGGCGATAGTTTTATTCTTACTTTTTGTAATTTTTACTCTGCTGGTTTTATACCATCAATTAAACCCCCGTGTTTGGGAAGTGGGCAGTATTTTATATTTGGTTGTAGCAACCTTTGTCGTAGGTTTGCCGCTGCTGTCAGGAGGTTTACTATGGCTGATAATCCTTGGCATTTTCGCAATTTTAGAAGTCTCATCCATAAGTGATGCCATTGCGGATACCCTCTATGCTAGAGCACGAAAATCAATTCTAAAATTATCTAAAACTGAGGAAGAAGCATTAAACGCTGGTGATACTTGGTTAGAGGAAGATATTTTTAGAGGCGCTCCGGACTGGGTAAGACTTTCTGAAATTAACTCTGCGCTAACTGCGGACGAGCAATCATTTATAGATAACGAAACTGAAACCTTATGTGCCATGCTGAACGAGTGGGAGATTCACCAATGCTGTGATTTACCTCCTAATGTATGGAAATATCTGAAAGATAATGGTTTTTTTGGGATGGTTATTGCCAAAGAATATGGTGGTAAAGGTTTTTCCGCGCGTGCTCATTCGGACGTGGTAATCAAGATTGCTAGCCGCAGCGGAGTAGCTGCGGTTACGGTAATGGTACCTAATTCATTAGGCCCAGGAGAGTTATTGCAGTATTACGGTACGGATGAACAGAAAGCATATTATTTGCCGCGTTTGGCAAAAGGTACAGACATACCTTGTTTTGCTTTGACCGAGCCTGGTGCAGGAAGTGATGCAACCTCAATAAAATCAGAGGCAATCGTAGTTAAGAAACAAGTAGATGGCAAAATGGTGCTAGGGCTCAATTTAACGTTGAATAAACGCTGGATTACCTTAGCTCCTGTTGCCACTTTGGTAGGTTTGGCGGTGAATCTACGCGATCCTGATGGGTTGTTAAAGGGGGAGGGAGCAGAAGGAATCACTTGCTTGCTTATCCCTCATGACGCCGAAAATTTAGAAATCGGTAATCGTCATTTACCTGCAGAACAACCCTTTATGAATGGCAGCATACGCGGGGAAAATATTTTTGTCCCTATCAGTAGTATTATTGGGGGGCAAAAGCAAGCGGGGCATGGGTGGAAAATGCTAGTGGAGTGCCTATCCATAGGTCGCTCTATTTCCTTGCCAGCCCTGGGAGCTGCTTCATCTACAATTTCTTATTTAACCAGTGGAGCCTATTCTAGAATTCGTCGACAGTTCAACATCGAAATTGCTCAATTTGAAGGTATTGAAGAAAAACTGGCTGAAATTGCTGGCTTAACTTACTTGATTAATGCTACCCGGTTATTGACTGTAGCTGCAGTAAATCAGCATAAAAAGCCTTCCGTTGCTTCGGCAATTACCAAGTATTTTAATACAGAATTGGCCCGTATTGTTATTACTAATGCCATGGACATACACGCTGGGCGTGCTGTTGTTGTAGGTCCACGCAATTATCTTTTTAGCTATTACCAAAGTATTCCAATTTCTATTACCGTAGAAGGCGCGAACATCATGTCGCGCAATTTATTAATATTTGGCCAAGGTTCCATGGCTTGTCATCCATTCGTACGTGAAGAGTTTTATACCATTTCACGTGACGATAAAGTGGGTTTCCGCAAGTTAATTTGGCAGCACATTACCTATTCACTAAGTACTTTTGCCAAAACCGTATGTTCTGCTTGGACAGGCGGAATCTTTATTTCTGCACCTAAAAATCCACTACAGTTAAAATATAAGCGCCTTGCAAGGCTAAGTCATGCCTTTGCTTGGTTGGCAGATATTTCCTTAATAACTTTGGGTGGAGATTTAAAGCGAAAAGAACGTCTATCTGCGAGATTAGCGGATGGGATGTCGTTTTTGTATATGGCAATGGCCGCATTGCGTGTATATGAGCAAAGTGATTTTAATAAAGATGAGGAGTTGCATGCGCGCTGGGCAATCGCTTATTCTCTCCATCATGCACAAAAAGCAATGATCGCATTTTGCCATAACTTCCCATCGCGGGTGTTGGGCGGAGTGATGCGCCTTGTAGCATTCCCATTTGGTCAAACCATGGCATATCCAAGCGATAAATTAGATCATAAACTTGCACGTCTGATGACAAATAATAATCACTATCGCGATAATCTAAAGCAAAATATTTATTTGAGCGGAGACGCAATGCAACCGGTCGATAAAATGGAACAAGCCTTACAAGCCATTATTCAACATGAAGAGTTGTATAAAAAAATTGGCGATTTAAAGCGGTATAAATTTGGTCATCTGCAAGAAAAGCTTGCACAAAAAGTAAGTGAAGGAAAGTTAACCCAAGAGGAAATGGATGAGCTGGTTGCAGTGGAGAAGTTGCGTTGGGATGCAATTCAAGTAGACGAATTCACGCTGGATTCTGTTAAAAATAAGACGTTTCCTTCGGTTGCGGATGACTTAAAGTCGCCATTGCTTTAGCGTCATTTACGTTCTCTTAACAAAATGTTGAGGATTCAGTAGATGAGCGTAGGAAGCGGGTTTGCTATAATCTATAATATAGTAGACATTATCCCGATATAAACAGCATTTGAGAGTTTGATATGGTAAATACACCAAGTACTAGAGCAATATACGATATGATGAGGGTAGCTACCACGGCTGAGGCAGCTCAATATTGCTATGCGCGGCTCACAGAGCAACTTGCTGCCGCAAAAATGCTTGATAAGCAGGGACCGCTACTAGAGGCTATGGAAAAATACGCTCGTTATGTTGAATTCAAATCCTCGAATACAGGCAAAATATGGGATGGTGATGCCTCTAGCGTCAAGATGACCGATTACGAAAAATGGCAAAATGAACTGGCTAAAATTTCAAGCTCTGAAATTGTTAATAAAAACATCAAATTTGATTATGCCGTCAGCGATGCCGCTCAGTTTATTCGTGGGTACACAGAAAACAGTCAACCGGTGGATAAAGCCGTGGCCGCAGCTATGGACGTACTTTTTAATGCATGGCTTGCCAAACATCAGCTCATCAGTAAAGACGGGGTAGTGTATCAAAGCACGCCTGGTGGAGAAATTGATAAAGATAAAGCTGGAAATCCCATCAAGGCAAATGTTGAAAAATTAAAAGAAGCTCTTAAGGATCCTAAAGACGGCTTTGAAGCGTTTTGTAAAAAGAACAACAATACGCTTCAGGTTTCACCCGTAGAGCATCCCTATACGACGCCAAAAGTTGCAGAACCAAAACGAGATGACGCTCCTGAAGCGCCAGCAGCACCTGTGGCTCCTAACTAACATGAGGAGCTACCTGGGAGTCTTTATTGCGGCTTTTCTAAGTCATTCTGTCTGGGCTGGAACTATTCGCATTGGCGTTTATGAAGATGCGAATTGTACTAAATATATTTCTACCATAGAAAATTCGATCCAATCACTGGATCCTACGAAAAGTTGCAACATTGCTTCCTATATTGATCCCATAACTGGGCAGACCCAATATACATCTTTTTCTGATTTACAGTGCACCCCTGATGGAATAATGGTTACTAAACGTCCACATCAACAGGGTTGCGCAGGTTCTAGTGGAAAGAGCAACTATGTATATTCTGCAACCGAGTGCAGAGTTGCTCCCTCACACCTAGGCCCAGTCTATGAAAAGTTAATTGATTACAAATATCCCGGCAATAAAAACTGCGCCAATAACTAACCGTGTTGATTGGCCCATGCTAAACGCTCGGCGGTACCAATATCAAACCACTTGCCACTAAAAACCTCACCGGTAGCTAGATTCTTATCTGCTGTTTCGCGCATCAAAGGCACCACCGAATAGCGGCCAACCCTTAAATGTGCAAAAACTTCAGGGCGATAAGCGGCAATTCCTGGAAACGTATATTCGCGGTTGTTATTTTCTAATTTAAAATGCGCATCTAGACCAAAATCACCATGCGAGGCATAGGCGGGTTTTTGTATCAGCACCAAATGAATCAAACTATCTTGCGGAAGTTGTAGATTAGCAAACTGATAGTCGGTGTAAATATCCGCATTTACGGTAATAAAAGGCTCGTTTCCCAATAAAGGCAAGGCATTCACAATACCTCCTCCAGTCTCTAATCCCCCGGGCGTTTCGGGCGAGTATTCAATATCCACGCCAAAGCGTCCGCCATTTTCTAGGTGTTGGCGTATCATCCCTCCTAGATGAGCATGATTAACTACCACGCGAGAAAATCCAGCTTTGGCTAAATTGATTACATGATATTCAATAAGAGGAATAGTATTAATGGTGCATAAAGCTTTTGGAATAGAGTCCGTTAAGGGGCGTAAACGCTCGCCGCGACCCGCGGCCAGAATCATTGCAGTGTGCATGCTTGTTTCTCTGAAAAAGAAATGCGCAGACGTTGTTGAAAAAAATCTAATAAAGGCTTTAATTCCGCAATTTCCTCCAAAGTATTGAGCACATAATTAAATATCAATGGAAGATCTTTCAGGTAAGCTGATTTATGATCACGAAAATGCAGCCTACAAAATATGCCTAATACTTTGAGATGGCGTTGCAGTCCGCATAAATCAAACCCGCGTACAAAATCAGACTTAGACCACCCAAAATGGTTGGGCATGTTTTCATAAAAACATGTAAGCCAATCTAAAACCTGATCACGCGGCCATTGCACATAACAATCTTTCAACAAAGAAACTAAATCATAAGTAAACGGACCTTGCATCGCATCTTGATAATCTATAATGCCTAGTTCGTTATTCTCTAACACCATGATGTTGCGTGAATGATAATCACGATGTATAAAAACGCTAGGTTGCGAATTTATAGTTTTGGTAAGCCAGTCAAAAGCATCAGTTAACATGTTTTCTTCTTGCGGCGACAGTGTTAACTGCAAGTAATTGCCTAAAAACCACTGCCTGAATAATCCCACCTCTTGTAACATATGAGCTATATCAAATGGTGGCAGGGAAGGATTTTCCGTTGAGCATTGTTGGATCTTGAGCAAGACCGTCATCGCCTTTCTATATAAATCGTCGGCACTATCTGCAGATAAAACACTTAAGAATAATTTGTTGCCAAAATCTTCGAGCAGCAGAAATCCTTGTTCAGGATCCATGGCATGGATTTTAGGAGAATGAACTCCACCTTGAGCGAGCGCGGTGGTGACATTGATAAAAGGCAATGTAGTCTCTTTTTCAGGAGGCGCATCCATCAACACATAAGAGTTGTTGTGTCGCTGAACACGAAAATACCTACGAAAACTAGCATCGCCCGCCAATGGGCGTAGCATAGATTGCGTATCACCAAAAAAACGAGTAAGCCATTGATGAAGTCGTTCCAGCGTTGCTTGCATAGTATAAATCGCCTCTTCAGATGATGTTTAGTGGCCGTTAGGTGGGGGTGATTATAGCTAACCACTCTGCAGTTTGCAGCAATTCATGTCACTAAACGATGGAAGTGAGGTGTTCGATGCTCAGATAACTCTTCCTTGCCACAAAGACTCCAAAAATGCCTGTTATGGCGCTGAATTGAAAATCAGTGTAAGGTAATTGCAGATAATTTATCTAGCGAGCAAAAGACACCATGAAAAAAATTGTTTACATCGTTGCTTTTATACTATCTACCTTCGTTCATGCTGGATCCCCAATGTGGACATTTACGCCATTAACTCCTACAAAATTTTATCTACCCGCCAATGCGACTGCTATTGTGGAATATAATTTGACCAACCAAGCCTCCACTGAGCAAACCTTAAAATTAATTCGCCAACAAGGGGTGTCGCAAATTATTAAGGCTGGAAAATGCCCAAAAACCATAAAACTAGGTCCACATGCATCCTGTGTTTTGCGTTTAAAAGTTATTGAAAACTTTATGGATGGTTACCTTTCTGGTGGACCGAGTGTTTGTCAACGGGGGAGACAATTGCAATGCTACCAGCCAAATACCAGTGATCAGTTAGTTGTTTCTATGCCATTGCCTATAATTCGTGTTGCTCTATATGCTGATCCTCAGTGCACTCAGTTCATATCGACAAAAGAAAATAGCCTCGATACCTTAGATCCAAATATCGCCTGCACCATAACCAGCTATATTGACCCTACCGATGGTAAAAAAATCTATACTTCTTTCTCCAATTTACAGTGCTTTGCGGATGGAGTAACCGTTACAAAATTTGCTGTTCACGCAGGATGCGATGGGACACATGCTGTAGAAAATTATTTCTTTTCAGCAAATGAATGTAGACAAGCGGTATCACATTTAGGTTTTGTTTACGAAAAATTAGTAAATTATAGATACTCTGGAACTAGAGATTGTAAAATATAGTTCGAAATACATTGTCACACAATTACGGAAGTTCGTACTGCCTCGTTTGCATGTTATAATTCCCGCCCTATAAGAATAATAATATGGTCGCTGTGAAGATGAAACGCGGGGTACGATATGCGCTATTAGGAGCTGGCTTTGTGTCAATGCACGCCATGACCTATGCCCTTACCTCCAATACCGACATAGTAGAAGCCTGTGTTATTACCAGAGAGGTATCTTTAACCCCCGCTCTTAGAGAACAAATCGCCAATTGTCTTGGTTGGCAAGAGCAACCCTACGGTTTGTGCAGGGGGTATTATCATCAGCCCGAGTTTAGCCCTTTAACCGAGGATGAGGTTAACATTCAAGCCGATCAGGCTTCGCTTTACCCGGAAGGTGTTTCACAGTTACAAGGCAATGTCGAAATTCGGCAAACGCAGCGAATCATTAATGCGCAAACAGCTTATATTTACCGGGATGCAACCACCAAAGAAGTCAATAAAATTGAATTGCTGGGACAAGTGCAATACCAAGAGCCCGATCGTTATATGATTGCTAGTAAAGCCAGTATTAACCCCCAGGATAAATCGGGTTGGGTAAAGGATGTGTTATACCGCTTCAGTAGCCCACGCTCAAAATCATTATTACCTGCCTGGGGACAAGCTGGTTTTGTGCAGCGTTTTCCAAATCAGGATTATCGGTTGGAAAAGGCTACTTACAGTACCTGTGCACCGCAAAATAATGCCTGGAAAATTGAAGCTCAAGAGATCACCTTAGAACAAGCAAAAGAAAAAGGTGTAGCAAAGAATGCAGTACTGAAGGTACACGATTGGCCACTGCTTTATACCCCTTATTTGAGTTTTCCGACGACGAGTGCAAGAAAGTCAGGGTTCTTAATGCCCTTATATGGATACTCAAATGTAGGCGGATTTGATCTGGGCTTACCGTATTATTGGAACATTGCACCAAATTACGATGCGACCCTTTCCCCCCATCTATATTCCCGTCGCGGATTAATGCTAGGGGGCGATTTTCGTTTCCTGACGTCCAACTCCTCGGGTCTTGCTAGCGCACATTTTCTTCCTGACGACCGTGCCTTTGGTAAATATCTGGCGGATAATCGCCAACAATTCCCGGTATTGCAGGGCGTCTCGAATGATCGTTGGTCAGTATTGCTTCATGAGGCTACTCAATTCACCCCAAATTTGCGCATGGGCATCAACTACCAGCAAGTTTCTGATGATTACTACCTACAGGATTTCAGTACTAATTTAGCCTTACTGACGCAAAATCAATTGTTAAGGCAAGGGGAGCTTGCTTACACAACCGATCATTGGTTGTTTAACGGGATGATGCAAAGTTATCAAACCCTTCATCCAATTAATCAATCGAATGTTTCTGATATCTATGAGCGATTTCCACAGCTGCTTGCTAGGGGGCGGTATACTGAATTGCCCATGCACGCCAATTTCAATGTGCTAGCACAATTCGATAATTTTCACTGGCCAGCAAATACATATATGCAGCCAGAAGGACCAAGATATCATCTAAATCCGATATTATCACTGCCGCAATTAACACCGTGGGGTTATCTAACGCCCACCGTGCAGTTCGTCGAAAATTATTATGATGTAAATTATAATGGCGACTTTGCTACCAACACCTTCAACAGAACTATTCCGCGATATAATGTTGATAGTGGGTTGTATTTTGAGCGCTCTACAGGGTTGATGGGGCATGGTTTTACTCAAACCTTGGAGCCTAGGCTTTACTATCTATATGTACCATACCAAAATCAAACCCCAGTTCCGGTGTACGATTCTGCATATATGATTTTCAACGTTGATCAGTTGTTTCGTAGCAACCGTTTTTCAGGGTTTGATCGGATTGGCGATGCCAATCAATTGGCTTATGCGCTAACAACAAGATTACTCACCGACGAAACTGGACGTGAAAAGGCAAGTTTTACCGTAGGACAAATCCATTATTTTAACGATAGGGAGGTACAGCTTTGTTATGCTGGGAGCGGCAATTGTACAGATAATTCGCTCTTTTTAGGCTACTTATCTCCTATTGCAGATAATTCACCAATTGCTTCAAGACTTACTTATCAAGTAAGCCCTTCTTGGATCGTTAGTGGTGATTATGTTTGGGATGTGTATACCAATGCAACGAACAATGGAAACTTAAACTTTCATT
Organism: Legionella genomosp. 1; assembly: GCA_945862405.1. Taxonomy (GTDB): domain Bacteria; phylum Pseudomonadota; class Gammaproteobacteria; order Legionellales; family Legionellaceae; genus Legionella_A. The sequence continues at coordinate 12,538 of CAMAYX010000023.1, forward strand.
ATCAACCTGCGTTGAACCAGATTGTAAATTTAGGATATACCTATTTGGTGAATGGTGATGTAACCCAAGTAGCTAATAGCGCTATACAAAATAGCGCTCTGCATCAGGCAAGTGCTTCTTTTGCTTGGCCAATATCGGAAAGTTGGAGCGGTCTGGGAATATACAGTTATAATATCAGCAAGCGTTATGGGATGAACACATTTGCTGGCTTGCAGTATGATAGTTGTTGTTGGGCTTTTCGGGTGTTGGGTGGGCGCACTTTTAAAAGTTTGTCACCAACTAACTTATCACCACAATACAATAACAACATCTATTTGCAATTTTTATTAAAAGGCTTAGGATCGGTAGCTAGTACAGACCCAGCAAGTACGATACGTACCTACTTACCCACATATAAAGATTTATTTCACTCCTAGGAGGGAAGGGTAATAGCAGTGTTTGGTTTAAATTAATCAAATTTGCTTGTATTTTGATTACAAATATCCTACATTTCGTCGATTTGAGATTGTTTTTTTTGAAAAAGATAATGCATTAAGAGGACAAAAAATGCGTATTCGAACTCTGATTTTTTTTATGGCACTACCAATCTTATCAATGGCTGCAAAGTCTCAACCTTTAGATAAAGTGGTTGCTGTGGTCAATGATAATGTAATCACCTCAAGTGAATTGGAAGCTCAAGTTGTTGTATTGCGAGAACAAATTTTAGCAAAAAATATGCAACTACCTTCTGAAGCGGCTTTGCGCAAACAAGTTTTGCAGCATCTGATTGATGTAGATCTACAACTTCAGTTGGCTAAAAATCATAATTTAACTATTGATAGTACCGATCTAAATGATGCTATTAACAAAATTGCTGAAAGTAATCATTTGACCGTGACTCAATTAAGAGAAGAGCTCGGTAAACAAGGTCTAAGTTGGGAAAACTATCGCGAAAATGTGCGCAAAGAAATGCTTATCAGCCGCGTTCAACAAAAAGCAATTGGCCAAGATGTTGTAGTTTCAGCACAGCAAGTTGAAGATGCTCTTAAAACTTTCACGCAAAGCTCTAAAAAAACGCAGCAAACCTACCATATTCAGAATATCGTTATTCCCTTGCAAGAATCTCCCACGACAGCACAATTGCAAAAAGCTCAGGAAAAAGCGAAGTCTCTTCTAGGAAAAATTAATCAAGGTGTTGATTTTAGTACCTTAGCGATTGCTGAATCTAGTGGCGAATATGCGTTAGAGGGAGGCGATCTAGGGGAGCGTCACCTTCCTGAGCTGCCTGAAATTTTTGCTGAAAAAGTAGTAGATATGAAGGTTGGTGAAGTGGTAGGCCCCATTCGTGCAGGCAATGGCTTTCAACTTATCAAATTAGTAGCGGTTGGTGGTAAGGAAGAGTCTCATAAAATTACTAAAACCCACGTGCGTCATATTTTGTTAAAGCAAGACGCCAACATTACCAATGCAGAAGCTGAGCGGCAAATTAATAACATCTACCAACAATTAAAGTCTGGTAAAGATTTTGGACTTATGGCTAAGCAATATTCTTTGGACTCTGCCAGTGCAGTAAAAGGTGGAGATTTAGGTTGGGTGACTGGGGATGAATTAGTGCCTCCATTCGCTAAAGCTATGGATGCACTAGCCTTAAATAAGGTCAGTAAACCCGTCAAAACTCAGTTTGGTTGGCATTTAATCGAAGTCTTAGAGCGTAAAACGGTGGATGATTCAGCGGCGTTTCAACGACAACAAGTGCGTCAATTTTTATACCAAAGAAAATTCACTGAAGCAGTACAAAACTGGCAACAGCATCTTCGTGCTGATGCTTACATCAATGTCATGGACAAGGAATTGGCTTGAAGCCATTGCTGCTTACCAGTGGTGAGCCGGCTGGTGTAGGACCTGATTTATGTCTAGCTTTGGCAAACTACAATTTACCAATTGTAGTTTTAGCTGATAAAAACATGCTTTTGGAAAGGGCTCAAAAATTGGGCCTTTCCGTAGAGGTGCAGGATTATCATCCCTCCCAAAGCATACAACCCAATAAATTAACTGTTTTACATCTCCCTTGTGCTAACCATGTGATCCCAGGGCATCTTGATGTTCACAATGCTGTATATGTAATTAACATGCTAACTATCGCCGTTGACCGATGTTTGCAGGGAGAGTTTTCTGCCTTAGTTACCGCGCCTGTACACAAAGCAATCATCAATGAATCCGGATATAACTTCAGTGGACATACTGAGTTTCTCGCACAGAAGTGTAATGTTGATATAGTAGTGATGATGTTAGCTTGTGAAAAGATGAAGGTGGCGTTAGTGACGACTCATCTGCCCTTACAGCATGTCGCATCCGCTATTAATGAAACCCTTATCCATAACGTGGTAAATTGCTTAAACCAAGCTTTAAAGCATAATTTTGCAATTAAAACTCCGCGCATTTATGTTGCTGGTCTTAATCCGCATGCTGGTGAAAATGGATATCTTGGCCGAGAAGAAATCGATACGATTATTCCAAGTTTGCTAAAACTGAAAGAACAAGGAGTCGCTGTTTACGGACCTTTTCCAGCGGATACCATGTTCACGCAATACGAATCAAATTGCGATGCATTTCTTGCAATGTATCATGATCAAGGTTTACCGGTACTTAAATATGCTGGGTTTGGAAAAGCTGCGAATATTACTCTGGGCCTACCTATCATCAGAACCTCCGTGGATCACGGTACAGCTTTAGATTTAGCAGGAACCGGCAAGGCGGAAATTGGCAGTCTACTAACTGCTGTTGAAATGGCGATAACAATGATTGAAAGGAAAAATTCTAATGAGCATCATTAGTCTTATTGCTGCAGTTGATGAAAATGGTGGATTAGGGCAAAACAATCAATTGTTGTGTCATTTGCCCGCTGATTTAAAACATTTCAAAGAAATAACACTTAGCAAACCCATCCTTATGGGCAGAAAAACATTTGCATCCATAGGGAAAGCTCTACCGGGACGTTTAAATATAGTTATCAGTACTACCTTAACTGCACTTCAAGACGCAATGGTAGTAAGGTCTTTGCCTGAAGCACTTGATGCTGCAAAAGATGCAAATGAAATTATGATCATTGGTGGTGCTGAAATATTTAAACAAACCCTACCAATAGCGGACAGAATTTACCTAACGGTAATACATGATCGTTTTCAACCCGACACATTTTTCCCTCCCTTGGATTTCAATCATTGGCAATGCGTTAGTGAAGTTGCACACCCAAAAGATGAAAAAAATCCCTATGATCTAACGTTCTATATCTATAAAAAAAAGTAACTCGGTTGCTTGCAACTGTATCCTGAGCATATCTTTTCCTACATCTCTTATAGCCCACTTGACATGGTCTACAAGGTCCCGCGGCTTGTCCGCGGGATCCATTGCTTTAGCATAGATATGTCCAACTGCTTGCTACCGAGATTCAAATTTATTGCCCTTGCTGCTCTTCTGGTTTAGGTCCTCCGGTATCACCTGGTGCTGGTGCTGGTGCTGTCGCTGGTGGGGGAGCTGACACATCGGGTGCCGGTGCTGGCGGCGGGGTAACCGGCGCAGTTTCAGGAGCTGCGCTTGGAGTTGGAGGTTCTGGCGTATTGGCTGGCTCAGGTGGTGGCGCTTGCTGCACCTCTGGAGCAGGAGCTGAATGTTGTTCAACGACAGGCTCTTGCACAGTGGGTTGTTGAACAACTGGTTCAGGCATGCTCGGCTCAGGTTGTGCCTGAGCCGGTGCTGGTTCTGCTTGCGGTTGCTCAGGAACATCAGTTGGAGCCGAATTGTCTATTGCTGGTTGAGTCGGCTCTTCAGCAGGTTGAGCTGGCTCTTCAGCAGGTTGAGCTGGTTCTTCAGCAGGTTGAGCTGGTTCTTCAGCAGGTTGAGTTGGCTCTTCAGTTGGTTGAGTTGGCTCTTCAGTTGGTTGAGTTGGCTCTTCAGCTGGTTGAGTTGGCTCTTCAGTTGGTTGAGTTGGCTCTTCAGTTGGTTGAATTGGCTCTTCAGTTGGTTGAGTTGGCTCTGCAGCAGGTTGCGTTGGCTCTGCAGCAGGTTGCGTTGTTTCTGCGGCTGGTTGCGTTGTTTCTGCGGCTGGTTGCGTTGGCTCCGCTGGTCTTGTTGTTTCTTCAGCTCCACTTTCAGGCGTAATTTTTATCTCTGGTGCTTCCGACGTTTCGGGTTGTGGGTTAACCACAGTGATATCTTCTGTCTTAGTACCGGGAGATAATTTATCACTCTCGGTTTCCGAAAGAGGAACACCGGGATCCTTTTCTATGATTTTCTGAGTTTCGTCAAATGGTGGTGGCGGAGGAGGAGGATCAGTTTTAACTACTGCCGATGTATTAATTGCATCCGCTGGCGGCGTAACTTGGGTAACAGCGTCGGCTCCGCCTAGTACACTAACGGGCTCAGGTACTACAGCTGCAACCGGTGTTTTCGGTGCGTCAACAATTACTTGAGTGGGCACCTGAACAACTTGGTTCGAAATAGGTGCAGATGAGACAAACACTTTCGTAGGTACTGCAGTCACCGCGTTAGGAACTTGGATGTTCTGATAAACGATGTTGATATTATGGTTGTTGTAAACATTTGTAATATAAGTATTGGTAACCTTAGTGTTGCTAGAGTTTACATTAATAAAATACTCTCGATTTACATGGTAAGGTGGTATATAAACTTCTCCCGGACCTAGTGGGAACCAAGCAATGCCGCGACCATGATTAGCAAGATCCAAGTGATGATTTCGACCACCCACAAAAACAACTAGCGCAGGTGCGTAGATGGGTTCAACTGCAACGGGACCAGGTATCCACGCCCAAGCTCGTTCAACATACACCCATCGGCCATAATGGAAGGGAGCAAATCCCCAAGGTTGTTCATCTACCCAGGTCCAACCCCAATCATCTAACCAAATCCATTGCCCCGCACGATAGGGTGCCCAATTAGAAGTGACTCGGGGTACCCACACACGTCCATATTGTTTTGTCGCCCTCCATTGTCCGTGACCTTCCAAGTCTTGATAGCCAATAGTTTCCCTGGAAACGTATTTCGTCGTAGTTTTATATACAAGAAGTGCATTTCGGGAAATAACCCAAGTTCCAAATGCGTCCGCCTTAGGCAGCTTTGTACAACGGTAATTCTGCAGATTCATTCCGGTGAAAGTACAGCTATAACCCTTCTGAATGCGATAACTTGATTTTTGTCCAAAAACAGTACCGGTTCCATCTAAAACGCTAACCCTAGTAGTGGCGGTTTTTGTATCGACATCAACACGATATGCGCTAGGTGTTTTCACAACAAAGGCTAAGTTGGGAGTATCCACCTCATAGGTTTGCTTTGGTTTAAGCGACCAAATTTGTAAAGCCAATGAGCCTTTAGATAGTTGAAGTTGGCTTATCTGTTGGTTTAGGTTCAATATTTTTAGGCTGGTTTCAGGGGCTATTCGTACAACTCCATTGGTCAGCTGTAATTCAGCTTTCGTATTAGCTGCCGCCCAAATCCTATCACCTATAATATAAGGACGATTTAAAGTTGATTTAACCCATTTCTTAGTACCGGCGGGAAAAATACTGACGTTTCCTTGGACAAAGCTCAAGCGAGCCACTTTCCCGGGATTGGCAGCAAAAGCATTCTGATGAATGCTTAATAATATAGGTAAACTACAGACTAAAAGCTTAAGTTTTGGAAAATGCATAGTGATGTCCTTGCTGTGTGAACTTTATCCATAAAATATGACATAATGCAGTTGGTTACAAACAATATCCAACTCTTCAAAAGAATAGTCTAGTTTTGCAGATTACTATTCAATCTGAATGTAAATGCATTCCCCGCTTCTGTTGGCACAAAACAACATGGGGTTGTCTGGGAGAGAGGCATACTTCTCTCCCTAACCGATTGCGGGGAATCATTCCCCAGGCGAAGCCTAATAGTTGAATATACCACTTAGAACAAAAATCAAAATTTGCCTGAAAAAAAGGGAAAAAGAGATTGACAAAGGAACAGGGATGAGTAGAATACGCACCACTGCCTACGGGGCGAGATCATTAAGAAATTAGAGACAAACTGTGTGGGCGCTCTGAGAAGAAGGAGTGCGATAGTAGGAAATAAGTAAGTCAGT